>JAOPYV010000071.1 GCA_025964435.1 Thermoleophilia bacterium | reverse complement strand
CTCGTCGGGGGCTGCTCCGCCGCGTGATCCCGCGTCGGCGGCGACGAGCAGCACGCGCATCGGCGCCGCCCAGGTCGCCGTGGTGCGCAGGAGCTGCTCGATGCGTGCGGCCAGCGCGTAGGGCGGCAGCTGGCCGTAGGGCGTGCCGTCGTCGCCGTCGGCGATCGCCGCGACACGATCCTGCTCGGACCAGGTGGTGAAGCGCGCGAGCTCGGCAGCCAACGTCGGCGTCGCGCGGCGCAACCGCCGGCGCAGTCGACGCACGCGGTACAGGTCGAGGAAGCGCCACGGCGTGGAGGGCGGCAGGATCAGCTCGGCTCGATCGATGCCCGCGACGGCGGCGGTGCGCGCCGGCAGCGCGACGGCGCCGGGCAGCAGGCCGGCCAGGCGGCGCCATGTGATCGGTGCCGCGTCGAGCTCGGCCAGCACGCGACTCGCCTGCTTCGTCGAGATGCCGGCCTCGCGGGTCCAGGCGAGCCACCAGCCACGCAGCGCGGCATCGACGAGATCAGCGGGGAGGCGGCGAGGCGTGCCCCCGACCTTGGCCGCGGCGAGGTCGTCATGCCAGGGCATGGGAAGCGTGGTGGGTTCGAGGTCGGGAGTCATCGCGAAGCTGCTACCCCACTGGCTGGCAAACGTAGACAGCCCCCGATATGCGGCGAATCCGCAGGAATCTTCGGGAGGTGGCCACGGCATTGGCCCAACGTCGCGTTTGCTCGGAGCCCGCGTCGGGAAATCGTCAGATCATGGTCGCACTCGGAACCACCTCCAACCATGCCAAGCCCGCGGCGGCACGCCGCATTCGAGGCTTCGGGCAGTCCACGCCGTACTCGCTTGGCGTCGAGGAGGAGTTCCAGATCCTCGATCCGGCCACGATGGAGCTGGCTCCAGCGGTGGACCAGATCCTCGAAGGCATCTCCGACGCCGACAAGCTGCAGGTCAAGCACGAGCTCATGCAGAGCGTCGTCGAGACCTGCACCCAGGTCTGCGAAGGCGTCTCACAGGCGGTGGAGGACCTCGCCCGTGTCCGCGCCCTCGTGATCCAGCGCGCCGACGACCTCGGCCTGGCGATCGCCTCCGCCGGCACGACGCCGATCTCGCTCTGGGAAGCGCAGAAGGTCACCGACAAGCCGCGCTATCGCGACCTCGTCGCGCGCCTGCAGTGGGTCGCCCGTCGCGAGCTCATCTTCGGCATGCACGTCCACGTCGGTGTCGACTCGGCCGACAAGTGCATGTACGTCTACAACGCCATTCGCCCCGAGCTGCCGCTGCTGCTGGCGCTCAGCGCGAACTCGCCCTTCTGGCAGAACGCCACCACCGGCCTGCAGTCCTCGCGCATCAAGGTGTTCGACGCCTTCCCGCGCTCAGGCATGCCCGCCCACTTCGCCAACGGCTGGGACGACTACGAGTCGCTGCTCTCGCGCGGCGCCACGAGTGGCCTGATCCCGGACCACACCTACGTGTGGTGGGACGTGCGCCCGCACCCCGACTTCGGCACCATCGAGATCCGCATCTGCGACGCCCAGACGCGCCTGCGCGACACGGCCGGCCTGACGGCGCTGATCCAGGCGATGGTCGCCTACCACGGTGAGCGCTTCGACCGCGGCGTGCAGCTCGAGGCCGAGGTGCCGCAGCTGCTCATCGAGGAGAACCGCTGGAGCGCCGCGCGTTACGGCCTCGATGGCGAGATGATCGACTTCGCCACCGATGAGCTCGCCTCGACGCGCCACCTCGTCGCCAAGCTGCTGGACCGCACCGAGCCGGTCGCCAAGCGACTCGGCTCGAATGGCTGGTTCGACCTGCTCGGCGGCATGCTCGAGCAGACCGGCGCCACGCGCCAGATGAACGCCTGGCTCGAGGGCGGCAAGAGCGCGAAGGCCGTCGGTGCACAGCTCGTGCGCGACACGGGCGTCGAGGCCTAGCCCAGCCCGTCCAGATCCGGGATCAAGCCCGGCGCCCTGCCTGCCGATGCGCGACGCATGTCTCCGCGTCCACAGCGCCGGTTCCTCACGCGCACTGCCCCTGCCTTCCTGCTGCTCGTCGCAGCGGTGATGGCCGTCGCGCAGCTTGCCGGTGTCGCCGGCAGCGGGTCGAAGGGCGCGAATCGGCTCGTCTTCGACGGCACCCATGAGGCGTGGCTCGTCCAGATGCCCGCCACCGCGAAGCATCCGAAGGCGAAGATCGGTCGCGCTGCACGCGCACTGGGCGGTGGCACCGCGAGCGACCAGCTGCCAGGCGGCTGGTACGAGGTCGAGCTGGGGAACGAGACCGCAGCGGCCATGGCCGAGGCCGCCTTCACCACCGCTGGCGCGATCGACGTCGAGCCCGCGCTGCCACGACTTCCCTATGTCGGCGACGAGCCCGACTCTGGTGGCGCGACCCCGACACCACAGGCGGCGGAGGATGAACCTGCAGCCGTGAGTGACACGCCCGGCGCTCTCGGCCATGGCACGACGACGCTGCGCAACGGGCCGATCCGCGCACCGCGGCTCGGCGAGCAGTGGGCGCTGACCCAGGAGAGCAACGTCGACATCAACGGACCCGAGGCGTGGCAGACCACGACCGGTGCCGGTGCCGTCGTCGCCGTGATCGACACCGGGATCGACGCGACACATCCCGACCTCGTCGGTCGTGTGCTGCCCGGCATGGACTTCTCCGGCTCCACGACCGGCCCGCAGGTCGACAAGGTCGGGCACGGCACTGCCGTTGCCAGCCTGATCGCGGCTGGTGGCGTCGGCATGGCGGGCGTCGCGCCGGACGCGAAGGTGCTGCCGCTCAAGGTCTTCCGCGACAGTGACACGGCGTTCTCGATGGGCGGCTACCTCGCCGCGATCCGCTATGCCGCCGACCAGGGCGTCGACGTGATCAACATCTCGCTCGGCTGTGGCGGAACGACCTCCTGCTTCTCCCAGGCCGAGCTTGACGCGGTCACCTACGCCGCCGACAAGGGCGTGCTGATCGTCGCCGCCGCTGGCAATGGCGACCGCTCCGGGCAGGGGCTCAACAACGATGGCGTCGACACGCCCGACTATCCGTCCGGCTACGACCTGCCGGCAATCCTCTCCGTCACGGCGAGCACGCGGCTGGGCAACTGGTCGCCGTGGGCGAACTACGGCGTCTCCAGCGTCGATATCGCAGCCCCCGGCGAAGGCATCCTCGTCGCCGCGCCCGGCGGCAGCTACCGCGCCCTGCCCGGAACCTCCTTCTCTGCGCCGATCGTGTCCGGCGCCGCAGCGCTGCTCGCCGCCACCAACCAGGGCATCGCGCCGGAGGACATCCGCGCTCGACTGCTCGCCACGGCTCGGCCGGCGACCACGCTCGCGAACCGCACCGTCAGCGGCGGCGTCCTCGATGCGCAGGCCGCGCTCTCGGCGTCCGCCATCGGCGGCGGCAACATGGTCATCACCTCGACCGCCCGCGCGGTCAGCCCTCGTGCTGGCGCCCGCGTCGGCACGCCGCCCGTCATGACCTGGCAGCTGCCAAGTGGCTGGAAGTCGACGAAGGTCATCGTCCGCTACGGCACCTCGACCTACACCGTGCCGGTCGCCGCTGCACGTCGCGCCGTCTCGCACCCGGCCAAGGCCTGGCGCTCCGGTCTCTACCGCTGGCAGGTCGTCGCGACGACCCCGAGCGGCACCAGCGTCACCACCCCGGCGCGCGCCTACACCGTCGCCCCACGCGTCGGTGCGTGGGTCACGTCGGGCCGGCTGCGCGAGGCAGGCCGCACCGTGCGGCTCCGCGTCGGCTACGCGAGCAGCGAGCTGCGCGCGACAACCAAGGTCTCCGTCGCCGTCGGCAAGCAGGTGCTCCACACCGGCAAGGCGACGAGCCAGGGCAAGCACGTGCGCGGCACCGGCTCGCCCCGCCGCGGCTGGATCAGCTACGACGCCCGGCTCTCGCGGTCGGTCCGCGTCGGCGAGCGAGTCACCGTCACCGTGCGCGTCGCGTCCGGCCGCACCGTGCTGACTCGTCGCTTCACGGCACGCGTCTACTGACGGATGACGCAGGATCCGATACGGTAGCTCGAAGCGTGACGCTCCATCCTCAACAGCTCGCCGTCCCCTTGGACGATTGTCCGATTCCGCCATGCGGTGCGGACGAGCTGCAGCTGGCCCAGCGGCTCATCTCCTTCGACTCCTCGCACGACGAGGGAATTCGCACCTGCACCGACTTCGCGCTCGGCTGGCTCGAGGGCCACGAGATCCGCGCGCGCACGATCGACCTCGACGGCCTGCCGATCCTCGATGCGACGATCGGCGAGGGCCCGGTCACGGTCGTGCTGCATGCCCACCTCGACGTGGTGCCCGGCAAGCAGGAACAGTTCATGCCGCATGTCGATGGCGAGTTCCTCTGGGGACGCGGCGCCTACGACATGAAGGGCGCCACCGCAGCGATGTTCTGCGTCATGGCCGACCTCGCCGCCCAGCACAAGCGCGAGCCGCTCGGCATCCGCGTGCGGCTGCTCTGCGTGCCGGACGAGGAGACCGACCAGCCCAAGGAGATCCGCGGCACTGAATACGCCGTGCAGCAGGGCCTGATCGGTGACTTCGTCGTCTGCGGCGAGCCGACCGACCTGCACGTCGGCATCCAGGCCAAGGGCGTGCTCGACGTGCGCATCGAGGTCGAGGGACGCGGCGCCCACGGTGCGACGCCCTGGCTCGGTGTCAACGCGATCGAGCGCGCGATGGACATCATCGATCGCCTCAAGCTGCTGCCGTTCGCACAGGAGAGCTCGCGCTTCTACGAGCGACCGTCGATCAACCTCGGCCGCATCAGTGGCGGGGACCGGATCAACCAGGTGCCCGAGAAGTGCACGATGGACGTCGACATCCGCTTCCTGCCGGGACAGCCGGTGGAGCGCGTCCGCGACGAGCTGATGAGCCTGGAGCTCCCGGGCTGCCGCGTGATCGAGACCTTCCGACGTCCGCCTGCGAAGGTCGCGAGCGACGACCCCTTCCTCCGGCACCTGCGCGCCGCCGCGCAGATGCACTCGGCGCACGAGGTACAGCTCGTCGGCCGTGATGGCACCAACGACGGCACGTACTTCCTGCAGCGCGGGATTCCCAGCGTCGAGTTCGGCCCGATCGGCTCCGGTCACCATGGCCCGCAGGAGAAGGTCTCGATCCGCTCGCTGCGCGCCTACCGCGTGATGCTGCTCGACTTCCTGCACGCCGTCGCCGGTGATGTGGACCAGCTCGCCGGCCGTGTCCAGCCGCGCGGCGCCGACGAGCGTCGCGAGGGCACGCGCTCCTTGCTCTGATCCCGGAACTACCGTGGTTCGCGCTTCCGTGAACCGCAGGCTGCCAGCGGTGAACTTGCTACAGTTTCCGCGGCTCACCGTGTTCGACCATCCGAATGCCGGAGCCCACTTCCCCCATGTCACCACTTCCTCCGACACGTGATCGCCCGCTCTCCGGCCCGCCCGCCGGGTCGCCCTTCGACCAGCCCGGCGTTGGTGGCGGCGAGCCGCCGCGACGTCGCCGTCGTTGGCTCAAGCGCGTCGGTGTCGTGGTCATCGTGCTGCTTGCGGTCGTGTTGGGCGCGTTCGCGGCGCTCGCCTTCGTGGCCAAGCAGGAGATCGACGACCTGGTCACGGCGGAGACGGCAGCCGAGCGCGCCACGCAGACCGTGCTGGAGCAGCCCCTGCCCGGCGAGCCGACCAACATCCTCGTGCTCGGCAGCGACCACAGGAGCGGCACCGGCGACGAGGATCGACGCAGCGACACGATGCTGCTCGTGCGCATGGATCCGAAGAAGAAGACGATCAGCATGCTGTCGTTCCCGCGCGACCTCTGGGTCGACATTCCCGGGCATGGTCAGGGAAAGATCAACGACGCCTACGGACGCGGCGGCGCACAGCTGAGCGTCGAGACGCTCAAGAACCTGACCGACCTCGACGTCAACTTCGTCGTCGACGTGGACTTCCTCGGCTTCGTCGGCGTCGTCGATGCGCTCTCGGGCATCTGGGTCGACGTCGACCGCCGTTACTTCACGCCGCCCGAGGCGGACCACATGGAGATCGACGTCCAGGCTGGTTACCAGCGCCTCGATGGGCGTGACGCGCTTGCCTTCGCGCGCTATCGACACGACGACGTGCATGGCGACTTCGCCCGGATCGCGCGTCAGCAGCAGGTGCTCGCCGGACTCAAGAAGCAGGTCGCCTCGAGCGGCGTGCGCAGCAACGTTCCCGGGCTCTTCCGCGTGATGAAGAAGAACACGTCGATCGTTGCCGGCGGTGGCGACGAGGTCTCCGCCCGTGTGATCTATGACTACGTGCGCCTGGCCACGAGCCTCAGCTCCAAGGACGTCTACCAGATCGAGTTCGAAGGCAGCACGGGCGAGTCCTCGACGGGGGCCAGCATCGTCACCTTCGAGGAAGCCAAGCTCGAGGGCGCCGTCGAGGCGTTCCTCAACCCGAGCGCATCGGCACGTGAGACGACCGCCGACCAGCTCGTCGGCAAGGCGTCGCCGGACGCCGGAGCGACGAAGGAGCCCACGAAGGCCGAGCCCGCAGCGGAGCTGCCGCCGAAGCCGTCGTCGGTCACCGTCACGGTCAAGAACGGCAGCGGCGTCACGGGTGTCGCCCGCAAGATGGGCGAGCAGCTGCGCAACGTCGGCTACCAGGCGTCCGTTCCCGACGGTGCCGCCGGCAGTGCGGACAATCCGAACTACGCGAACACGCGCGTCCAGTACGCGACGGCGTCCGCCCAGCTCGCAGCCGAGGCCCTCGCCGACCACATCCCCGGCGCATCGGCGGAAGCGAAGACCCCCGCCAACGCCTTCGACACACAGCTGCTCGTGATCGTCGGTGACACCGGCCTCGAGTACCGTGCGGACGCCGATGACGCCGTGGGTGTCGATGGTGGCCCCTCCGGCGGTGTCGAGTACGCCGGCAACAAGGTGCCCGACAAGGCAGCCGCCAAGACGACGATCGACGCTGAGTATGGCCGTGACGACTTCGCCACCGTCGGCGCCCTGTCGTTCCCGCTGCTGTACCCGACGGTGCGCGAGCAGACGTCGACCTACGAAGAAGTGCGCCCGTACGAGGTCATCAAGGGCAAGGCGCGCTACGCCGCCTTCCGCATGGTGGCCAAGACCGGGCAGGGCGATTACTGGGGCCTGCAGGGCACCAACTGGCCCGACCCGCCGGTGCTCGAGGGTGCGACCCGCGAGGTGACGCGTGGAGCACGCCGCTACCAGCTGTTCTTCAACGGCACCAAGCTGCACATGGTCGCGTGGAAGCAGGGGACGGGCACGTACTGGGTCTCCAACTCCGTGCTCGACAAGCTCTCGAACGAGACCATGCTCGCCATCGCGGACGGCATCAAGCCCTACGCGTAGGTCGTGAGCTGCGGGCATCCGGGCGGCCATACGATGGCCGGAGTTCCGCGATAGCACCTTGACGATTTGCAAAAGCTGTCGTGAGATGGGGTGGATGAGCATTCCCCGCCACATCTTCGTCCTTGCCCTCGCCAGCCTGTGCCTCGTGCCCGCCGGCGCCCAGGCAGCCGGCTTCACGGCAGCCAAGTCGATCTGCGGCGGCGCCGAGGGTGGCGAACGCGGCTCGGGCCAGATGGACGCAGCCGGACGCTTCTACATCGCCTGCACCACGACCGATGGCGCCAACTTCGACCGGCACGTGCGCATCACAGCCGCCGACGGAAGCACGACGCGGCGGGTCAAGCTCGACCTCTCCGGCATCAACCTCGGCAACAACGCGACGCTGAGTGACGTCGCGCCCTCGCCCGACGGCGCGTACCTCTACGCGATCCACTACAACTCGAAGGTCGTCTATCGCTTCGACCGGCAGGGCGATCGCTACGTGCTCAACGCGGGCTGGAAGCCGGCACCGTTCCCGGGCAACCGCGACGTGGTGGGCGAGTTCGTCGCGACCGACGCGAACGGCGACGTCTACCTGTCGTCCGGTCTCTGGAATCAGGGCAAGACCGGTCGCAATGGCCTGCCGACCGACCACACGATCGTCAAGTACCGGGCCGACGGCACCTACGTGACCAAGTTCGGCACCGCGGCGGATTCGTGGGCGCACGGCGTCGCATTCGACTCCTGGGGCGGCCTCGCCGTGACGGCGAACGGCTCGCGCGTCTTCGTCACCGATCGCCTCAATGGGCGCATCCAGCGCTTCGACCGCAACGACGCGACCGGCGCCTACGCCGTCGCGAGGGTCTTCGGCAACGTCCAGGGCGACTTCACCGCCGAGGCCAACAAGCGCACGCCGCGCATCGACCTGTGCAACACCGCCGGCAAGCTAGCTGCGCCGTACGACGTCGCGCTGTCGCCCGGTGGCGAGGTCGTCGTGCCGAGCACCTCCTGCTACGACAACGGCACGATCAAGGTGCTGCGCTTCACGCAGGACGGCGCGCTGCGCGGCGTCGAGAACGGCTACAGCTTCGAGGGCTACCTCGGTCACGCCATCGCGGTCGACCGCCAGGGCGTCATCCACCTTGCACAGCCCGGCAGCGTGCTGCTGCCGCCGGCCGGCTACGCCTACACCGACGCCGGTGGCGGTCCGATGGGCGGCAACGCGGCACCCGCTCCGGACCCCGCACCGCCCGTCGGTGGTGGCGGCCCTGCCGACCCGGCTCCGGCGCCGATCGCTCCGGCCCCCGTCGAGAAGGTCGCGCCACAGCTCGCGAAGACCGGCGTGCCATACACGACGACGAGCGCCACGATCACCATCGTGCCCGTCGCCACCGACAATGTCGGCATCACCGAGGTCCAGTTCACCGAGGACGGCGCCGCTGGACCGTGGCTGCCCTGGAACGCCGCAGGCATCGCTCACACGCTCAACGGCACGTACGGCAACCACTCGATCATGGTGCAGGTGCGCGACGCCGCCGGCAACCTCTCCAACCGCATCATCGCCACCGTCGCCTGGTCGGCGCCGAAGCCCGGCGCCGTCGCGAAGCCGCCCATCGCAGGTGCGGGAGGCGTCGCCGTGGCGACCGAGTTCGACACGCAGCGCCCCGTCATCATCAAGGCCACGATCCCGGTCCAGTCCGCAGGGCGCCGCATCGCGGTCACGGTGAAGTCGAAGGACAACGTCGGCGTCAGCGCAGTGCGCTTCGCCTCCGAGAACGGTCGCTGGGGCAAGTGGCAGCCGCTCACCGGCAAGCGGGTCGCGCTCGTCGGCACCGGTGTCGGCTGGAAGGGCATGTACGTCCAGGTGCGCGACAAGGCCGGCAATCGCTCGCGGCTCTGGTTCCAGCCGATCCTCGTCGGCCCGCGCGGCAAGATGGCCTGGAAGAAGGGGAGCTCGCGCGCCGACCACATCGTCACCGGGCGCGGCTCGCACCACATCGATTCCTCCATCTTCGACGGCAAGGTCGATCGCATCAGCTGCGGCGCGGGGGTGGACACCGTGCTCGCACAGCGTGAGGACATCGTCGCCAAGGACTGCGAGCGCGTGATCCGACTGCGGCTTCCCGTCGCCTGATCCGCTGCGACCGGCGTTGCCACGCAGGTCGGAGGTCAGGTTGGGAGGCCGGCGGGTAGGCTGCTGGGCATGACCCAGCCTCCTGTTATCGGCGTGATCGGAGTCGGCTACGTCGGCCTCGTGAGTGCCGCCTGTTTCGCCGAGCTCGGCAACCACGTCATCTGCCGCGACATCATTCCGGAGAAGATCGAGCGCCTGCGCGACGGCCATGTCCCGATCTACGAGCCCGGATTGTCCGACCTCGTCGTGAAGAACCGGCAGCGGCTCACCTTCACCACCGAGATCCGCGACGTCACCGAGCAGGCCGGCATCATCTTCGTGTGCGTGAACACGCCGCCGATGTACTCCGGCGACGCCGACCTGACCTTCGTCGAGGCGGTCATCGCAGAGCTTCCCGACGACATTGGCGACGTCGTGCTGGCGATGAAGTCGACCGTTCCCGTCGGCACGGGCGAGCGCATGCAGGCGCTGCTCGACGCGCGTGGGCTCAGCCACGTGCGCTACGTCTCGAATCCCGAGTTCCTCAAGGAGGGCGACGCGATCACGGACTTCATGCACCCGGACCGCGTCGTGATCGGTGGCACCGACGACGTGGCGATCGATCGCCTCGCGCAGCTGCACGCGCCGCTCGAGACACGGATCGTGCGCACGGACGTCGCCACGGCCGAGATGATCAAGGCCGCGTCGAACGCCTTCCTCGCCACCAAGATCAGCTTCATCAACGAGATCGCCAACGTCTGCGAGGAGACGGGGGCGGACGTCACCGCCGTCGCCGAGGGAATGGGGCTCGATCGTCGGATCGGCCGCCACTTCCTCAACGCCGGCATCGGCTTCGGGGGCTCGTGCTTCGGCAAGGACGTCAGCGCGCTCAAGCAGCTCGCCGGCAACTCCGGCTACCACTTCCAGATCCTCAACTCCGTGATGGAGGTCAACGAGCTGCAGAAGCGGCGCCTCGTCGCGAAGCTCGGCAAGCACCTCGGTTCCCTGCGCGACAAGAAGATCGCGCTGCTGGGCCTGGCCTTCAAGCCGGGGACCGATGACATGCGTGAGGCGGCGTCGCTGATCGTCGCGTCGCGCCTGCTCGCCGAGGGCGCCATCGTGCGCGCCCACGACCCGGTCGCCAGCGAGGTCGCGCGGCCGCTGCTGCGCGGCGTGGAGATCCACGACGACGTGCTCGAGATGCTCGAGGGCGTCGACGCCGCGGTGCTCATCACCGAATGGCCGCAGTACGCGGAGCTCGACCTCGTCCACGTGGCGAAGATCATGCGCACGCCCGTGCTCATCGACGGACGCAACCTGTTCGCGCCCGAGCTGGCCGAGCGCGCCGGACTGACCTACGAGGGGATCGGTCGTCCCGGTGCCGTCGTCGGCAACCCGCGGCGGCGCGAGCAGGATGGCGCCGCGAGCGCGTCGACGGAGGCCTGACAGATGCACGCCATCATCCTGGTCGGCGGCCGCGGCACGCGCCTGCAGCCGCTCACCGACACGCGTCCCAAGCCCATGCTGCCGATCCTGGGTCGGCCCTTCCTCGAGCACCAGCTCGAGCACCTCAAGCGCCACGGCGTCACGGCCGTCACCTTCGCCTGCGGCTTCCTGCCGAGCCAGATCGTCTCGCACTTCGGGGAGGGCGAATCGGTCGGCCTCAAGCTGACCTACGTGATCGAGCCCCAGCCGCTCGACACGGCGGGCGCGATCGCCTTCGCCGCCCGCACGCTCGAGCCGCAGCGGCTCCTGGTCTGCAATGGCGACGTGCTGACTGACATGGACATCACGCACCTGATCGCCGAGCACGAGCGGCTGGGTGCCGCTGCGACGATCGCCCTGACACCGGTCGAGGATCCGACGCGCTACGGGCTCGTTCGCACGGGCGAGCGCGATGCGGTGCTCACCTTCCTCGAGAAGCCGACGCTGGAGGAGGCTGGTGACGATCGCTACATCAACGCAGGCACGTACGTGCTCGAGCCCGAGGTGATCGCGATGGTGCCGCACGGCGTGCGCTGCAACATCGAGCGCGAGGTCTTCCCGGCGCTCGTCGGCAAGCGGCTGCACGCGATCGGCTTCGACGGCTACTGGAACGACATCGGGACGCCGGGCTCGTACCTGCAGGCGAACATCGACCTGCTCGATGGCGCCGACAGCTGGGTGGACGAGAGCGCGCGCGTCCACGCCAACGCCACCATCGGGTCCGGTGCGGTCGTCGGCCCCGGCGTCGTCGTGGGCGATGGTGCCATCATCGAGCGCTCCGTGCTGCTCGAGCACGTCGTGGTCGGTCGCGGCGCATACATCGCCGATTCGATCGTCGGTGAGCGCGCCGTCGTCAGCGACGGCCAGCGCATCGAGCATGGCGACGTGGTGGCTCCCGGGTCGGCACCCGAGCCGGTCTGACGAAAGTTCCGTCCTCCGCGCCAGGATCGCTGGCGGGGGCAACGCTCGACCCGATAGTGTCGTGCACATGACGACTTCCACGCTCGACTCGCTCACTGCCCATGACACCGCCGACATGCTCGGCGCGATCGCGACGCTGCCGTCGCAGCTGGCCGATGGCCTGGCGCGAGCGCGCGTGCTGCGCGAGGAGCTCACCGCCGCATGGCCGGCCGAGGGTGGCGCAACGCCACGGACGCTCGTCGTCTGCGGCATGGGCGGCTCGGGCGTCGGCTCGGACCTGCTCCCCGCAGCTGCCGACGTCGCGGCACCCATCGTCGCCGTCAAGGGTTATGACCTGCCGGGCTGGGTCAGCGATGAGGATCGCGTCATCTGCGTCTCCTACTCGGGCCTCACCGCCGAGACGCTCTCGTGCTTCCGCCAGGCGATCCAGAAGTCGATCGTCCACGCCGTGATCACCACCGGCGGCGAGCTCGCCGAGCTCGCACGCGCCGAGGGCGTGCCCGTCGTCGAGCTGCCGGGCGGCATGCAGCCACGCGCCGCGGTCGGCGTCATCTTCGCCGCACTGACCGGCGTTGCCGAGACGTTGAACGTCGTCGCCGATGCCGACCACGTCGTGCGCGACGCGATCGCTGGTGCAACGCTCGTCGTGGAGGAGAACACCGCCGGCGACGAGCCTGCCGCACTCGGATTCGCACGCCAGCTGCATGACCACGTCGTCGTGATCTACGGCTCCGGTCAGACCGAGGCAATCGCCCATCGCTGGAAGGCGCAGGTGAACGAGAACGGCAAGGTGCCGTGCTTCGCCAACGCATATCCCGAGCTGGACCACAACGAGATCGTCGGCTGGGAGTACGCCCGCGCGACCGGTGCCAAGTGGGCGCTCGTCGAGCTGCTGCCGTTCGCCGCGAGCGACGCCATCCGCGCGCGCTTCGACATCACCCGCCGTCTCATCTCCGATGTCGTCGGCACCGACCTGCGCTTCGAGCCCAGCTCCACGACCCGCGCCGGTGCTGCCTTCGAGCAGCTCGTCTGGGGCGACTACGTCTCCGTCTACCTCGCGCTCGTGCGCGGCATCGACCCCTCACCCGTCGAGCGCATCCAGTCGCTCAAGGGCGAGCTCGCCGGCCGCTGACGGCGTCGCGCTTCGCTCGAAAGGCCAAGCCTTCCTTCGCTCACGCTCCTTGTCAGGAGCTGGTCTGCGGTAGGCTCGTCACACACTTCCCGATCAGGAGCCACGATGACTGTGACCGCAGCGAGCCCGCATGATGTCAAGGATCTTTCCCTCGCCGCTGAAGGCGTGCGACGTATCGAGTGGGCCGAGCGCACGATGCCCGTGCTGCGCACGATCCGTGAGCGCTTCGAGCAGGAGAAGCCGCTCGACGGCCTGCGCATCAGCGCCTGCCTGCACGTCACCACTGAGACCGCGAACCTGATGCGCACCCTCGTCGCCGGTGGCGCCGACGTCGTGCTGTGCGCATCCAACCCGCTGTCGACGCAGGACGACGTCGCCGCTGCCCTCGTGCAGAACTACGGCACGCGCGTCTACGCGATCAACAACGAGGACAACGACACGTACTACAACCACATCCTCGCCGCGGTGGAGCACAAGCCGCAGATCACGATGGATGACGGCGCCGACGTCGTGGGCATCCTGCACGACACCAAGCGTGAGTACCTCGAGCACATCATCGGCGGCACGGAGGAGACCACCACCGGTGTCATCCGCCTGCGCGCCCTGCAGGGCGAGGGCAAGCTCGCCTTCCCGATCGTCGCGGTCAACGACTCGCAGACCAAGCACATGTTCGACAACCGCTACGGCACGGGCCAGTCGACGCTCGACGGCATCATCCGCGCCACTGACGTGCTGATCGCCGGCAAGAACTTCGTCGTCGCCGGCTACGGCTGGTGTGGCCGAGGCCTCGCCTCCCGCGCCAAGGGCCACGGAGCCAACGTCATCGTGACCGAGGTCGATCCGGTTCGCGCACTCGAAGCTGCGATGGACGGATTCCAGGTCATGTCGATGGCCGAGGCCGCAAAGGTCGGGCAGATCTTCTGCACCGCCACGGGCAACAAGCACGTGCTGCGCAAGGAGCACTTCGAGGCGATGCCCGACGGTGCCATCCTCGCCAACACGGGCCACTTCAACGTGGAGATCGAGATCCCCGCGCTGGACGAGCTCGCGACCGAGGCATCGACCGAGGTGCGCGACAACGTCCGTGAGTACAAGCTCTCGGGCGACCGCCGCATCTTCCTGCTGGCCGACGGCCGGCTCATCAACCTGGCCGCCGCCGAGGGACACCCGGCGTCGGTGATGGACATGAGCTTCGCCAACCAGGCGCTCGGACTCGAGTGGCTGCTGGCGAACTACAAGGAGCTCGAGAACGCCGTATACACCGTGCCGGCCGAGATCGATGCCGAGATCGCCAAGCTCAAGCTGGCGGCCGAGGGCTTCACGATCGATGAGCTGACGGAAGAGCAGGCCAAGTACCTCGCCAGCTGGAACGAAGGCACCTGATCCAGCACGGTTCGTGTTGACGCGACGGCGTCGACGCACGGTCCTCACCAGGCCGCGGCTGTCGCAAGCATCCTGCTTGCGGAACACAGCCGCTCCTGTCCGGCATCCTGCCGGCCAGAGCCTGGTTCGGACCATGCGTCGACGCCGTCGCTCGTTGTGTGTTCTGGGACTGGTGTTCGTTCCGTGCTCGGTTTGTGGGGGTTCCTGCTGGTTCGCGATGGTGCGGGGCTGCCGTGGGTGGGGGCGAGGGGATAAGCTCGACGCATGACTTCCGTATTCGTGATGGCAGCAGGCAAGGGAACCCGGCTCATGCCGTGGACCAGCGTGGTACCGAAGCCGGCGCTGCCGGTGGCCAACGAGCCCGCGCTGGGGTACCTGTTGCGCTTGGCGGCCCGCCACGGCTATCGCAACGTCGTCGCGAATGCATCGTGGCTGGCGGATGTGCTGACGGACGTGATCGGCGACGGCACGGCCTACGGCGTGTCGCTGACATGGCGGCTCGAGGATGAGCCGCTCGGCACGGCCGGTGGCGTGATCGCGGCGCGCGACATCCTCGACGACGGCGACGAGCCGATCCTCGTGTTGAGTGGCGATGGGATCCACGACATCGACTTGGCTGCGGTCGAGCGCACCCATCGTGCGTCAGGCGCGCTC
>JAOPYV010000045.1 GCA_025964435.1 Thermoleophilia bacterium | reverse complement strand
GCAGGGCCCTGCTCTGCGGGGTGTCGAACGTCACCCACGTGTCGTGCTCGGTCGCACCCAGCCGTGGCGCGAGTGCATGCAGCTCTGCCAGGTGCCCGCCGGTGGATGCCACGAAGAGGAGCGTCATGTTCAGGTAGGCGGGGTCGTGTCGGGGACCTGGATGCGATGTGCCGGACCGTCACTCGTGCGCCACTGGGCCTGCTGACGCCGACCCAACAGCATGGCGCGCAGTCGCATGCCCTGCTCGTGGCGCAGCTGTCGGCGCGCCTCGACGTCCGGTACCTGTGGCGCTCGCGAGAGTCGATACCACGCGAAGCTTGCGCCGATGACGAGCCCTCCGATGATCGGCGGGCGCTCCACGAGCATGCGATAGATCACGCGCACGGCCATGAACGTCGGCCGGTAGCCCATGAAGTGGTTCGCATGGCCCTCCTCCCATCGGGCGTGCCGCCAGGCCTGACGTGCGCCGCGCGGCCGATAGTGCAGCAGCTGGAGCTCCGTGAGGGTGCGGACCTCCCAGCCTCGTGCACGCGCGGCGTACTCGTCGATCCCGTCCCAGCCCATGCTGGGCTGGAGCCCCCCGATGTCGGTCAGGCATGCACGCCGGTAGGCCTTGGCGGCACCCGTCACGGTGTTCAGGTTGATCGAATCCAGTTCCCAGCGGTGGCCATAGTCAGTGATGACCACGCCACCGGCGATGCCAGTCCGCGGCTCGTCACGGAAGGCGCTCGCCAGCCACTCGAAGTAGTGCGAGGGGATGAACAGGTCGCCGTCCAGCTTCACGACGATCTCGCCGTCCCTCGTCGCGGCTTCCAGGCCGGCGTTGAATGCGTGCACGACCGGTGCCCCACGGGCTCGGCGCTCGCTGCTCTCGCGATGCACGACGGTGATCCACTCGTGGTTGGCCGCGTACTGGCGAGCGATGCGATCCGTCCCATCGCTCGAGCCATCGTCCACGATCACCCAGTGGATCGGACGGTGGGTCTGGGCGAGGATCGATTCCGCCATCCGGGGGAGGTGCGCGGCCTCATCCTTGACCGGACTCACCACGACATAGCTGGGAAGCCGCCCGCTGGCCTGCACGTCTGGCTCCTCGGTGTCAGTAGTTCGATGCCGGAGCAGTGTACCCTACGTGCAGCAACCGTCCCAAGCATCCTTCCCATGTCCTCGCGCATCGACATCTGCATCTGCACCTTCCGTCGACCGGGCGGGCTCGCGGCCTGCCTGGAAGGCATCTCGAGGCAGGTGCTGCAGGCCTCCGGCGACGACGTGCCCGACGTGCGCGTCCTCGTCGTCGACAACGACCCTGCCGGAACTGCGCGGACGGCCGCCGAGGCTGGGAGCTCCGACATGCCATGGCCACTTGACTACGTGCACGAGCCGCAGCGTGGCATCACGCATGCGCGTACGCGTGCCGTTCGATCGATGCGGTCCGATGCCGACTGGATCGCGTTCCTGGACGATGATGAGGTTCCCACTCCCGGCTGGCTCGCGGGCCTGCTCGAGACCCAGCGCCGGTACAGTGCCGACATCGTGGCGGGCCCAGTCGTGCCGCAGCTGGAGGGGCACGTACCCGACTGGATGTCCGCTGGTCGGTTCTTCGATCGCCAGCGCCATCCGACCGGCACCACCGTGGTGGACACGGGAACGGGCAACGTCCTCATCCGGGCGGAGCTGCTCCGTGCCATCGAGGAGCCCTTCGATCACCGCCTCGCGCTGACGGGAGGCGAGGACACGCACCTGTTCATGCGATTGCGCCGTCACGGACATGCCATCCACTGGTGCGACGAGGCGATCGTGATCGAGAGCGTGCCTGTCAGCCGGGCCCGCGTGCCGTGGTTGCTGCGCCGGGCCTGGCGAGGGGGCATGACATACGTCCATTGCGAGCGGATGGTGTCGCCCTCGCTCGCAACGGCTGGCAATCGCGCGGCGCGCGGGGCATTTCGCGTGCTGCGTGGCCTGCTCCTCGCGGCATCGGGCCTCGTCCGCGGTCGCGCGGTGTCACTCCGCGGCGTGTTGCTCGCGGTGAACGGCGCCGGTGTGCTGGTCGGCCTCATGGGCCGCACCTACAGCGAGTACGAGCACACCCACGGAAGCTAGTGTCGCAGTGCCGGCGTGCATGGTTCATGCTATGCGTGTGCAGTCTTCGAACCATCCCACGGCCGCCGTCGGCCCGCGTCGGGGCGAGCTCCTCGTCATGGCACTCGCGCTGCTGTTCTCGACAGGCGCGGTGATCTCGCTCGGTATCTCCGCACAGGACATCGAGGCGGGCGTCGGCAATGCCCGCAACCAGATGATCTGGGCGGCGCTCTACCTTGTGAGCGCGGTGCTGCTCGCGCGATCAGGACACGCTTGGGATGTGGTCGCGCGCATGCCGAAGTCCGGTTGGGCCCTCCTCGCACTGATCGCACTCAGCGCACTCTGGTCCGTCGAGCCCGCCGAGACCGTGCGACGCGTGATCGCGCTCATGGGCAGCACCATGATCGGGCTCGCCCTTGGCGCTCGGTTCGGACCCGATGGGTTCCTGCGAGCGCATGGCCTTGCCGTCGCTCTCGCAGTCGTGGCGAGCTTCGCCGTGGCAGTGATGGCGCCGGACCTCGCCGTGACGATCGACGAGCGCGGAGATGCCTTTCAGGGCGCGTTCTCGCACAAGACGATGCTGGGACTCGTGATGGCGTGGGGCGTCGCCGCCACCTGCCTCCTTGCATGGGGTTCGCGCGGTGGGACGCGCGCGGCCTGGACCCTCGTCGCCCTCGCCTCGCTGGCACTGCTCGCCATGTCGGGAAGCCGCACCGGCATGGTGGTGCTCGCGCTGGCGTCGGCGGTGTGCTGGGGCGCGATCCTGCTCCGCCGGCGTGGGTCGATGCTGGTGGTCGGCATCGCATGCATCGTGCTCACCGTAGTCGTAGCAGTGTCGATCCTGGCCACCCTGAACTGGGAGGGCCTGACGACGGTACTCGGCCGCGACCCGACGCTGACCGGGCGCACCACGATCTGGGCCGCCGTGATCAAGTCGATCGAGCAGCGGCCGATGTTCGGGTTCGGATTCGCAGCCTTCTGGGGCGATTTCGAGAGCCCAGCGCGCAACGTGTGGGCCGAGCTCGGGTTCGGCATCGGAAGGACGACGTTCCGACCCACGAGCTCGCACAGCGGATGGCTGGACCTGTGGCTCCAGGTGGGCATCGTGGGCGTCGCGCTGTACGCGACCACGCTGGCCATCGCCCTCCGTCGCTGCCTGGCGGCGATCGGCCATCACGCCACTCCTGGCACGATCGCGTGCCTGCTGTTCGTCGTGTACTTCACGTTCTCGAGCCTCGTCGATGGGACGTTGGTCGCGTCGAACCACGTGTTCTGGGTGGCGCTCGTCGCCGTGCTCGTGCAACCGGAGCCGCGCGAGAAGGTGCGTCGTGCCGGCGACTGAGCACGGCGAGAATGGCGGCGCGACAGGGGCGCCTCCGAGCCGGCTCGCATGGGTCGTGCTCGCGCTGCCGATCCTCGCGCTGCTTGCCACGGGAGCGTGGCTCGGCGCCCACGAGGGCGGGTACTTCATCCGTGACCACGGGCCGATCTCGCTGCTCGTGACCGGGCTGCTCGCCTCGCTCGCGGTGGCGCGGGTGTCGGTGACGCGGGATATCCGTGTCAGCTCAGCGGTGGCGGTGACGTCGATCGCCGTGTACGCGGTGTGGACGACGGCCTCGATCAGCTGGGCGAGCGACCGGATGGAGGCGTGGCGCGAGGCCGCGCTCACGGGAACCTATGCAACGCTGGTGTGCCTGGTCGTCGTGCTCGCGCGAATGCGTGTCGTGCCGCTCCGATCGCTCGCCGCGATCGCTGTCGCGGGGCCGACCGTCGTCACCGTGGCGATGTCCTTCCAGCTCGTCGAGGACCGGGCGGAACTGTTCTACACCGGCAGGCTGCTCGGCACGCTCGGGTATTTCAACGGACAGGCAGCGTTCCTGCTCCTGCCGATCTGGTGCGGCGTCTGGCTGGCGGCTGACCGGCGGCTGCCGTCGCTCGCGCGGGGGACAGCCGTCGGCGCGCTGACCTTCCTGGCAGCGACGTCCCTGCTCGCGCAGTCACGCGGCTCGATGCTGGGCGTGGCGGTCGCGCTGATCGTCTACCTCGCGCTGTCGCCGTGGCGATTCCGGGCCCTGGTGCCCCTCGCAGTCGTGGCTGGTCTCGTTGTCGCGGCGCTGCCTGACCTCACCGGCGTCTACCGCTCGCTGAATGACGACGGTGACGTGTCTCGCGCCGCCGTGACGACCGCGGTGCGGGCGATCTGGGTCACGTCGCTCCTCGGCGCGCTGGCCGGTACCGTCTGGGCATACGTCGATCGACGCCTCGGCGGATTGGATCCGCTCGTCCGCGAGCTGGGACATGGAGCCGCCGGGCCGCGTCGCAGTCGCATGCGCCTGCTCGCAGTGCCAGCGGCAGCGCTGGCGCTCGCGGCAGCGGCGGGAGTGACATTCCAGGTGCGCGACGTCGGTGCCGACGTCCAGCGCGCGGTGGATGCCGTGCGCGGCCCGGAGATCGAGGAGCAGGGTGGCGAGCGGTCCCGACTCGCCAACCTGTCCAACAACGGCCGGTTCGACCTCTGGTCCGCGGCGATCGACGTTGCACGCCTGGACCCGGTGCGTGGCGTCGGCGCTGGAAACTGGGAGCCGCACTACTACCAGCAGCGCGACGCCTCCGGCAGCTACGTGCGGCAGCCCCACAACCTCGCCCTGGAGGTGCTGTCGGAGCGCGGTGTCATCGGGCTGGCGCTAGTGACGATCTTCGTCGGAGGGGTGCTGGCCCGCGTGCCCGGTGGCCGGCTCCGGCGGCCGCGCATGCACCAAGCGCTCGTGGCGGCGCTCGCCGCGACCTTCGTGCAGTGGCTGCTCCAGGCGCAGCTCGAGTGGTTCTGGCAGATACCCGCCGTCATGTGGTTGCCCTTGGTGGCTGCCGGCCTGCTCCTCGCGGCGCCATGGGATCATTCCCCGCGTGCGCCGGCCCCCTTGCGCGTTCGGGTGCGTGTCCCTGCGGCGCTGCTGGCGTTCGGTGCGGCTGCCGTCATGGCACCGTCATGGCTCGCGGACCGGCACGTCTCGCTCGCCCGGGATCTGGAGGAGTCCGATCCCGTCGCCTCGATCGCGCACGTGGATCAGGCCGAACGGTTCGACCCGGCCTCCAAGGATGCTGCCGTGCAGCGTCTCCGGATCGCGCGCCGACTCGGCGACATGGAAGCGGCTGACCGCGCGGTGCGCGAGCGCATCGCGCGCTCGCCCGAGCACTGGGCGAGCTACGTCATCGCGGCCGAGCACTCCCGGAGCCTGGGCGACGAACCGGCCACGCGGCGATGGCTGAAGGAGGCGCGGAAGCGCAATCCACTCGCCTATGCGGACGCGTTCGACGGCAACGAACGCACGTCGCGCCCACCGCTGGGCCAGCACGACGCGGACGGCTGACACACGCGTGCGGCGCGCGACGGGGCTCCTCAGCCAGCGCCCAGCGGATCCTCGGCAACCTCGAGCTGCTCCTGCGCTGCGAGCTCCGGTGACACGTGCTCGACCGCAGTGTCATCACCACCCACGCCGGACCGCGCCCGACGCAGGTAGACGGCGATGGCGGCCCAGATCGCGAGGAGGAGCACCACCTCGCTCACGAGCGTGGCGTAGATCGCTCCCCGGAACGAGAACGCCGGGATGAGCCAGAGGTTCAGCAGCACGTTCAGCGCTGCGACGCCCAGCTGGAGCGCGCTCCGTACGGGCTGCCGGTCGGCGCCCGTGAGCACGTCGCCTCCGAGGCACTGGACGCCCTTGAGCAGGGGGAGCACTGCGAGCCACTGGATCGTGGTCACCGACTCTGCGAAGCCGTCACCGAAGATGGTCGGCACGATCGGCGCCGCGATGAACAGCACCACTCCCGCGAACACGCCGTAGCCGATGGTGACCGGCAACAGCCGCAGTGCGTACGTCACCGTGGCACGCATGCCCCCGACCCCGTGCTGGAAGAAGTTCGCGAAGGAGGAGTACAGGAGCGAGAAGATCGGCGCCATGACGATTCCGACGATCCGGTAGGCAGCTGCATACGCGCCAGCCGCGGCGGTGGTCGTCATTCGCGCCAGCATCGTCTTGTCGATGTCCGCGTACACGGTCGTGGAGGACAGGCCGATAGCGTAGGAGAAGCCGGTGGCGAGCTCACCCCGAAGACGATCGAGCTCGATACGTGGCCAGCCGAAGGCACGGACAGCGAGTCCGAATCCCAGCGCGCAGGCGGCCGCGGATGCGATGAGGTACAGCAGCCCCCAGGTCGTGGCGGAGGCGGGCTGGCCGGTTGCGAAATAGGCGAGCGCGAGCAGCATGCGAGCGCACACGAGCATCACCGGCAGCTGCGCCGCCCGGCGGCCGTTCTTCACCGCGAGGAACATCTGCGCATGGATGTGGTGCATGTTCGCGAAGACGAGCTCCGCGATGCCGATCGACAGGATGAGCGAGAGCGTTGCTCGACCGGGCAGCACGAGCTGCCCGAACACGGCCATGAGCAGCATGAGCGCGCCGCCGAACGTGGAGGTCACGAGCAGGCCGTTGCCCCATGCTGCGGGCAACGCATCGCGTTCGCGTGCAGCGGTCCGGACGGCGAGGGTCGCCGTCCCGAACAGGGCGAACGGCGCGAGGATCGCGCCCAGGGCCGCAACGGCGATGAAGAGCCCATACTCGGAGACGCCGAGGGATCGGGCCATGAGGACGAAGTAGATCGCCTGGACCACGGTGAGTCCGGCCTGCGACAGGAGCATCCAGCCAGTGTTCCGTGCCAGCTCGCCGCGAAGTCGCTCTCTGAGGCGCTGTCTCGACAACCTGCCATTCCCTCATGTTCGTTCGACGATTGGACCCATGGTACCGGGGTGCTGCCTTCGTCTTTGTGCAGATGCCTCGCATTCCTGTTCGGCGCGGTCGCGACCGGGCTATGTCGTCGGCGACCTCGTGGCTATGGTCGCTGGAATGATCGTGCATCGCCGCCAGTTCGTCATTGGACCCGCACCCCTTCGCCCTTCCGATGACTGGAAGCAACTCCTCCTGGATCCCGAAGGACGCCTGCACCTGTCCCACTGCCCCGACCTGCCCATGGTCCACGTCCCGGCAGCAGCCGGCGAGGTGAGTGACCGGCTGCTGCTCGGTGATGTCGTAGCGATGGGCGAGCACGATCCAGCTCCCGGTCGCTCACTGGCAGAGGGCGCCACGGTCGATGACGTCGTCGAGGCGAGCCGCACGTGGGCTGGCCGATGGGTGCTCGTCCTCGACGGTGTGGTGCACCTCGACGCCTGTGGCGGCCTGTCGTGTCTCCATCGGTGGGCGCAGGCGGGCCCCGGAGGCAGGGCAGGCGTGTGGGTCTCGAGCAGTCCGGCGCTCCTGCTGGACGCGCGGCTGGGCGGCGGTCCGCACCAGCGTGCGCCACTCGAGAATTTCGCAGAGGGCTTCTACTACCACCCGTCACCGCACACGGTCCATGCGGCGGTGAAGCGGCTGCTGCCCAGCCAGCTGCTGAACCTGCGCGCCGATGCCTCCGGCCAGGCGCTCAGGCCGCGCCCGCTGCCGGGCGCACGTCACGCATCAGGTTTCCAGGGCCCGGATGCGCTGCTCGACCGCGCGTGCACCCTGCTGGCCGGGGGCGCTGCAGCCGTCGCGCAGCAGTGGCCTCGGCCGTGGCTGCCGCTCACCGCAGGCATGGATTCCCGTGTGGTGCTCGCGGCCGCCTACGGCGGAGGTGTGCAGGACGTGGTTGCGTACACCCAGGGCTACGCGTGGCCGCGCCTGTCGAGGGGCGACCGCCGGCTGCCACCCCGACTGGCAGCGACCCTCGGCTACGAGCACCGCTTCATTCCCCGGGCGCAGCTGGATCCGGATCGCCTCGCGCAGGTTGACCGCCATACCGGAAATAGCCTGAACGACTTCGACGCCGATCGCCAGTTCCTCGCACGCGGCCAATGGGACGGGATCCCGGAGGGTGCGGCGGTGCTGCGGGGCTCGATATTCGAGGCGGGGAAGGCGTACTACGACAAGTACCTCGAGCCCGACCACGGCGGAGACCCGGCGGCTGCCCTGTGCGACGCCTGGCGACTGAAGGCGTACACCGCCGCGACGAATCGGCAGGTGGAAGCCGTGGAAGCGTGGGCGGCGTGGATGCTCGATGACCCGCACGACAACGGCCTGGACTGGCGCGACCGGTTCTACGTCGAACAGGTGTGCGGAGCCTGGACGTCGGCGGTGGAGCAGGAGCTGGACCTGACCGGCACGCACCGCATTCCACTCGCCAACTGCCATGCGCTGCTGTCGACGCTGTTCGCCTTGCCGCGGGAGTGGCAGGTCGATGGACGCTGGAGCCACGAGGTGGTCCGGAGGCTCGCACCCGCCATCGCCGACGTGCCGGCCAATCCGAACGACCCGCCGCTCCAGCGGATCGCCTGGCACGCGCACGAGGAGGGTCGAATGCTGTACCAGGCACGGAACCGGCCAGCCTACGTTCGCCAGCGCTCACGACAGATGCTCCATCGCCTGCGCACCACCGGTCGCCTCACGACGTAGTAACGTGGTGCAGGCCACCGACCGCACTGCGGTCGATGGCCTGCACTGAGCACTGCATCCGCAATGTCATTGACGTGTATCGGGGCTCGACCTAGAGCGCGGAGATCCGGAAGTTGTCGACGTTGAAGTCGATGTTGTCCGAGCGCAGGCCGACGCTGCCAGCCTCGCGCAGCGGAGCGCCACACATGCTGCCGGTGTCGCGGGCGCTGGTGCGAACGACTCCGTCCACGAGACCCTGGACCGTCACGGTGCCGTCAGCGTTCAGCTTCGAGGTCACGCGCAGCTTCTGCCACCTCCCGATCGGGATGGAGTACGCGCCCTTGATCTCGGTACCGGTCAGCGTGCAGTAGGCAAACGTAGCCGTCTGCTTCTTGATGATCATGACACCGTCGCGCCGGTTCATGGTCACGTAGTAGCGGGCGCCCGAGGACTGCCGACGTGTCACGACGTGGAATCCATCCCACGAGGCAGCAGGCGTCTTCGTCGTCGAGGTCAGTCCGTTGACACGGAGGTCGACCTCGATCGCCGCGTCACCGAACGTCGTGCGCTTCGTCCACAAGCGGAAGATCGAGGAGTTGGTCGACGTGCTCGAGTTGATGTTGGGTGCTACGGCATCGGGCCTGCCGCTCCATCCCGTGTTGTTCTGGGCGAAGAACGACCCGGAGTCGCTCCACCACTGCGCGTCCTTGAAGACCCCGGCCTGGTTGGGGTTGTAGGTGGCGTACTCGTTGGTGATGAGCCCATTGGGACGGTCGAAGTTGTCACTCATGAGCACGGTTGCGCCGGGCGGCGTGGGCGTCGGCGCGGGCGTCG
>JAOPYV010000026.1 GCA_025964435.1 Thermoleophilia bacterium | reverse complement strand
TGGAGAAGCCGTCCATCTCGACGAGCAGCTGGTTGAGCGTCTGGTCCTTCTCGCGGCTGCCGCCGTCACCGCCGCCGCCCTGGCGGGCGCCACCGATCGCGTCGAGCTCGTCGATGAAGATGATCGCCGGTGCGTTCTTGCGGGCCTCGGCAAAGAGCTTGCGGATCCGCGCGGCGCCGAGCCCGGCGAACATCTCGATGAAGCCCGAGGCGCTCTGGGCGTAGAACATCGCGCCCGATTCGCCGGCGACTGCCTTGGCGAGCAGGGTCTTGCCGGTGCCGGGCGGGCCGTAGAGCATGACGCCCTTCGGGACCTTGGCACCGAGCGCCTTGAAGCGCTGGGGGTCCCGCATGAACTCGACGACCTCCTCGAGCTCCTTCTGGAACTCGTCCACGCCGGCGACGTCGGCCCAGGAGACGGCGCTCTTGGAATCCGGCGTCTGGACGGGCGTGCTCGTCCGCGGCATCGACTTGGCCACGAACCAGATCAGGGCGCCGAAGAGGAACAGCATGAGCACGGGGGCCCAGGTGCCAAGGAAGGCCGGAATCCCCGAGACGAAGTCGAGCAGGCTGTTGGCGAAAGTCGAGAGAATGTCATCCATGCCCGGCCCATCGGCACGCATGTGGGGGGCCTTGAGCACCCCGATAGCAACCCGCGAGCGCGCCCGTACGGGGATCGCACGGTGGGGCGTTCGGGCTGGTGGACGAGCGACACGCTGCCGACGCGCAACCCCCGGTGCAGCGTCGGAGCATACGACGGTTTGTTGGTACTTTGTGCTCAAGTCCTGCAGGTTTCGAGCCGATAGGGGTGGGGCAAGATCACTACGAAACCGGCAGCGAGCCGCGCAGCAATGCGACGTGCACCCGCCTCCGCGTTCTGCATTCGAAGAGGGGAAACGTCATGAGCCAGTCTGCAGGAGAGCGCCTTCGAGCACTTGAGCAGCTCCGCGATGAGCTGTTGTCAGGTGGCCGCAGCGCCGAGCTCGAGGCACTTGATCAGCTGATCGCCGTCTCGCGTGCCACGCAGTCCGCTCCGAGCCAGGATGCCGTTGCCGCGGCGCCGAGCTCGAGCGCCACGGCCGGGGCCCGCCCCGTCGCCGGTGGCAAGCAGCCCAAGACGTACCTCAAGCTCAAGAAGAAGTACTACACGCCCGCCGAGGTGGCACGCCGCGTCGGCGTCAGCCGCCAGACGATCGTGAAGTGGATCGAGCGCGGCGAGCTGGAAGCCGAGCTCACGCCCGGCGGCCACCACCGCATTCCCGCCAGCGTCTTCCATCGCGAAGGCCGCGGCGACGCAGTGCAGCTCATCCCGGTCGACGAGGACTGAGCTCGGCACGAAGGTCTGCGCCCTAGCCCGCCTCTGGCGGGGTACCAGCGGTGAACGGGAGGGGAGCCCGACCCGCAGGCACGCGCAAATGACAGAGGGAGGCCGACGTTCGCGTCGCGCCTCCCTCGTCTTCTTCCGGGGGCAAGGCCCGCGGGCACATGTCTTGGGCACATATCCCGAGCAGCGGCGCGGCGCCTCGAGGCGGTGCCTCGACTTTGTCGGCCAGAGGTTGATGAATGTGCTCCAACTCCCGCTGAACCACGATCGTGGCGGGGGGTTCTGCGATTTCCTCACGCATATCGTGAGTAACGTGCGACACCGTCGGCGCGGGGCGCGCGGAGAGCTAGGCGCGCTCGGCGACGAGGAGGGCTTCGAGGGCGGCGTCGGCGACCTCGAGCTGGGCCGGCGTGGGCTCGGCGGTGGTGGCGTGGCGCTGCAGGAGCATGCCGGCACGGGCGAAGGTGCGGGCGACGACGCCGCCGTGGCCGCGCTGGGCGGCACGGAAGAGCTCGGTGGCGGTGGCGACGCCGATGAGCTGGCCGATGGCGCGGGCGGCCTGGGGCGAGCCAGGTGCGACGCGCAGCGCGCCTTGGGTGGCAGCGGCGGTCAGCACGAGCATCGGGATGGCGAGCTGGGTGCCACAGCGCGGGTGCACGCGGGAGACGTCGACGGCGGGCCGCTCCTGCTCGTAGCCGCCGATCGCCTTGTGCTCGGAGCCGTGGTAGCGGGCGACCTGTCCCCCGCGCATCGCGGTGACGGTGATGGCGAGCGAGGCGACGCTGCCGACGAGCTCGGCAAGTGCGCCAGCGCCGTAGCGGCGGCGCACGACGTTGGTGGCGAGCGTGCTCAGCACGACGCCGGCGACCATCTCGCGGGACTCGACGCCGAGCCGCGCCTCGGGCAGCGCGCGGCGCAGGCGCGGCAGCACGCGCAGCATGTTGACCAGGCGCACGGGGCCGCGCAGCAGTGGCACCTCGCTCGCTACGCGCTCGCCGTTGGCGGGGCGCTGCTGGGTCGTGGTGCGGATCGATCCGTCACCGGTGCGGACGGCGGCGGCCCAGCTGGTCGGGCCGATCATCAGCACGCCGTTCTGGAGTGCCATGCCGGCGAGCTGGGGGCGTGTGTCGGAAGTGGACATGTCGACAGTATGCCGCGGGTTCGTCGCGGCCGCGCGCGAGGTGCATGGCATGATGCAGCCGTGGCCGACCTCTTCGAATCCGCAGCGGATGTCCGGCGCGAGCAGCTCGCGCCGCTCGCCGACCGAATGCGCCCGCGCTCCTTCGACGAGATCGAGGGCCAGGCGCGGCTCGTCGGCGACACGGGACGGCTGCGCCGCCAGCTCCAGCAGGGCCACGTGCCGAACATGGTGCTCGTGGGCCCGCCCGGAACGGGCAAGACCACGATCGCGCGGCTCGTTGCCCGCGAGGCCGACATGGCGCTCGAGGAGCTGAGCGCGGTCGGCGCCGGCCTCGCCGACGTGCGCCGCGTGGTTGACGAGGCGCGCCAGCGGCTCGGCGCCAACGGTCGACAGACGGTGCTCTTCCTCGACGAGATCCACCGCTTCAACAAGGCCCAGCAGGATGCGCTGCTGCCGATGGTCGAGGCAGGCGTGATCCGCCTCGTCGGCGCGACCACCGAGAACCCCTACGTCTCGATCAACCGCGCGCTGCTCTCGCGGCTCGTCACCTACGAGCTCGACGGCCTGCACCGCGACGACCTGCTCACGCTGCTGCGTCGCGCGACGGAGGACACCGAGCGTGGCCTGTCGCGGATGGCGCCGATGGAGGTCGACGACGCGGCGCTCGAGGCGATCCTCGAACGGGTCGGAGGTGACGCGCGTGGCGCACTGACCCTGCTCGAGGCAGCCGCGCTGCTGGCCGCCGACCGCCATGTCACGGTCGAGCAGGTGCACGAGGCGAGTGACCGCCGCAAGGTCGACTACGACCGTGCCGGTGACCAGCACTACGACCACGCCTCCGCCTACATCAAGTCGATGCGCGCGAGCCAGCCCGACGACGCGCTGCGCTACCTCGCACAGATGCTCACGGGCGGCGAGGACCCGATGTTCATCGCGCGCCGGCTCGTGATCTTCGCCGCCGAGGACGTCGGCCCCGCCAAGCCGATGGCGCTCGTGCTCGCGACCGCCGCGCTGCAGAGCGTGCAGGCGCTGGGCATGCCCGAGTGTGGCTACGCGCTCGCCCAGGTGACGCGCTACTGCGCCGAGGCGCCCAAGTCGCGGCAGGCCGTCGACGACTACCTCGGGGTGATGGCCGCCGTCGCCGAGGGCGGGCAGCAGGATGCACCGCTGCACCTCACCAACCGCCACGGTGCGAAGGATGCCCGTGCCGCGCTCCAACGTGCGAAGGAGCACGGGTGACGGTGCGCCGGCTCGCGATCGTGCTGCTGCTGCTCGTCGTCGCGGTGACCGCGAGCGGCTGCCGCAAGGTGGTCAGCAACGACCTGGTCGAGAACGCGATCGGTGGCGTGCTGTTCTCGATTGCGGGTGTCGAGGTCGGCGTGACCTGCCCCGAGAACGTGACGATGGCGACCAACAACGACTTCTTCTGCCGAACTGACATCTCGGGCCGGCGCGGCTGGATCCTCGTGTTGCAGCACGACGACTACGGCCGCATGGAGTTCCGTCGCGAGTCGCCGCTGCCGCCCGAATCGGTTGAGCCGCTGATCGAGCAGTTCATGCAGCGCCAGCACGGCGATCGCGTGCAGGCGTCGTGCCCTGGCAACGTGATCGAGGAGGCCGGCGAGCTGTTCACCTGCGCGCTCGACGATGGTCGCGAGGTGCGCGTGCGCCAGGTCGACGGCGTCGCCGAGTTCGTCTTCAACCTCGTCGGGACACGCGACGCATGAGCGACGCGCCACTCGACATCCGCACCACCGGGCTGGGCAAGCGCTACGGCGACCGCGTCGCCGTCGAGGCGCTCGACCTGGAGGTCACGCGCGGCGAGCTGTTCGGACTGCTCGGCCCCAACGGCGCCGGCAAGAGCACGACGATCGGGATGTTGACCACGCTCGTGCGCCCCGACAGCGGCAGCGGTGAGGTGGCGGGCTTCGACATCGCGCGCAGCCGCCGCGACGTGCGCCGCCGGATCGGCATCGTCTTCCAGGATCCGACGCTCGACATCCACCTGACCGTCGCCGAGAACCTGCGCTTCCACGCGGAGCTCTACGACATGCCGCGCGCACGGATCGCGCCACGGATCGACGACCTGCTCGAGCTGCTCGAGGTATCGGAGCGGCGCGGCGACCTCGTGCGCACGCTCTCGGGTGGCCTCCGCCGTCGCGTCGAGCTGGCGCGCGCACTGCTGCACGAGCCGCAGGTGCTCTTCCTCGATGAGCCGACGCTCGGCCTCGACCCCCGGGCGCGCGCGACGGTGACTGAGCAGGTCACGCGCCTGCGCCGCGAGCTCGGCACGACCGTGGTGCTGACGACCCACTACCTCGCCGAGGCGGACGGCTGCGACCGTATTGCGGTCATGGACCAGGGCGGGATCGTCGCGCTCGACACGCCCGCTGCCCTGCGCGCGGCGCATGGCCAGGGCGGAGCCCCCGCCGCCAACCTCGACGAGGTCTTCCTCGCGGTCACGGGCCGCGACCTGCGCGATGCGGACGCGCTCGAGCCGGCACTCGACGATGCGCGCGCCGCCGACCGCAACCGATCGGGGCGTTCCGGATGAGCGCCGCGCCGAACGACACCCGTCCGCCACGCCGCCGCTTCGAGCGGATCCGGCCCGAGCTGCGCACCGTGCGCATGGTCGCGTGGCGCGAGCTGCTCATCTTCCGCCGCAACCCGCAGCGCCTGCTCGTCACGCTCGTGCAGCCGCTCGCCTTCCTGCTGATCCTCGGCACGGGGCTGCAGGCGGCAGCGCTCGCCGTCGGTGGGATCGACTACCGGACCTACATCTACCCGGGCGTGGTCGGCATGGCGGTGCTGATGCCGGCTTTCTTCGCGGCTGGGTCAGTCGTCTACGACCGCGAGTTCGGCTTCCTGCGCGAGATGCTGGCTGCGCCCGTCGATCGCTGGGCGATCGTGCTCGGCAAGTGCATCGGCGGCGCGACCGTCGCCGCGCTCCATGGCGCCGTCGTCGTGGCAGCCGCGGGCCTCGTCGACGTGCCGTACACGGCGAAGATCGTCTTCGGCCTGCTCGGGCTTGCCTGGCTGCTCGGCTTCCTACTCGTCGCGCTCGGGCTCGTGCTCGCCGCCCGCGCGCGCCAGTTCCAGTCGTACATGTCACTCGTCAACCTGGTCGCGCTGCCGATGCTGCTCGCCTCGGGCGCGCTCTTCCCGCTCAGCGGCCTGCCGAACTGGCTGGGAGTGCTGACGCGGCTGGATCCACTCGCCTACATCGTGGATCCGATGCGCCGACTCGTCTTCCCCGCGCTCGACTTCTCCGAGCCCATCGCGCAGGAGGTGTGGCTCGTCCCCTCTGAGGTGCGCGTCACCTGGGGCGACTGGATCGTCCCGCTCAGCCTCGAGCTCGGAATCGTCACAATGCTCGCACTGGCGGCGATTTTCGGAGCAGCACGGCGGTTCGAGCGCGACCAATAGTGGGCACACTCCTGTCGCTCGATCATGCGCTAGCATGGTTGGGGAACGCGAAAAATGGAGGCTCTATGACCTGGGTCAAGCCAACGTTCACCAAGCTCGAACTCGCCTGCGAAGTGACGCTCTACCGTCACGCTCGCTGAGCACGTTCCAGTTTGGAGCATTCGGGGTCTTCGCGGCATCGTCGCGGGGGCCCCGTCGCGTATCGTGGGGCCATGCAGATTCGCGTGCTGGGATCGGCGGCCGGAGGCGGCTCGCCCCAATGGAATTGTGCCTGCCCCATCTGTGAGCAGGTGCGTGCTGGCGCGGTCGGCACGCGGCACCGCACGCAGTCATCGATCGCCGTGCGCGCCGACGCCGCTTCGCCGTGGCTGCTGATCAACGCCTCGCCCGACGTGCACCGCCAGCTCGAGCTGCTGCGCACGCCGCGTGCCGAGGGTGAGCCGATCCGCTCCTCCCCGGTCGGCGCCGTCGCGCTGACCGACGCCGAGTTCGACCACGCCTCCGGACTGCTGCTGATGCGCGAATCGACCGAGCCGCTGCACGTGCTCGCGGCACAGCCGGTTCGCGATGCGCTGACCTCGGAATATCCGATCGCGTCGCTGCTGGATCGCTGGTGCGGTGTTGCTTGGCAGGAGCTCGTGCCCGATGGCGGCGCGCGGGTCGAGGTGCTCGGGCTCGAGATCGAGGCCTTCACCTCCGGCGAGGATGCGCCGCGCTACCAGGATGGAGCCGATGGTCCGGGCGCCTCGGTCGGCCTGACGTTGCGCGCCGGCGGCGCGACGGTGACCTACTCCCCGACCGTCGAGCGCTGGGACGACTCGCTGCGCACGCGGCTCGCCGCATCGGACCTCGTGCTCGTCGACGGCACCTTCTGGAGCAACGACGAGCTGGCCAGCCACGGCGCCGGCACACGCACCGCGCGCGACATGGGTCACGTGCCGGTCGGGGGCGCGGGCGGTACCGCCGAACAGCTCGCCGCGCTCGGCTCCGGGACGCGCTGCGTGCTGATCCACATCAACAACTCCAACCCGATGCTGCTCGAGCACGGTAGCGAGCGAAAGACGCTGGAAGCCGTAGGGATTGCGGTAGCCTTCGATGGGATGGAGCTGGAGCTGTGATGGGCACGATCGAAGCCACCGATGCACGACCCTACGAGCGCGCGGAGCTGGTCGAACAGCTGCGCGCCCAGGGCACCGGCTACCACGACCAGCACCCCTTCCACCAGCGCATGAACGCTGGTGAGCTGAGCCGCGAGGAGCTCGCGCGCTGGGTGACGAACCGCTTCGCCTACCAGCAGGTCATCCCGCGCAAGGATGCCGCGATCCTCGCGAACTGTCCTGACGCCGCGGTGCGCCGCGCCTGGATCTCCCGCATCCTCGACCACGACGGCGACGCACGCAGCGGCGCCGAGGGCGGGATCGAGAGCTGGCTGCGCCTGGGCGAGGCGATCGGCGTGCCGCGCGCGGAGCTGCTCGACGAGCGCCACATCCTGCCGGGCGTGCGCTTCGCCGTCGACGCCTACCTCGAGTTCTGTCGCACGCAGCCCTGGATCATCGCCGTCGCCTCCTCGCTGACGGAGCTCTTCGGGCCGGGCGCGATCCGCGTCCGGCTCGCCGCGATGGAGCGGCACTATCCGTGGATCGACCCGGCAGGGCTCGAGTACTTCCGCACGCGCCTGGACCTCGCACCGCGCGACGCCGATGAGGCGCTCGAGCTGGTGCTGACGCACTGCACGCGCCGCGACCAGCAGGACGCCGCGCTC
>JAOPYV010000206.1 GCA_025964435.1 Thermoleophilia bacterium | reverse complement strand
ACGTGGCAGATCACGGCGCTGGACCCCACCGGCCTGGAATCCGCCGTCCGCACCGTGACCTTCGCCACACCCGACGGCACCAGCCCCATTGCGCCGACCGGCCCGGTCATCTCCGCCAATACGACCGGGTCGAGCCTGACGATCAGCTGGACCGAATCGACCGATGCAGTCGGCGTGAGTGCATATGAGGTCACCCGTGTCGGCGCCGGCGTCATCGCCACAGTCCCGGGTGGGCAGACGAGCTACAACGCGACCGGACTCACCCAGGGCGTCACCTACGAGTTCCGCATCGTGGCGCGTGACGCCGCAGGCAACCGGTCCGGCGCCGCTGCCGCCAGCGTGTTCGCGACGGTTCCTGACGTCACCGCACCGACGTTCGCCACCGCAGTGACCGCCAGCGGCATTGGCAACACGACCGCCACGCTCAACTGGAATGCCGCGACCGACAACGTGGCAGTAGCGGGCTACCGCATTTGGCGAACGGCGCCGGGAGCCGAACTACTGATTGGCGACGCGCCATTCCCGGCAGCCGGCGTCACCCTTTCCCCCCTCGCCGAAGGCACGGCCTTCACCTTCCAGGTCGCGGCCGTCGACGCAGCTGGCAACATCTCCACCCGTCGCTCCGTCTCCTTCGCAACCCCTGACCACACCGCCCCGATCGCACCGGGCACGCCCGTCGTCAGCCAGAACACGACCGGCTCGAGCGTGCGCCTGACATGGGCGCCCTCGACCGACGCCGTCGGCGTCGTCGAGTACGAGATCTTCCGCGACGGCAACTACCTCACCTCCGTCAGCGGCGCGACCACGACCTACCTCGCCACGAACCTCCTCCCCAGCGTGAGCTACGAGTTCCGCATCGTGGCGCGCGACCTCGCCAACAACCGCTCAGCCCCGAACGCCTCCAGCGTGATCGCCACCGTGGCGGACGTCAGCCCACCGAGCATCGTGTCGACGATCGGCGTGACGAGCACCAGCGCGTCGACGGCCACGCTCACATGGAGTGGCGCGACCGACAACGTCGGTGTCGCGTCCTACAACGTATGGCGCACCCTTCCCGGACCCGATTTCTCCCTCGGGTCGGTGACGCACCCGACGAATTCGCTCGCCCTGACCGGTCTCACTGAGGGCACGATGTACGCCTTCGACGTACAGACCGTCGATGCGTCCGGCAACCTCTCCGCACGCCGCACCGTGTTCTTCACCGCACCGGACGTCACGGCACCGACGGCCCCCGGTTCGCTCGTCGCGACGAACGGCACGACCGGAACCAGCCTGACGCTGGGATGGACTGCGTCATTCGATGCCCGCGGCGTGTCGTCGTATGAAATCTCGCGCAACGGCACCGTCGTCGGGAGCGTCTCGGGCGGAGTGCTCAGCTACGCAGCCACCGGCCTCTCGCCATCGATCACGTACACGTTCACCGTGGTAGCGATCGACAATGCGGGTCACCGTTCGGCCGCGGCGACGGTCGAGGCATCCACTGCCGATACGACGCCGCCCGGAACCATCACGAACTTCCGCACGACCGCGCTCGCCGAGCGGACCGCAACCCTTGCGTGGAATACAGGATCCGACAACGTCGGCGTCGTCTCGTACCGTATCTATCGCACCGCGCCGGGTGCGACCGAGCTGCTCCCTGCTGTGACCTCACCGACGATCAGCAAGCCACTCACCGGCCTGATCGAAGGTACGAGCTACGAGTTCGAGATCGAGGCCGTCGATGCAGCGGGGCTCACCTCGCCCCGCGCGACGCTGTCGTTCACGACGCTCGACACGACTGACCCGTCGGCTCCGGGGACGCCCGTCGTCACGAACCTCGCCGGCCACTCGTTGACGCTGACCTGGTCCGCGTCGACCGATCCAACCGGTATCGCGGGCTACCGCATCAGGAACTTCTTCACCAACACGGACTCCACGACAGCCGGCAACGTCACGACGATCGACCTGACCGGGCTTTCCGATGCTCGCCAGTACACGTTCGGTGTCTACGCAATCGACTCCAACGACAACGAATCTGCAGTCGCATCCGTGACGACGACGACGCCGGACGTCACCGCTCCAGCGTCGATCACCGGATTCAACGTGGCGACCATCGGCGCGTCGACCGCGACGCTCGCGTGGAACCACTCCCCCGACAATGCCACCTCATCGACCTACAAGATTTACCGGGTCGACGGTGGCGTCTCGACGCAGGTCGCGACCTCCATCTTCTCGACCGTCGATCTCACGGGCCTGGCCGAAGGCACCACCTACACGTGGGAGATCGATGCCACGGATACGGCTGGCAATGCAACCGCGCGCGTGTCCGTCTCCGGCCGCACCGGCGATGCCACGGCGCCGACTGCACCTGGAGCGCCCGTCGTGAGCGCGAACACAGGCACAAGCCTGACGCTGACGTGGTCAGCAGCTACGGACGCCGTTGGCGTGACGGTGTACGAGATCCGCCAGAACGGCGACGTAGTCGGAACGGTCGACGGCGCCACGCTCACCTACACGATCACGTCCGGCCTGATACAGGGCTATTCACCCTCGTTCCGGATCTCCGCGGTGGATGCAGCGAATCACCGCACCTTCGGCGCGCCGACGGTCGCGACCATCCCAGACACCACGTCCCCGCTGGCCGTGGGAAATGTCCGCATGATGTCGATCAACACGACGACTGCGACGATCATGTGGAACACGACCACCGACAACGTGGGTGTCACGAACTACAACGTGTTCGCGGTCGCCGGCGGCATCCCCACGCTCGTGGGCACCGTCGGCCCAACGACGACATCACTGGCCCTGAGTGGCCTGACCGAGGCGACGGAGTACACGTACCGCGTCATTGCGGGCGATTTCGCCACCAACATGTCAACTCCGACGGAGATCGCCTTCTCGACGGTGATGAGCGCGCCCCCGACAGCTCCGCCGTTCGTCTTCTCCTCGAACGTGACCGGTACGGGAGTCGACTTGACTTGGACCGCAAACGGCTCCGGCATCCTCGAATTCGACATCTTCCAAGACGGCGATCTCATTGCGACCATTTCCGGTGCGGATCGCTCGTACGTCGTCACTGGGCTGACCGACAAGACCAATTACGTGTTCGGCGTCGTCACGGTCGACGGCATCGGCCGCCGCTCCGATCCAACCACGGCGAACGTATCCACACCCGATGTGTCCCCGCCGTCCACAGTCACGGGCTTCGGCGCGACGGGCGTTGGCCCGACGTGGGTGAACTTGTCCTGGAATACCAGCACGGACAAGACCAGCGTCCAGCGGTACACGGTTTGGCGTCTCGATGCAGGCGGCGACGTTCTCGTGGCCGAGATCAACGCTCCGGGGGCGACCAATACGACCGCTAGCAACCTCGACGACTCGACCGGATACACCTTTGCCGTCGAAGCACGCGACCCCTTCGGCAATACCACGGTCCGCACGCTCGTCACGGCTACGACCAGCGACGGCACCGCTCCGACGGCGCCGGGCACGCCCGTCGTGAGCGCCCTCACCCACAACAGCCTGAACCTGACGTGGGACGCTTCGACCGACCTTTCGGCGTTCACGTACGAGGTCAGCCGAAATGGTGCTTCGCCCGTCACGGGCCTGACGGCAACGACGTTCGCGGTGACCGGACTGAATCCCAATGCCGACTACACGTTCACGGTTCGAGCGCGGGACGCCGCGAACAACCTCTCCAGCGCCTCGACGGTGTCGGTGACCACGCCTGCGGCGCCGGACACTACGGCCCCGTCAAGCGCGTACATCTACACGCAGAGCGTGGATGGAGTCAATGTGACGCTTGCGTGGCTGACGGCCAATGACAACGTCGCAGTCACGGAATACCGTGTTCGCCGGACCGCCCCCACAGGTGGCACGGCGGTCGTGGTTCCAGCATCATCCCCTCGTTCGCTGGCGTTGCCAGGCCTCAGCGACCTGGTGGACTACACCTACGAGATCGTCGCGGTCGACGCTGCGAACAATATCTCCAGCGCGGAGACGGTATCGTTCCGCACGCCGGACACCTCACCACCAACGACGCCCGGCACTCCCGCCGTGTCGAACTTGCAGCCGAGGAGCCTCCGGCTGACGTGGACGGCATCCACCGATGCTGGAGGCGTTTCCTACTACTTCGTCACTCCGTCGACCTTCATCGGGTTGGACGGCATGGTCTGGGCACCGAACACTAGCTTGCTCGTCCCGAACCTCCAGCCGGATACGGATTACACCTTCACGGTCAAGGCGTACGATCCGAATGGCTTCGTGTCGCCTACCTCCACCGTGACGGTGCGGACTCCCGTCGAGCCGGACACGACCCCACCCGGCAGCCCATCCAATGCTCGTACTGCGGCGATCGGGCACACCACGGCCACGTTGGCCTGGAGTGCCCCCGCTCTCGTGGAGGGAGTGACTCAGTACCGGATCTCTCGAACGGCACCCTCGGCCGGAACCGTTGAGTTCGCTGCGGCGCCCGCGACATCGTTCGCCGTCTCGGGCCTGACCGAGCTGACGACGTACTCGTACGAGCTGGTCGCCCTCGACGCGGCAGGCAATGCATCGTTGCCACAGACGATCACGTTCCGCACCACCGGCGACGACACGGTGGTCCCGACCCTGCCGGGCCCACTGTCGCTCGGTGAATACGACGGCACTGTCTACGTGTCCTGGTCGACCGCCGGCGACAACGATGAAGTCGCCGGCTACCGCGTCTCCGTCAATGGCGGCGCTGAGGAGGTCCTCAACAACTACTGGAACACGAACCATCAGGTGTACGGGCTCAGCCGCGACGCGACGCACACCGTATCGGTCGTCGCGATCGACACCGCGGGGAATCGCTCCGCCGCACTGACCGGAACGATCTACATCCCCGCCGCGTACGTCGCACCGCCGGAGCCGCCGGTCGATCCGACGCCGCCGCCCGGACCGCAGCCCACGCCACCGCCCGCAGCACCGAGCGGCGTCGTCGCAGCCCTCACCGCCACGACGGCCCGCATCAGCTGGAACGCGTCGAGTGGAGCCTCCTCCTACCGCGTCAGCGTTGCTGGCCAGGCACGCATCGTCACCGGCACGAGCGCCGACTTCGGACCGTTCGCGCCGAAGACCGTGCTCGCGATCTCGGTGACGGCGATCGGCGATGGCGGCGAGAGCGGCGCCGCGTCGCTGACCGTCTCCACGCTGGCCGACAAGGTCGCTCCGACCGCGCCGGGCAAGCTGAAGGCCGTGTCCAAGAAGGCGAAGACGCTGACGCTGACGTGGCTCCCCTCGAAGGACGACGTCAAGCTGCTGCGCTACGAGCTGCAGCTGACGGCGAAGGGCGCGAAGGCGATCAAGCTCAAGCTGGCCGCCAGCGCCAAGACGACGACGGTCGCCAAGCTCAAGTCGAAGGCTGCCTACAAGATGCAGCTGCGCGCGATCGACGCCGCGGGCAACGCCTCGAAGTGGGTAACGGTCACGGCCAAGCCGAAGTGACCCGTCGGTCAATGGCGCTGGATGGCGCCGTCGATGTCAGCGGCAGCGTCATCGGCCAGCGAGTCGAGCTCCCGCGAGATGTTCGCCGGCACGTCCGCGACGTCACGCAGCTCGGTCGCGAGCTCGCGCAGGACGCCCGGGAGCTCGCGCGGTGAGACCTGACGTGTCGGGTCGGCGAACTCGTCGAGCCAGTCCAGCGGCGCACCGTACGCGAAACGCCACACGATGATCAACACGCAGAGCGCCAGCGGCAGGAGTGCTGCAAGCGCCGCCCAGGGCTCGACCTGCCAGAGCAGCCACGCCACCACGAGGGCGAGCAGGCCGGCCACGGCTGCGCCGACGACGAGCGCCCGCATCGCGATCCGATAGCCACGGAGCGCGACGCGGCCGACGAGCTGCCGATCCAACGCCGTCCGCACGGCGGTCGCCAGCTCCACCTGATAGCGGTCGCCATGCGCCTCGATCCGCCCGCGATAGCGCCAGAGCGCGCGCAGGAGGCGGAAGGTCGTCAATCGGCCTCGGGTCCGCGCCATTCAGGCAGGGACCAGCGTGATGGTCTGCAGCTGGCTCGTCGCACAGGCCGGCACGATCTCGCCCGGCGTGTGTCCCTCGGCAAGCCGTGCTGGCGCATCGGGCTGCGCAAGCCGTTGGGCCATCAGGAAGCAGCCCGCCAGGTCGGCCATGCCGGTTCCCTCCGAGCGGACCGCCAACACGTCCCATGCCTGGGCCATGTTGCCGTCGCCGGCCGCGGCCTCACGCAGAGATTCATCGATCCATCGCGGCAGGTCCTCGAGCTGGCGATCGCGCCACGCCTCGATCTCCGGCCAGTCGATCGGTGCCGGCGGATCAAGCAGCTCGACCCCGGCGGCCGTCGCGACATGGGCAACGACCTGGCGCGCCACGGCGCAGTCGAGGCACGGGGTCTCGTCGATCACCAGCTCGATGTCGCGACCGACGCTCTTGAGGATGGCTCGCAGCGGCGTCGAGAGGTGCTTGGCGGCCATGTCGGCTGGCACGCCGAACGCGGACGCCAGCCAGCCGCCGCGCAGCTCGGCGAACGCGTCGATCCATGCGTCGACGCCCTCCTCGATCGCCACGCCGGGATCCAGTGGTCCGTGCAGGAGCACGTCGCGCAGCACCGCGTGTGCGACGCCGCGTCGCAGCGCATTGGCATCGCCGTACGCGATGACGACCGTGCCGGGGAAGTCCTCGGGATCGAATTCGACCATGTCAGACCTGCCACGCGCCGTTGACGAGCACCGGAGTCGAGGTGCCGTCGGCCGAGACGCCTGACACTGCGACGTCGTTGCTGCCGATCATGAAGTCGATGTGGATCTGGCTGTCATTGACCTTCGCGACATCCTCGGCGCCGACCGCGAACGCGTACGCCGCGCCGAGCGCGATGTGGCTCGCTGCGTTCTCGTCGAGCAGCGTGTCGAAGTAGGTCGTCCCGGTGGCGCCGACGCGGCCCGCACCATCGACCAGGGCGACTTCACCCAGCCGTGCTGCTCCCTCGTCGCGTGCCACCAGCGCTCGGAGCGCCTCCGCGTTGCGGTCCGCATCGATGCGCACGACGCGGCCCTCACGGAACTCGACCTCGAGCCCCTCGATCAGCGATCCGTTCGTGAACAGCGGCTTGGTGGCGCGCACCACGCCTTCGGTGCGCGTCGGGTCGGGCGAGGTGAAGATCTCCTCGCTCGGGATGTTCGGCATGTGGGGAATCCCATCGGCCGTCTCGAACGCCGTGAACTGGAACGCCGAGGTCGGGAGCAGCCCGACGGTCAGGTCGGTGCCGGGCCCCTCGAAGTGCAGCGCGTCGAACCGGCGCTCGGCCAGCGCGCCGGATGCTCGTCGAAGCTCGGCCATGCGCTCGTTCCACGCAGCGATCGGGTCGTCGGCATCGAGCCTGCAGATCCAGGCGAGCTGCTGCCACAGCCTGGCGAGCGCCGCCTCGGGCGTGAGGTCGGGGAAGACGAGCTTCGCCCAGCCGGGCGTCGCGCAGGGCGCGGCACACCAGTTCGTGGTGC
>JAOPYV010000202.1 GCA_025964435.1 Thermoleophilia bacterium | reverse complement strand
GGGACTGCCCCCGGTTTGGTTGACACCTGAGCTGAGAGATCGTCTGATCTCTTGGAGAGGAGTCATTGATGCCAAGGCCCTATCCCAAGGAATTCCGCGAGGACGTTATCCGTGTCGCTCGGCAGGGCGATGCGCCGGTCGCGCAGATCGCGAAGGACTTCGGAGTCACCGAGAGCTGCCTGCGTAATTGGCTCAAGGCGGCTGACGTCGAGGATGGCAAGCGCCCCGGCGCGACACGTCAGGAGTCCGATGAGCTGCGTGAGCTCAAGAAGCGCAACCGGCTGCTCGAGCAGGAGAATGAGGTGCTGCGCCGTGCGGCGGCGTACTTGTCGCAGGCGAACATCAGCCCAAAATGATGTACCCGCTCGTCCGCGAGCTTGCCGCGGCCGGTGCCCCGATCAGGGTGCCGGTCGCGGTGACGTGCCGGGTGCTTGGCTTCTCCCGCCAGGCGTACTACCAGTGGCTCCGAGAGCCGCTGTCGCGGCGTGATCTCGAGAATGCGTACCTCACCAACGCGGCCGTCGATGTGCACGCCGAAGACGGGGAGTTCGGGTACCGCTTCATCTACGACGAGCTGCGCGACGCAGGCTACACATGCGGTGAGAACCGCGTGCAGCGGCTCTGCGCACGTCGCGGCTTGTTCAGCGTCCATAGCCGCAAGCGGGGCAACAATCGACGGCCTGGGCCGCCGGTCCATGATGATCTCGTAGGCCGGGATTTCACCGCTCAGCAGCCTGACGAGAAGTGGCTGACTGACATCACCGAGCACCCAACGGCCGAAGGCAAGCTGTACCTGTGCGCGGTGAAGGACTGCTACTCAAACCGGATCGTAGGCTACTCCATCGACACCCGGATGAAATCCTCGATTGCCGTGTCAGCGCTACGCAACGCGGTCTCGCTGCGCGGCCCGCGGGGCACGATCGTGCATTCCGACCGCGGCAGTCAATTCCGGTCCCGCAAGTTCGTCAACGAGCTGCATCGAGCCGGCCTTGCCGGCTCGATGGGCCGCGTCGGTGCGGCAGGCGACAACGCCGCGATGGAGTCCTTCTTCGCGCTGCTGCAGAAGAATGTGCTGAACCGACAGAGGTGGCAGACCCGCGAGGAGCTTCGCCTGGCGATCGTGATCTGGATCGAGAAGACCTACCACCGACGCCGTCGCCAACGCCGACTCGGCCGACTCACGCCAGTTGAATTTGAGACGATCTACACGACCGCTCAAGCGGCGTGAAAACCACTAACCCCCGGTGTCAACCAAACCGGGGGCAGTCCCCAACTGTCGCCGCGTCGTCTTCGTGTTCACGTCGAGGACGCAGTGACGTGGTGCCTGCGCCGCTGCGAGCGACGCAGGCACTGGTCGTCCGTCAGGCAGTGACGCCGGCTTCCTGAAGCGTGAGGTCCAAGAAGCGGTCCCAGTTCGCGTCGATCTGCGCGGCCATTGCCGGCTCCTCGCCCTTGAGCTCTCGGGCGACGCTGGCAGTCTCGGTGTCGCCTGCGCGAGTAGCCAATCGCTCGAGCAACTCGTAGGCAGCGATTTCCATGTGCTCGGTGATGAAGCCGTCGCGAGCGTTCTTGCCCGGCTTGTCGCTCCGCGCTGCGTCGACGACGCCCTTGGCCATCGCCGAAGCAACGGTCTGCATGTCCTTGCGCATCGAGTTCGATGCGCCGTGTGCCTCCAGTCGAGCGGCCATGAGATCGCGATGTCGCTCCGTCTCGGTGTGATGATGTTCCAGCTGCTGCTTGATCTCAGGATCGGTTGTCGTGGAGATCATCGAGCTCAGCATCACCAAGACATCGCGTTCCATCGCGTGCGCATCCTGCAGGTAGTCGATCAACTTGGTCTCGATCGTCGTCTCGCTCATGTTCCCTCCTGGTTTTGTATTGGTTCGCGTGCTCAGGGTCCTTCTATCCTGTCGCCCGACTGCTCAACGTCTCGGTCCAAACGAGACGGGTAACCCCGATGCGTATCCCGCACAAGCCCCGGAGGAGAACGAGTTTCACAGGGTTGGATACGGAAAAAGATGCAATCACCTGGGCCGTGTGCCGATCGCGAAATCGGCGCTGAGCGTGAGTGGTTCGCCGACAAAGCCGGGACGTTCAGCAGCAGCTACTGCGAACGTCCTTCGCAGGTCCGTGCCCTTATCGCCGGGGGACGGACCTGCGATCCGGCGAGGTGGCAGAATCGCGATCCGAGCGGCTGCGTCGGTCCACATCAGGCCCCGCCATTTTGATGCGAGCCAATCCGCGCGTAGCTCTAGTATGTCGGCTCGTTTGCGCTGTCGGGTGTGGAGAGCTGCTTGCTCTCGGGGCTTCCCTGCTCGCGCAGGTATACGGTAAAGATTGACATTGCCGCGACAGCTAGAAATTCGCTTTGCCAGTTCTGCATGGTTCGCTCCCAGAAGTCGGCCTCGCCGAGATAGCCGAGCCAGCTGACTGTGGTCTCCTGGTGCATCAGCTGCTCTTGGTTGAACTGGCGCCAGCCGGTGACGCTCTGGCCGCTCCAGGTGATAGCGAAACATGCACACATGACGAGCAAGAGGCCATGCCGGCGCACCCACGAACCCGGCGCGGCGGACCGTCCCGCGTCCTCGGGGCCCTTGGCCTCGGCCGAGCCGCGTTGCACCAACCAGATCGTCGCCGCGATGAACGTGGCGAACTGCAGGAACTCGCTCTGCCAATTCTCCATGACATTCACGCCGAACGACGACGAGGTGAGATACGACCACAGCGACACCGGCGGCTCATCATGAGCCGTTAACTCGGCGCGTTCCACCAACAGTCCCGCGCAGGCCTGACCGGCCAGGGCAACGACGGTCAGCCCCAGGAAAAACAGAGTCACACCGTTCTCCCGCACTGCCTTCATCGGCCCAAGGCTCCCAGGAAGATGTATGCAGCGCTTACGGTAACGACCAAGAACAAAACGAACCAGAACAACGCTCGCGTCAATTTCATGAACATGACGTACCCGGTCGCCGTAACAGAAATCGAGTGATGTGGAAGGTTAGATAGGTTGCATTCCAGCCTGCTCCTACATCGATCCCTCAAGCTGTGGCAGGACGACCCACGGTGCGGGCACAAGGAAGCCGTCGCCCCCCGCGCTCTGCGCCCCAAGCGAAAGTGCAACAGAAAGCGGATCGCCGAGCCGCTCCAGCTCAGCGACTTGCGCGGAATGACCTGGAGCGGATGCAAGCGCACGGAGTCGCTGGATGCATGCTGCCGACAGCGACGGGCTGAGATCGTCGACAAGCTTGAGGGCATGTTCACCGAACGTGCATGGATCGATCGTGAGCAGGCATTGTCCACCGATACCAGTGCGTATCGCGTTCCACATCGATTCTTCGAGCAGCAATTCAGCAGGATCATCGGCCCAACCTGAGCTCAGCTGCCCGTGGCCTAAAGCCGCGCATAGGGCACCGGTGAGCGATGCCAAGGCCCATGCATCTCGCACGTCCGTCTGCGCATCGCAGATGCGAACCTCGACCGTCCCATGCGTGGGATGCGGCTTCGTGAACCACCAGAACCACGACTGATCCCCGAACGCCAGATCCGTTACCGTGTCCGTCAATTCAAGGTAGCGATTCCAACTCTCCCAACACGGAGGCATGCCGCTTCGGGGATGCCCCTGAATCAGCAGCGCACGCATCGATGCAAGACCCGTATCTTCGCCGCGCCATAGCGGGGAGTTCGCGGAAAGTGCAAGCAACGTCGGCAACCAGCGTCGGAGTGAATCACATATCCGGATCGCTCGATCAGCGCTCGTGATGCCGACGTGTACGCGCATTCCACACGTATGCGTTTCACGCCAGATCCACGGCAGTTCCTGTCGCACCCGCCGGTACCGATCGTCATCGGTCAGCGTCAGGGCCTGCGTATTGCACAAGGGGTGTGTGCCACTCGCAAGAATCCCATGTCCGGTCCGGCGAGCCGAGACGGTGAGAGCATCGCGCCGAAGTGTCATGCCTTCGAGGAGCGCTTCAGTGCGTGTGTGTGGACCCGTAGACGTCTCCACGACCTCCTGAACGATTTCCCGCTCGGCAAACTCGCAATGCTGGACGACGGATTCGGCGGCGGCCGCGCAAGCCCCTGAATGCAGATCCACGAGAAAAAACTCCCCCTCGACGCTCAGGCTACCTTCGACTGAATGCTCGGCCCAAAGCCGGCGACGTGCATTCGACACGGTGAGTTCCCTTCTGGATCGGTGATCGATCGAGCTGATCGGATCGAGCTGATCGGCGCGGCGCCGGGTCGTGTCGCGACCCGACGAATCGGAACGCGGACACGAACCAGGTCCGATCTCAAACGTTGATCGCCTGTTGCAGGTCCTTGGCGAAGCGCTTGACTGTGTCTCCGACGCCGGAGCCATTTCCCGAATCGGGGTTGGTCGCCTCAGGACCGGCGTGCGCGCTCTCTGGCACCGTCTGCAGTTCCGGTTCTTGTCCGAGGGCGGGTGCGGGGTCGGCGAGGCTGAACTCGCCCTTTCCGTCCATAGAGGGTCCGGAGACCCAGCGGGCATCTTGGGGCATCGGCGAGTCCGAGTGCGAGAAGAACGTGTAGGCGAACTGGGCGTGTTCTTCGTCGTCTTTGACCTCGCCCGGTGCGGGGATCGCGTCGGGGCCGAGTTCCTCGAGCGCGGCGAGCCACTGGTTCTGGTGCATCGTGTCGCGGGCGATGAGGAACTGGAGCATGTCCTTCATGCCGGGATCGTCGGTTGCCTCCCACAGTCGCGCCGCGAGCGAGCGCCCGACGGCCTCGGCTGCAGCGTTTGCCATGAGGTTGGATGCGAGGTTGCCGCCCACGTCGATGCATGCTGCGTTGAACGGTACGCCGTTGGCATCGGAAGGCATTGCCGACAATCCACTGGAGAGGAAGTGGCGCGGCTCCATCCCGCCCATGCGCGCGGCCACGAGAGGGTCGGTGACGACGTTGTCGATGACCTCGGCCGGTGCGCCCTCGAGGTTCATTGCGACAGCCGTGCAGAGCAGTTCGATGTGGCCGAGCTCTTCGGTGCCGGTCGAGATGAGCATGTCCCGGTAGCGCTTGCCGCCGCGTGCTCCCCAGCCCTGGAACAGGTATTGCATGGCGACTCGGATCTCGCCCTCGGGTCCACCGATTGCCTGTTGGAGCATGCGCGCGAACACAGGATTTGGCTTGTCAACTCGCACCGTGTAGGCGAGCTCCTTGTGGTGGAAGAACATCGTGCCTCCTTCGTAGTTTGTTCGCTCCTTTCCGGTATGCGAGGCGTGCATCGCGCGGTTCGAAGGTTGACCGAGAATTCGCGCCGATCGGCATTACCACTTCGATGGGTCGTCAGTTTCTCTGCTCTGCGCGGGGGTACCGCAACCAGGCACGCAGACCGCAATCAGACGACGAGAGGATCGATTCGATGGCGCAGATCGAGCAGGGCGATGAGCGACAGGAAACCCAGGGACGAGCGCGCGCCGCGATCAATCGCGAAAAGGGGCGGGAGGTCGACACGCCGACAACCATCGAGGAGCAGGTACAGCAGCTCGATGACAGCGGGGAGGAGGGGCATCGTCGCCGAGACCCGCTGAATGGTGCGCGTCAGCAGATGCGCGAAAGCACTGACAAGCCAGGCCCGGCACAGGAAGGAGAGCGTGATGCCCAGAGCATGGAGTGACAAGCGAGAACGCCAGTACGAGCACATCCGAGACGGGTATCTCGACGATGGCCTCCCGCAGGAGGAAGCCGAGGAGCGGGCTGCACGTACGGTCAACGCGCGCCGTGCCGCAGCAGGCGAAGCAGCCGCAGCAAGCGACCACTCCGACCAAGGACCAGCTGTACCAAGAGGCTCGCCGCTTTGATATCGACGGGCGCTCGCAGATGGACAAGGAACAGCTCGAGAATGCAATCGCAGGCCATCGCGGGGGAACCCGCCACCCGCGTCAACGATGAGGGGAAGATGAACCGCTCGAAGAGGCTGCTTCGCTGAGAAATGGAAGCAGTTCATCGAGGACCTGAGCGGGTGCGGACTCCGCGACGAAGTGGTCAGCGTCGGGAACGAGCCGGATGCGCAGGTCATCGATGTGGTGGTGCAATCCCTCCAGCAGTGACGGTCGCAACACCGGGTCGGCGGTGCCGTGGATCACGAGCGTCGGCACGGTCAGCCGACCTGCCGTCCCCCGGCGATCGATGAGTGCCGGTAGCGACCTCGTCAGGAACTGGCGATACAGCTGCACGCTCGCAGCCACGCGTTCGGGCTCGTCGAACTGTGCGTTGTAGGCGGCTGCAGCCTCCGCCGTGAACGTTCCGGTCCGCTGCATCGTCCGCATGAGCGCCGGTACGAGCACATGTCGCACGAACCGTGGTCCGACGATCGGTGCCGCGATCATGGGTTGGTATGCGGCAAGTCGCAGTGCGCCTCCGATTCGCCCGCCGGCGGACCGGGGCCAGGGGTGCCCTGTGTTCAACGGGCGACGACAGCGGTAACTCGTTCCGGGCGATCGATCCCGAGCCGGTAGGCGACGATGCCGCCCCAGTCATGACCGGCGATGACTGCGCGGTCGATGTTCATGGCATCGAGCAGTCCCTCGATGTCCTTCGCGAGCGTGCTGACATCGTAGCCGCCTGCCGGGGCGTCGGACCAGCCAAGGCCGCGAAGGTCCGGACAGATGACGCGGTGTTCACGCGCGAGCTCCGGAACCAATTCGCGAAAGCAGTACCAGTGCTGGGGCCAGCCGTGTAGCAATACGATCGGCGAGCCGCTGCCAGCCTCGGCGACGTGCAGTTGCACCTCGCCGACGTCGACGAGGCTGTGACGAACCCCGGGCACGCGGGGAATCGGGCGGGTCGAGCACCTGGCTGCGAGCGTCATGGCTTGAGCATCACCTTCATGCACTCGTCCTGCTTGTGCTTGAAAGTCTCGTAGCCCTCTGGCGCGGCGTCGAGTGGCAGCTGATGTGTGAACACGAAACTCGGATCGAGTTCGCCGTCGCGGATGTGATCGTGCAGCTGTCCGATGTAGCGCTGCACGTGACACTGGCCATTTCGAATGGTGAGGGACCGGTTCATCATCGATCCGACGGGGAACTTGTCCATGAGCCCACCGTAGACCCCGATCACCGAGACCGTGCCGCCGTTGCCGCAGCTCTGGATCGCCTCACGCAGTGCGTGGCCGCGCTCGGTCTGCATCCGTGTGGCCTGCTTCACGCGATCGTACAGCTGGATCGGCACGTGTCCGCAGTGTGCCTCCATGCCCACCGCGTCGATGCAGGCATCGGGTCCGCGTCCACCGGTGAGTTCCTTGAGCGCCTCCGGAACATCAACGGACTCGTAGTCAAGCGTTTCGGCGCCACACCGCTCCCGCGCCATGCGCAGGCGGTAATCGAATCGATCGATGACGATGACGCGCTCGGCGCCGAGCAGGTAGGCGCTGGAAGCGGCCATCAGCCCGACGGGACCGGCGCCCCAGATCGCGATCACGTCGCCCTGCTGGATATCGCACATCTCAGCGCCCATCCAGCCGGTCGGCAAGATGTCGGCAAGCGGTAGCACCTGTTCGTCGCTGAGGCTGTCGTCGACCTTGAGCGGCCCCACATCCGCGAACGGCACCCGCGCGTAGTCGGCCTGGCCGCCGGCGAAGCCGCCGGTCATGTGCGAGTACCCGAAGATGCCGGCACCGGAGTGGCCCATCATCTTCTCTTGGATGCCGGCATTCGGGTTGGAATTCTCACACAGCGAGTAGAGCTCGCGCTCGCACGCGTTACAGTTGCCACAAGCGATCGGGAACGGTACGACGACCCGGTCTCCCGCTTTCAGGTTGTCCACGCCCGGACCGACCTCGACGACCTCGCCCATGAACTCGTGCCCGAGCACGTCACCGTGCTGCATCGTCGGCATGTATCCATCGTAGAGGTGCAGGTCTGAACCGCAGATCGCGGTGGAGGTGATTCGCACTATCGCGTCGCGCGCATTGAGGATTTTCGGATCCGGTACCTCTTGCACCTCGACCCGGTTTCTACCCTGCCAGCAGGTCGCCTTCATCGCGTGCTCCTCTCTCGTCGCGGTTCAGTCGATGTCGCGCCAGAAGACGCAGCCTGCGGCTGCGCGGGGCGCTGCTTCGGTTGCAGATGCGCATCCGTGCCCGACGGAGCGCCGTCCGACCGGACCACTTGCCCGGTTTCCATCACCTGCTTGAAACGGCGAAGGTCATCTTTGACCTGCTGCACCGGATCGTCGCCCAAGAGCTTGAGCAAGCTCGCGCCCACGGGCCCCATCGGTGCCTCATAGCGCAGGACCACGTGCAACTCCGTGCCGCGTTGACCAGGTGCCGGCACGAAGCGAACTTCACCGGAGTTCTCGATTCCGCTGCTCGGCACGGATTGCCACGCGAGGACCTCGCCGGGAACATCCTCGGTGACCTCGGCCTCCCAGCTCACCGACGTGCCGAACGGCGCTCGAGTGGTCCATCGCGAACGACCGTCGCCGAGCACCTCGACCTCGTGAAGGTGCGTCATCACATCGGGGAGGTTCTCGAAACTGCTCCAGTAGCCGTACAGCTCCTCGGCGCTGCGGCGAATCGTGGTTGCGCCAACCACCCGCATCGGCATGCGCGTCGGGATGGCTTCACGCGTGTCGCGCAGCTGCACGCTGTCGAACAGGTCCGCAGCGGTCGTTCCCAGCACGGCGGTTGCGGCTGTGGCAAGGCGCACCGGATTCGCGCCCTGCTGCGCACCGGCTCGCGCGAGCAGTCCCAGGTCGACTGCATCGCCAATCACACGCGACCACAGCCACGGTTTGGGATTGCTCGAACGTAGGATGCCCAACCCCTGGGTGATCTCCCGCACGCCCATCAGCCGTGTCACTGCGAGCGCCCGATCAGTGGGTGAAGCTCCAATGAGTTGTGTGAATCGACGGGGAGCGAGCAGCTGTGCAAGTCCAAGTCCGACGCTGAACCATCCCAAACCACGAGCCAGCACCTGCGCTGTACTAGCTGCAGTTCCGTGCCCGGAATCAACACCCGACTCCACGCGCTCAGGTAACCAATTCCTTGGCTCGCCCGCGGGTTGGGCGGCTGGGTGGAGCGACGTGGAATCCATGGCGTGTCCTTTCTGCAGGGTGCCCATGTTCGGTAACCGGTTCGCGACCGCGTAAACGAGCTGGGAATGCCTCAATCCTCCGTTGCGGAGTGGTTGGCAGAAGGGACTGCCCCCGGTTTGGTTGACACCTGAGCTGAGAGATCGTCTGATCTCTTGGAGAGGAGTCATTGATGCCAAGGCCCTATCCCAAGGAATTCCGCGAGGACGTTATCCGTGTCGCTCGGCAGGG
>JAOPYV010000197.1 GCA_025964435.1 Thermoleophilia bacterium | reverse complement strand
GTCGGCGACGTTGTCCTCGGTGATCGCGTTCGAGAGCGCGGCCGGGACGAGGATGTCGCAGTCCATCGTCAGCAGCTCGGCGTTGGTGGCGTTGTCGGCGTTCGTGTAGCCAGCGACGCCCCCGTGCTCGGAGACCCACGCCTGCAGCGCGTCGACGTCGAGGCCGGCGGGATTCATCACGGCGCCGGTCGCGTCGGAGATGCCGACGACGGTGCAGCCGAGCTCCTGGATCAGGCGTGCGACGTTGCTGCCGACGTTGCCGAAGCCCTGGATCGCGATGCGCGCATCCTCGAGCTTCATGCCCAGGTCGCGTGCGGCCTCGGCGATGACGTTGACGACGCCGCGGCCGGTGGCTGCCTCACGGCCGAGCGAACCGCCCAGCTCGACGGGCTTGCCGGTGACGATGCCGGGCTGGTGGCCGTAGCGCGAGCCGTAGGCGTCCATGATCCACGCCATGATCTGCGCGTTCGTGTTGACGTCGGGCGCGGGGATGTCGCGGTTGACGCCGAGCACGTAGCTGATCGCCAGCGTGAAGCGGCGGGTCAGCTGCTCGAGCTCGCCCTCGGTCAACAGCGACGGGTCGACCATCACGCCGCCCTTGGCGCCGCCGTAGGGCAGGTTGACGATCGCGCACTTCCACGTCATCAGCGATGCCATGGCGCGCACGTCGGAGATGCTCGCCTCCGGGTGGTAGCGAATGCCGCCCTTGTAGGGCCCGCGCGCTCCGTTGTGCTGGACGCGGTAGCCGCGCAGCACCGAGATCGATCCATCGACGCGACGCAGCGGGATCTGCACGCTGATCTCGCGGTACGTGGAACAGAAGATCTGCCGCACGTCATCGGGCAGGCCGATGATCTCGCACGCGCGGGAAACGGTGTCGTTGACCTCCGCGAACGGATCGTGGTGCCCAGTGGGCTCCTCGAGCATGGACGGAGGCGTATTCGTGGGGTTCGCAACCATGGCCCGGATGCTAGACCATTCCGCGGTACGGCGGCGAATCGCTGGTAGGTTCCCCTGCATGAGCCGTCGCCTTGCCACCTGGATCGTCGTCCTTGTCATCTTCCTCGCCATCGTGGTCTCGGCCGCGGTCGCGGGCGGTCAGGCAGCCTCCGGGCTGACCACGCCGATCGATCGTGACGGGGTCAGCTACGTCGGCACGCAGCTGCAGTCGGGCGATTCGGACCTGCAGGTCGCAGTCGTCCCGGTCACCGGCACGCTGATGAGCGGCGACAGCTCGCCCGACGGTGGCGTGACTGGCTCCGACGACGTGATCCGCATGCTCGACGAGATCGCCGAGAGCGACCGCTTCGACGGCGTCATGCTGCGCCTCGACACGCCCGGTGGTGGCGTGCTCGCCGCCGCCGAGATCCACGATGCGATCCTGCGGCTCAAGAAGGCCGACATCCCCGTGCTCGCCTGGATGCGCGGCACGGCCGCCTCGGCCGGTTACTACATCGCCGCCCCGACCGACCGCATCGTGGCCGCACCGGAGACGGTGACCGGCTCGATCGGCGTCATCCTCCAGTACGTCGAGGCATCGGAGCTGGCCGAGGAGGTCGGCGTCTCGGCAGTGACGATCAAGAGCGGCGAGCTCAAGGACATGGGCTCGCCCTTCCGCAAGCTGACTGTCGAGGAGCGCGCCGTGCTCCAGGCCTTCATCGATGAATCCTTCGACGAGTTCGTGCGCGTCGTCGGCGAGGGCCGTGACATGTCCGAGTCGAAGGTGCGCGAGATCGCCGACGGCCGCATCTACACCGGGCGCCAGGCCGAGGAGCTCGACCTCGTCGACGAGCTCGGCCTGAAGCGCGAGGCCTTCGCGGCGATGGCGAAGCTGCTCGACGCGCCGAAGGATGGCGCCGAGATCGACGTCGTGGAGTTCGGCCGCTCCTACGGCCTGTTCGAGACGCTGGGCGCTGACGTGCAGCCGGCGCTCGCCTCGCTCGAATCGATCGGCAACGTCGCCAGCGTGCTCGGCGGCGACGCCTCGGCGCTCAGCTCGACCGCACGCCGTCCCGGCGCCCGCGCCGTCGGCAACGGCTTCCTCGACATCCAGTACCGGGCAACGCTCTGATGGTGACGTACGCCTTCTTCGGCCGCCGCGCGTGGGGCTTCGTGCTCGACATCGTCGTCGACCTGTTCGCCCTCTGGCTGCTGCACACGATCACCGGTGGCACCCAGCTCGGGCTCGTCTTCCTCGCCTGGTACCTGATCCACCACGTCGGCTTCGTGATGGAGGGCGGCTCGCTCGGCATGCGCCTCGCCGGCCTGCGCGTGGTACAGCTCGACGGCACGCGCGTGAGCTTCGGCCAGGCCCTCGTCCGCGAGCTCGTCCGGGTCGCCGGCTCGTTGCCCTCGCTGGGGCTGGGCTTCCTGTGGATGCTCGACCAGCCGCAGCGCCGCTGCTGGCACGACCTCGCCGCGCAGACGGTCGTCGTGCGCGAGTCCTTCGCGACGCTTGCCAGCTCCCCCAGCTGGGCCGCTGCGCCGCCGTGGACCGTGCGCGAGGACGCCGTCGCCCACGACGGCGAGGCCCCACGCGCCCATCCCTGACGGCCAAGAAGGGCCGACCGCTGGCCGGTGCGCAACGCACGTTCTTGCGTGCTTCGAAAACACGGTATGCGGCCCGATGGAGTAATGCGACAAGTCAGCAGCGTGCACGCGCCGCTCAACAATGCCGCAGTGCACGCCCAGCTGGACGACATCATCCGGCTCGGCGACGGCGCGGCGGGCGCGCTGCTGCCGACCGCTGGCAACCGCTTCGAGCTGATCGAGGGCACGAGCGAGTTCGCATCGCGACTGATCGCTGACATCGGCAACGCGAAGCAGCAGATCAACCTGAGCGAGTTCGCGATGCACCCGGGGACCACCGGGGAGATCTCGCGGCCGGTGCAGGATGCGCTGATGGCGCGTGCGCGCGAGGGCCTGCCCGTCAACGTGCAGCTCGACTGGGCGGCCTCGGCCAAGCCCGGCTATCGCGACATGGTCGCGGAGATGGAAGCTGCCGGCGTGCAGGTGAAGATGAAGCCGCTCACGGTCGGCCGCGGCGGCCTGGATGATGCGCGGCTCGCGCTCGACCATCGCAAGATCTTCGAGATCGACGGCAAGATCACCTGGCAGGGTGGCATCAACCTCGTCGACGAATGGGCTGGCTTCCACGACGTCATGCTGCGCGGCGAAGGCCCGATCGCGGCCCAGGCGGGCGGCCTGCTCGCCGCGCGCTGGCGCGACCTGGGCGGCACCGTCTCCGACGCGCGTGCAGCGATCCTCCACGCGGGCCTCGACGCGCCGGTGACCAATGCGCTCGAATCGACGCGCCAGCTCTCCAACGGCAACCGCAACCGCCGCGAGCTGACCGAACACTTCATCGCCGCAGCCCAGAACGCCAAGGAGCGGCTGTGGCTCACGAACCCCTACCTCGGCGACCCAGAGGTGATGAAGCACGTCGTCGATGCCGCGAAGCGCGGCGTCGACGTGCGGCTGCTGCTGGCGCCCAAGGCCACGTCCGCACAGCCGTGGGACTGGGTGACCGACCCACTGCGCCGCGCGCATGCCTCCGAGATTCGCGACGCGGGTGGCACGGTCGTCCAGCTGCCGATCTTCTCGCACGCGAAGGCGTGGATCGCTGACAACGAGGCGGGCATCGGGTCCTTCAACCTCGACAAGTTCTCGACGCGCCAGAACTACGAGAACGCGATCGCCACGACCGACCCGTCGGCGGTGCGCCAGCTCGAGGCGCTGTTCGACCTGCAGGCATCACGCGGCTCGCTCGCGACCGACCAGTCGAGCGAGGGCTGGCGCACGCTGGCCAAGGTGCGCAACTTCCTGGACCTGCAGTACTGAGTGCTCGGCCGCATGCCGATAGGTCGGGCATGCACGACGACCGACCTCGACTTCCGGAAGGCTCCATCGTCAATCCTGACGGAAGCATCATTCCGCCGATCCCCGGGGAGCTTCAGGCGCGACTGGATGCAGCTGCTGACGAGCACGGCGTGATCCACGACGCGGGCCTTGCGGACGAGTACTTCACGGCGCTCGTGGCGCAAGGGGACGAGACGCGCCGGCGCGCGGGCTGGCCCGAGCCGATCCTCGAACAGGGACAGGTCTTTCCGCAGGCGCCGGATGGTGATCCGCTGGCGCCGCCGGGCTGACGAATCAGCCCCGGAAGAGACGAAAGGCCCGGCGGCGAGACCGGACCTCTCTAACGATGGTCACCTGTGAAGGGCTTCCATCGATGCGCTCGGGAGGAATCGAACCTCCGACCTTCGGCTCCGCAAGCCGACGTTCTATCCCCTGAACTACGAGCGCGGGGTATGGACGTACTCTACCAGACCACGAGGGCCATGCGACCCGGACGGCCTCGGGCGGCCCGTATGGGCCGCTCCGAGCGCCGGAATCCGGCTCTGGATCAGAAGTGCTTCCGGAAGCCGGTGGCTGCCTCGAGGATGTCGCGGATCGCTGTGGGGGCGGCTTCGATGAGGCCGACGTAGCGCAGGTCGTTGCCGGTGCCGGGACGATCGAACACGAAGTCGAAGGTGCCGTTCTTGGGCTTGTACTCCGCGGCGAGGTCGAGGTTCGACTTCAGTTCGGACAGGCCGGCCTCGTTGCGGGCGACGGCGTCGGTGAAGATGCCGATCATGCTGCGCTCGTAGACGTCGGCCTTGGAGGCGTCGGCCATGACGGTGTCGAGCGCGAAGGCGGTGCCGGTCCAGGCAGCGGCGATCTTGCCAGCGCCGTCCTTGCCGGCGACGGAGGCGAAGCCGGCCGATCGGTCGCGGGCGATCATGGTGGGATCCCAGCTGATCGAGACGTAGTTGGCGGACTTGCCTTCCAGCCGATCGGCGACCTTGGCCGGTGCGTGTGCGCCGCGCGGTGCGGTGGCGGTTGGGGCGATGTTCAGGACGAGCTTGCGGGGTCCCTGTGAACCGCGGGGTGCGGCGACGGTTGGGGCGATGTTCATGACGTCCTCCATGACGGCGAATGATTCCAACCATGAAGCGTATCGGGCAGTCGAGGGCCGAACCGCCTGCGCGGCTTGCGCGGCCGGCTGCGGCCGCCGGGTTGGCAGCAGGGGGCGCGGGGAGCCGCTCGCCGCCGCCGCCGCGCACCGCGCCGGTGGACGCGAGCATGGGCCCAATTAACGGGGGTGTGCGCTCAGCGGGTCGTGGATGGACCGCTCAGCGCACACGTGGTCCCGAGATGCGGGAGCGTGCGCTGAGGACGCCATGGATGGACGTCTCAGCGCACACATGGCGAACATCCCGCATCAGTGCGGCCAGCGGGACATATATGGACCGCTCACCGCACTCATGCGGCTCAGCGGGGGGCCGCCGGATCAGCTCGGCGTGGAAGTGTCCGGGGCGGTGCTGTCGCGAACCATGTCGGCGTTGCCGCGGCCGTCGGCGCCGCGGGCGGTGTCGGTCGGGGCGATGCGGCGCTCGAGCTCGGCGAGGCCCTGGAGCGGCTTGGTGCGGGCGCCGGGGGTCGGGATGCCGAACTCGGCCCAGCGTGCGTCGACGCGTGCCTTGATCGCCTCGGTCATGACGATGTCGGCGGGCCAGTCGCGCGGGTAGCCCTCGTCGCGCAGCTTCACCGTCGCGTCGATGCCGAGCGCGTCGCCGGGTCGCACGGCGGGACGCGCGTCGCGGCCCGGATCGACGTTGCCGAAGAGGCGGAAGGCCACCTCGGCGTAGTCGTCGACGTCGACGTTCGAGTCGACCACGATAACGAGCTTGAGACCGCAGTCGGCGTTGCTCGTGCGCAGCTTTTCGAGCAGCTCCGTCGCTTCGCCAGCGCGCTGCTTATCGATCGCCACCACGGCGTAGCGGTCGTGCGTGTTGATGCTCGTGGCGGTGGCGGCGAAGCTGGCCGCGACGATGGCGAACGCCTCGATGTCGAACACGAGCTCGGCGTCGGCGGCTGCGTCGGCGGCTGCGTCACGCCCTTCGCTGCTCCACTTGCGCGTCGCGTCGAGGCCGACCTTGCCGCCGAAGCCCATCAGGCTCGGCGCGTGGTCGAGCACATCGATCGGCCCCTCGCTCCACATCGTGTCGCGCAGCGGGTCCCACGTCTCGCGCACGCGCGCCGCGACGGCCGCGTAGTCGTGCACGTCGACATCCTCGTCGACGACGATCACGGTCTTCGTCAGTGACATCAGCGCCGTGCCCCAGACCGCGTGCATCGCCTTGCGGCCGTGGCCGGGGAACTGCTTGCGGATGGCGACGATGCAGCAGCCGTGGAAGACGCCTTCGGACGGCAGGTCGTAGTCGACGACCTCGTGCTGCACCTTCTGCAGCAGCGGCAGGAAGATCCGTTCCGTCGCCTTGCCGAGCCACTTGTCCTCGTGCGGTGGCACGCCGACGATCGTCGCCGAGTAGATCGGGTTCGTGCGATGCGTGATCGCCGTGACGTGCAGCACCGGGTACTCGTCGGCGAGCGAGTAGTAGCCGGTGTGGTCGCCGAACGGCCCCTCGGTGCGCAGCTCGCCGCGACTGACATAGCCCTCGAGCACGATCTCCGCGTGCGCCGGGACCTCGAGGTCGACGGTCAGGCACTTGACCATCTCGACGCGCTTGCCGCGCGCGAAGCCGGCGAAGAGCATCTCGTCGATGTCCTTGGGCAGCGGGCAGGAGGCGGCGTAGGTGACGATTGGATCCGAGCCGATCGCGACCGCGACCTCGAGCTTGCCGTCGGCCGGCATGTAGCGCCAGTCGTCGGCGGCGTCCTTGTGGATCTGCCAGTGCATGCCGCAGGTGTTCTTGTCGTACTTCTGCACCCTGTACATGCCGCAGTTGCGCATGCCGGTGCGCGGATCCTTCGAGAAGACGAGCGGCAGGGTCACGTAGGGGCCGCCGTCCTCGGGCCAGCAGCCGAGGATCGGCAGCTCGTCGAGGTCGACGTCGGCGCCGGTGTGCACGACCTCCTGTACGGGTGCGCGGCGCACGTACTTCGGCGGCACCGAGGTGGCGAGGCCCTTGACCTTGCCGAGCACGCCGAGCTTCTCGCCCAGGCCGCGCGCCGGCTTGGCCAGCTCGAACAGCGCATCGATGCCGGCGGCGACCTCGTCCATGTCATCCACGCCGAACGCCATGTTCAGTCGATGATCAGAGGAGAACTGGTTCGTCAGCACCGGCATCTTCGAGCCGAGCACGTTCGTGAAGAGCAGCGCCGGGCCGCCTTCCTTCGTCGTTCGGTCGGTGATCTCGGTGATTTCGAGGTGCGGGTCAACCTCGGCCGTCACTTCGTGGAGCTCACCTGCTGCGCGCAGCTGGTCGATCCATTCGCGCAGGTCGTCGGCTATCGGGTGCGTCGGCATGGGCCGATCCTACGAGGGTGCGGCAGCCAGCGTCTCGAAGGTGGTGTCCCAGTGCTGCTCGAGCTCGGCGAGCGGGCGCTCGTGCTGGGTCGAGAGCTGGGCGACGAGCTCGGCAAGCTGCGCCACGTCGTCGAGCGAGCCGTGCTCGGCGATGTCGACGAGGCCGGCCGCGTAGGACCAGTCGCCGATCAGCAACGCGAGGTCGGGCGAGGCGCCGGCCGCGATGCGCGAGGCGCCGCGATGCAGCAGCCAGCCCTCGCGGATCGCCTCGACGCCGCGCTGGATCTCGGTGCTGCGCGTCAGCGTCGTGGCGCGTGCGGCGTCGCTGGACGGGACGGTGACGACGTCGGCCCAGGCTGGTGACACGTCTGCGAGCGCCGCAGCGATCTCGGCGAGGGGTGTGCTCATGCGTCGCCCGCGGTCTTCGCGGCGCCCAGCGCAGCGGCGACGGCGGCGCCGAGCGAGTCGAGCATCGCGTCGTCGTGGGTCGTGGAGGCGAAGAGCGCCTCGAACTGCGACGGCGGCAGGT
>JAOPYV010000196.1 GCA_025964435.1 Thermoleophilia bacterium | reverse complement strand
AGGCTGATGGCGATGCCGACCGAATTGCGACGAGTTTTCATCCTGCGCAGGATACCGCCACGAGCATCGCGAAGGGCTGTCGCACTCGAGCAAGGTCAGGAGGGTCCCCAGAACCGCGCCGTGAGCGCGGGCGTCGCGGAGCGCTCCAAGCGGGTTCGAAGGAACTCGATACGCTGCTCGTCGGAGAGCAGGGCGTCGAGCGGACGGGTGACCGTGTAGTCGAGATCGGCGGAGTTGGCTGCTGGGTGGTGTCGGGGGGCGGTGGTCTTCATGCATCGCGTGAGCTGGCGACCGCGTGCCAATCCTTCGGCATCGGCGCCAGCTTGCTCGGCGGTGGCGCAGCCGGAGGGGATGGAGTCGCAACCTGCATACCGTGGTCTCGCGCTCGCCGCGCTCGTGCATCGACCTTCTGGCTTGCGTTGGCCGTGAGCGCGGGGCGCGACGGTCCAACACGGCCACCGACACACCACGGGCGAGCTCGGCATCTTCCCGAACCCGCCCGTGGCAGCGTGCAGATGGTTGCGGCCGACTAGCGGCGGCGAGCCCGTGCCCGCTCGCTGACGCGTGCGGAGATCGGCAGCATCGTTCCCATCAGGAGTGCCAGCAGCGCGCCGAGCACGAGGGCTCGCGTTCCGGTTGCTCCGGTGAACGGCAGCGCATCGCCGGTGCCGCCGGTGGTCGCTGCGGCCAGGACGGCCTCGTCGCCGTCGTCCTCTTCCGAGACGCCCGCGACTGCCACGGGCCTCACGTCCGTGTCGTCAGGTCCTCCGACCGCGGCGGCCACCGGCGTCGCAACGGCCGGCGTCGCGTCGGCGGCTGCCGGAGCACAGTCGCGACCGACCGAGGTCACGACGGGTGCCATGAGTGCTGCGGAGACGGTGATGAGCGCCGTTCGGTCTTCGGCGATCGGGACGAGCCGGTAGCCCGTTGCGCCGCCGCCGACGGTGACCGTGTCGATCGTGACGCCGTCGACGGCGACGGTGAAGGTCGCGAACTCGCCGCCCGTGTTGCGCAGCGTGACGAACGCTCCGCCCTCGACGCAGCTGACTGCGCCGACCGTCGCGGCCGGAGCCGCCGGAGCAATGCAGTCACGCATGATGACGCGTGTGACATCCGTCATCGTGGCAGCACTGACCGTGATCGTCGCGGAGGTGTTCTCGGTGATCGGGACCAGCGTCGGCGTCGTCGCACCGCCGAGCACGGGGATGCTGGCGATCGTCGTTCCATTGACGAGCACCGTGAACGTCGCAGTCGCCTGACCGGTGTTGGTCAACGTCGCGATCGCGCCACCCTGGGCACAGTCCAGGTCGCCGATCACCGCTGCGGGAACGGCCGGGGCGAGCACGCAGTTGGCGTGCACTTCCCGTGTGACGATCGTCGTTCCGCCCGAGCTGATCGTGACGACCACCGACGTATCCTCCGCGACGGGCACGAGACGCGTCACCGTCGCGCCGCCCTGGACGACGACATCCTCGGTCGTGGCACCGTACGTGAGGCGGATCGTCGCCGCCTCGCCACCGGTGTTCGTCAGCGTGGCGAGCGCGCCACCTGACGCGCAGACGACATCACCGATCGAGCCACCGGGCTGTGCCGGCGGGATCGGACATGCTGGCACCGTGAGCGGACCCGTCGTCGCAGAACCTGCGGAGCCGAGATCCTCATTCTCGCCGAACAGGCCCCAGGTGACCGTCGCGCTCGGGCTTCCGAACGGAGCTGTCAGCTGGTAGGTGCCCGTGAGCGCGTAGCCGTTCGCTGCCGTGAACCCGCCGCTGGCAACCGACACGCCGTTGATCGTGACGGCGGCGGTCTTGTTGATGCCCGAGTCGCCGGTCGTCCAGGAGGTTGCCGAATATGTGACGAGGCCGTTGCAGTCAACGGTCGCTGTCACGGACGCATGATGGGCCAGCGCGCTCGTTGGTGCGAGCGCCAGGAGCGATAGGCAGGTAATGACGAGCAGGGACAAGCGACGCCACATGGTGACGGACCTCCGGGAGAGCGTGGACGGGTAAGGTGGCGGGCTGACGAGCGGTTGCGTCAGACCAGCATGGAGTGCTTATGTCGCACTCCCGCACCCCTGTCACTCAGGAAAGTGAACCGTCGGGCGTTTTGTGTTGGTATTCGTGCGGCACGCATAGATTAGGTGCGCTAAACGTGTCACGTACCAGCCCGCTGCCGCTCGCTCGGCGCTGCTCACGACACCGATTCACCGCTGCGGCGCCCGGGGTTGTCGTCGTCGGCAGCGTCGACGTGGCGTCCGCCGCCGTCACCGTCCCCTGCGAACTGCCGGTCACGCCCCGACGTCGCGACCTCGCGCACGGCGTTCACGATGATGCTCGGATCGCCGCCCTTGCGCACGAAGCGGTCGGCGCCGAGGTTGGCCAGGCGCTTCTCGAGGCGCGCGTCGACCTCGGTGCTGGAGAACACGATGATGTGCGCGGTCGGGGCAACGCGCCTCAGGTGCGGCAAGGCATGCCAACCATCCATCACCGGCATCTCCAGGTCGAGCACGATGACCTCGGGCTGCATCGCGTCGACGACCTCGATCGCCTCGGCGCCATTGCTGGCTTCGCCGACGACGGTCGACGACGGGTCGACGGCGAGCACGATGCGCAGCAGGTACCGGATCTCGGGGATGTCATCCACCACGACGACGCGGCAGGTCTTGAGGTTGTGTCGCGGGTCGGCGGCGTCGGCCACGGTGCCGGCATCGCCGAACTTCTCGACGATCAGGTAGCCGGGGTGAGTCGTGATCACGCGCTCGCAGTCGAGGATCTCGTGCCCTGCGATGACCGCGAACTGGGCCGGTTCGGAGCGAATCACCTCGTACTCATCGACGCTCATCGTCAACGGCTCGTGACAGTCGTTGTCGCCGCACTCACACAGCACCGCGAGCGTCTCGTGGCCCGCGAGCTTGGCCTGCTCGCCATCGACGCTGACCAGCTCGTTGGCCGTCCGCGCGTCGCTCTCGTTGCGTCCGATCTGTTTCTGCCGTTCCGTCATCGAGCCCCGCTCTTGTGATTGCTTCAATACATGTATCCGCTGGTGGAAGGAACAACCCTCCGGCAGGCTCTGCAAGACCCCGCACCGAACGTTTCTTCCTTCGGGGATGAGGCACCGAGGAAGGGATCCCACGCGCTGAGGAGGTGACGAGGTTGACGGCGTTGAGCGAACGGGCCCGACGGCTGCGCAGCCGCTCGTTCCTCATCGGCCTCCTGACGGAGGTGGTGATCATCGCGTTCGCGGCGATCGTCTACATCGTCGTGCGCGAGTGGACGGAGGGCAGTCCGGCGACCGCGGTGGAGAACGCACGTCGGCTCCTGGAGTTCGAGCAGTCGATCGGGATCGACTTCGAGTACGCATTGGTGCAGCTGTCACTCGACCAGCCGTGGTTGCGCACCTTCGTCAACTGGATCTACATCTGGGGCCACTGGCCGATCATCATCTCGGTGGGTGCGTATTTGCTCACGCATCACCGCGAACGGTACATCTGGCTACGCAACGCGATGTTCGTGTCGGGCATGATCGGATTCGCCTTCTTCGCGCTCGTGCCGATGGCGCCGCCACGACTGTCCGGGCTGGGCTACACCGACACGATCTCCACCTGGTCGAGCTCCTATCGCGTGCTGCAACCGCCTGACTACGCGAACCTCTATGCGGCGATGCCGAGCCTGCACTTCGGCTGGGACCTGCTCGTGGGCGTCGCGCTCTTTTCCAGCACGCGGCTGCTGCCCCTGCGCATCTTCGCGTTGACGATGCCGACCTTGATGGCATTCGCCGTCATTGCAACGGCCAATCACTGGGTGCTGGACGTTGTGGTCGGGCTCGTGGTCGTTGCAGCGGGAGCCGGCATCAGCGCTGCGATCGCGCACTATCAGCCTGCGGAGGGCGCGCGGGACGCGCATGTCAGTCGGCGTGACGTGGGAGGCCCATCTGCTGCTAAGGAGCGGTGCTGAGTCGGCCTTTTCTGGGAGCGTGTCTATCCTTTCTGCGTGACGCTTTCTCCCCACGCTCCCCGCTCCGGTGGATTCCTCGTCGCGCACCGCGCAGGCAATGACCTCCAGCTCCTTCGCGACGCGATCCGCCTTGGCGCGCGCCTCATCGAGTGCGACCTGCGGATCTTCCGTGGTCGCGTCGAGGTGCGTCACCTCAAGACCGTGGGCCCGATCCCGATCCTCTGGGACACCTGGCACCTCGGCAATCCCTTCTCGAAGCGACTGCAGCTGGATGAGCTGCTCGCCACCGTCGGGCCGCTGGGCGCCGAGCTGATGCTCGACCTGAAGGGCCGCGACCTGCGCCTGTCACGCAAGGTGATCGAGGCGCTGGACGCGCGCACCGAGCACCTGCCGATCACCATCTGCGCGCGCGAGTGGCGCCTGCTCGATGCCTTCGACGATCGCCCGGACGTGCGCACGGTCTGCTCCGTCGGCTCGCGACGTGGCCTGCGCCGCCTGCTCGCCCGCCGCCGCGATCGACGGCTGGGCGGCGTGTCCATCCACGAGAGCCTGCTCAATCCGGACACGATCCGTCAGCTCAACGCCGAGGCCGAGCTGATCATGACGTGGCCGGTCAACACGACCGAACGTGCACAGACCCTGCTGGCCTGGGGCGTGCACGGACTGATCACCGACGACGCCGCGATGATCGCGCCGCTCGTGCAGGCCGCACACCCCGCTGATCCTGTAGGCGAGAGGCGCGCTTGATCAATCCATCCGAACTGGTCCAGCACCTGCGCGATGCCCTGGGTCCGATCTCCGAGATCGACCCTCGGTGGGCGTTGCTCGCACTGTGCTTCCAGCTGGGCAACCTCGTCGCCCGTGCGTTCGCATGGCGCAACGTGCTTGCTGCGGCCTACCCCGGTGAGCGCCTGTCGGCGTATCGCGTCGGCCTCGCCTACGCGGTGGGCGCGGGCCTGAACGGGTACCTGCCGGCGCGCGGTGGCGACGCCGTGAAGGTCGCGCTCGTGCGTGCGCAGCATCCGTCGACGTCGGCGGTGACGATCGCCTCGTCGTGTTCGGTCGTGCTCGTGTTCGACACGCTCGTCGGTATCTCGCTGCTCGCGATCGCCTGGGCGTCCGGCACGTTGCCGATGCCGGACGGCCCGCCCGGCGCCTTCGATGCGGTCATCGGCTCGCCGCCACTGACTGCGGCCGTCGCGCTGCTGATCGGCGCCCTGATCTACCTGCTGGCGCGCTACGTCGGCCCGCGCACGCGACGGGTCTGGGGCCAGATGCGCCAGGGTGTCGCGGTCCTGCGAAGCCCCGGCCGCTACGCCCGTACCGTGCTGACGGTGCAGTCGCTCGCCTGGTCCTGCCGGATCGGCGTCGTGTACTGCCTGCTCTCGGCGTTCGGTATTCCCGCCAGCGTTCCGCTCGCTGCACTGGTCGTCGTCGTCGGTGGCATGTCGACGCTCGTGCCGGTGCCGGGTGGTGCCGGCACGCAGCAGGCGCTCGCCGTGTTCGTGCTCGCCGCAGTCGCCAGCACGTCCACTGCGCTCGGCTACAGCATCAGCGCGCAGGTCGGCATCACGCTCGTGAACACGACGATCGCGATGCTCGCGGCAATGCTCATCTTCGGCCGCCTGCACCCACTTGCTGCCCTGCGCGATGCAGCCCGCGCGGCGACGCTGCGCCCCGCCGTCGAACCGGTCCCGTAGTAGGCGAGCGTGGCACCTATACTGCGCGGCCATGACTGACGCCGCGCCGACCTGCCCCGAATGCTCGAGTGAACACACCTACGAGATGGGTCCGCTGCTGGTCTGCTCGATGTGCGCGCACGAGTGGTCGCCCGAGGCCGTGGCGTCCGACGCAGTCGAGCTCGACGATGTCATTCGCGATGCGGTCGGCAACGTGCTCACCGATGGCGACACCGTGACGGTCATCAAGGACCTCAAGGTGAAGGGCAGCTCCACGTCGATCAAGGTCGGTACGAAGGTGCGCAACATCCGCCTCGTCGACGGCGTCGGCGACCACGACATCGACTGCAAGGTCGACGGCTTCGGCCCGATGCAGCTCAAGTCGAGCGTCGTCAAGAAGGCCTGACGGTTACCGCAGCCCAGCTCGCTTGGAGTGCACCCCGCTCCCAGCCGTTGCATCGCTGACCACCGGGGAATGCTCCTGCCAATCGCAGTCGGGCATGGAGGTGCAGCATGGATGTGGATCAGCAGCGGCGAGTCGCCCGCAACGAAGTGCGCTTCCGCGAGCTCAACGAGATGATGAAGGAAGCCGTCGATGGTATCCGGGGCGCCGACGACGACCGATCGTTCGAGATCTTGTGCGAGTGCGCGCTGGAGGACTGCATGGAGATGGTCGAAGTCCTGCCAGGCCAGTACGAGGCGGTCCGTGCCACACCGACACGCTTCATCGTGATGGCGCAGCACATCCAGCCGGAGGTCGAGCGCGTGGTCGAGGAGCACGGCAAGTATTGGGTGGTGGAGAAGAATGGCGTGGGCGCCGACGTCGCGCGGCAACGCTCCTGACGACGGCGGAACGTCGATTCCGGCGCGCTCCGCAGCAGCTTCGGTAGGAGTGGGGGCCAGTTGACCTGCCGGCCCTGCTTTTACTGCTACGGTGACCAACGTACCTCGGGCGCACTATCTCGTCCCTGATTCGCGAGACCCCCGTGATCGGACGCACCAGAGCCGATCGCAGCCGATTCAGGAGCGCCTCCATATGCAGGTCCACTTCGTTCGCCGAGTGCGAAACGCATGCCTTCTCACCGCCTGTGCGATCGGTGCACTCGCACCAGCCAGCGCGGTGGCAGCCCAGGCTCCAGTCGGACTGGGCACCGCAGGCAGCTACGCCGTCCTCGCCGGAACGACGGTGACCAACACCGGCGCCACGGTCATCAATGGCGACCTCGGGCTGAGCCCGGGCACGTCGATCACTGGATTCCCGCCGGGCACCGTCAATGGCACGATCCATGCCACCGACGCTGCGGCGGCACAGGCGCAGGCTGACCTCACCACCGCTTACGACGACGCAGCTGGGCGCAGCCCCGCCATCGCCGTCTCGGGCGACCTCGGCGGCCTGACCGTCACCGGCGGCGTCTACCGCTCGGCCTCCTCCGTGGGACTGACCGGCACGCTGACGCTCGACGCGCAGGGCGACCCGAACACGGTGTTCGTCTTCCAGGCCGGCTCGGCGCTGACGACGGCGACCAGTAGCCGCGTTCGCCTGATCAACGGGGCGCAGTCGTGCAACGTGTTCTGGAACGTGGGCAGCTCGGCCACGCTCGGCACCTCGTCGACGTTCGTCGGCAACCTGCTGGCGCTCACCTCGGTCTCGCTCAATGATTCCGTGACCGTCAGCGGTCGCGTGCTTGCCCGCAACGGTGCCGTCACGCTGCTGAACGACACGATCTCGGCGTCCGCCTGTGCCACACCGCCTCCGGGTGGGACCACTGGCGGCACGGGCGGAACCGGCGGCGGTGGCACGACCCGCGCCGGCACGGCGATCCTCTCGACCACGCCGCCCGCGATCGGCCGCCACATCAGCACGTACGGCGCGAGCCGCTGCGTCAACGGCAGCTTCCGCGCGCTCGTGCGCGGCGTCGCGATCCGTCGCGTGGTGTTCACGATCAACCGCAAGGTCGTCGCCAATCGAACGGCCGCGCCGTTCGCCGCGACGGTCCCGACCGCCTCGGGCATGCGGGTCCTGCTCGCCCGCGTGACGTTCTCGGACGGCACGACGCCCGTCACGTTGACGATGCGCTTCCGCACCTGTGAGTCGCGCCGTGCTCGACCGTCGCTGACGCCGATCCGTCCGCCCGGCTTCACGGGCTGATGCGACGCCGTTCGCTCCAGGCCCTGCGCGTCATCTCGGCGCATGGCGCACTCTGCTGCGTCGTGCTGGCCGGGCTCGCGCAGCCGGCCACTGCGGCCACGGTGCTCCGCATTCCGCCGACCCAGGCAACGGTCGCCATCACGAGCGCCCACCAAGTCCGGGCGACGATCACCGGGCGGGGCATCGGATCGATCACGAGCACCCGCCCGATCACCGGTGGGCGCACCGTCGTACCCGTCATCGGGGAAACGACGGATCCACTCGGTCGCCCGTGGCTGCGCATTCGCATGCCCGGCCGCGCGATGGGCGCTGCAACGCCCCCGGCCGTGGGCTGGATCCTCGCCGCAGGCACCGTGCGGACCAGCACGCCGCTGCACATCGTCGTGCTGACGCGCTCGCGCCAGGTGCTGCTGTATCGCTACGGGGTCAAGCTGCGCAGCTTCCGCGCGGTGGTTGGCCATCCCTCGACGCCGACGCCGCTCGGTGCCTTCTTCGTCGAGGAGAACGTGCAGCTCAGCGCCTCCCATGCCAGCGCGCCGTATGCCTTGGCGACGAGTGCCCGCTCACGCGTGCTGCATGAGTTCGCCGGCGGACCGGGTCAAATCGCGATCCACGGCCGCAAGAACGTCGGGGGTGCGCTCGGCTCTGCCGTGTCGCACGGCTGCGTGCGACTCGAGGACGCCGCCGTGACGTGGCTCGCCCGCTATGCGACGCCCGGGGTACCGATCACGATCCGCTGATGTTGTGGGTGGGTTGATCCGAAACTTAGGCATGGCTATACTCGGTGTATGAGCACGCGCCGAATGCACCTCGTCACCGCCATTGCCGCCACCACCACGGTGCTCGCGCTCAGCGCCGCAGCCCTCGTGCTGCTGCTGACCGGCACCTCGAGCGCCCGTGACGGTGACTCGACCCTCCAGGCCCGCGGCCATGGTGGCCACGGCGCAGTCGCCGGCACGATCAGCGCCACCGCCGCCGAGATGGCGGAGATGGACCACGGCGCCGCGATGATCGGCGAGGGCGTCGCCGCCCCCGGCGAGCCCGACGCGACCGACTACCTGCTCGACCTGCCCGGCCCGAAGCCGTACCAGCCCGGCCGGGTGCGCGAGTTCACGCTCGTCACCGAGGAACACGACCTCGAGGTCGCCGAAGGCCTGACATTCCCCGCGTGGACCTTCACCCAGCCCGGACACGACGCAGCGGTGCCCGGCCCCGTGCTGCGCGTCACCGAGGGCGACACCGTCCGCATCACGCTGCGCAACGCCAGCTCGCAGCCGCACTCGCTGCACACGCACGGCATCCACCCATCCAGCCAGGACGGCGTGCTCGACATGGTCGGGCCGGGCGAGAGCTTCACGTACGAGTTCACGGCCGGGCCGTCGGGCGTGCAGCCGTACCACTGCCACGCGATGCCGCTCAAGAAGCACATCAGCAAGGGCATGTACGGCACGATGATCATCGACCCGAAGGTGCCGCCGAAGGAGGTTGCCGATCGTGAGATGGCGATGGTGATGAACGCCTATGACACCAACTACGACGGCGAGAACGAGGTCTACACCGTCAACGGCCTCGCCTTCCACTACGCGAAGTACCCGATCAAGGTGAAGCGCGGCGAGCTCAACCGCATCTACCTCGTCAACATGACCGAGAACGATCCGCTCAACTCGTTCCACGTCCACGGCAACTTCTTCGACTACCGCCCGATCGGGTTCGACAACCCGAGCCAGTACACCGACATCGTCAGCCAGATCCAGGGTGACCGCGGCATCATCGACATCCGCTTCCCCGAGGCTGGTCCATTCATGTTCCACGCGCATCAGACCGAGTTCGGCGACCTCGGCTGGATGGGCTTCTTCGAGGTGGTCGAATGACTCCGGTATCCGAATCCACGGCCGTCCTTCCGAGCGGCGACCCCGAGCCGATCTTCGAGCCGGAGGCCCCGCGCCGTTCGCGCTGGGTGACCTTCCTGCTCGTCGCGCTGCCGGTGCTGCTGATGACCGTCATCACGATCGCGGTCGCGGGTCAGGGCGACCGGATCCTCGAGGGCTTCGGGCACAACCCGCCGCCGGCCGACGAGCTCGTCGTGGAGCGCGTCCAGTTCCAGCAGGGCCGGATCGAGCTCGACGTGGTCAATCCGCAGGCCGATCCGATCACGCCGGCGATGGTCACGGTCGATGCCGCGATCATCAATGACTTCGAGGTCGAGGGCGGCGTGCGCGAGATCGATGCACGCGAGGACCGCACGATCTCCTTCGCCTACGACTGGATCGAGGACGACCCGTACCTGATCACGATCGTCTCCTCGTCCGGCGTGCCGACCGAGGTGGAGGTGCCCGCAGCGGTGCCCGCACAGGCGGTCAGTGGCGGTGGACTCGGCTGGGGTGCGCTGATCGGCATCCTCGTCGGCTTCGTGCCGGTCGCGCTCGGCCTGTTCTGGTTGCCCGCGCTGCGTGAGCTGTCGGAGGCGGCGCTCGCCGGCTTCCTCGCGTTCACGGCCGGGCTGCTCGGTTTCCTCGCCATCGATGCGGCTGCCGAGGCGCTCGATACCCAGACCAGCCTGATCCCCGCCGTCGGGGGTGCCGGCGTGGTGGCGATGGGCATTGCGGTCAGCATGGTCGCACTTGCCCTGGTTGGTCGGGCCCTGCGCGCCGGAGCGCGCGCTGCCAAGCGCCGCGCCGTGGACGGCTCCAGCTCGTCCACGGCGCTTGCGGGTGGCACGCTCGCCCTGCTCGTGGCGATCGGCATCGGCCTGCACAACCTCGGCGAGGGCCTCGCGATCGGCTCGAGCTTCGCCACCGGCGAAGCGGCGCTGGCCATCGCGCTGGTGATCGGCTTCATGGTGCACAACCTGACCGAGGGCATCGGCATCGCCGCACCGCTGGCACGCGCCGGTCGCCGGCTGCCGCCGCTGCACGGCCTCGGGCTGGCGGCCATCGCCGGGCTGCCCGCAGTGCTCGGCATCTGGGCCGGCCGCTACGTCGCCGGACCACTCTTCACGACGCTCTGCTTCGCGATTGCCGCGGGTGCGGCGCTCCAGGTGATCGTCGAGATCGTGCGCTCGCTGCGCAGCGGCTCGGTCAGCCTCGGCTCGACCCACGTGCAGGGCGGCTTCGCGGCCGGCGTGCTGGTGATGTGGGTGACCGGCATCCTCGCCGGCTGACGTCCACGCCGCGATAGGCTGTCGGCATGAAGCTGAACGCTGCCATTTGGATTCGCACGGCGACGATGTCCGTCGTGCTCGCGCTTGCCACCTTCGCCGCCGTGGCCGCGCCGGGCGCCGCCGCTGCCGCGCAGCAGGTGGAGGGCCACTACGGCTCCGCCAGCGAGCGCGCCGAGGGCAGCAACCCGTCGATCGGTGGCAAGATGATCGGCTACGTCGCGTACACGAAGGTCAACCGCCGCGCGCCGGACGTGCTCATCCTCGGCACCTCGCGCGCCATGCAGCTGGACCCGCGCGAGATCAAGAAGCGCAGCGGCAAGTCCGCCTACAACGCGAGCGTCTCCGACGGCGCCGCGCGCGAGCTGCTCGCGTTCGGCTCCTTCGCCGAGCTCGTGACGCCGGAGCGCGCGCCGCATCTGGTCATCATGTTCGACATCGAGGGGCTGGATGGGCGCACGCCGACGCGCCGCGTGGAGTCGACGATCGCCGCGACCGAGGCCGCGCGAAAGTCCTGCCCGAGCGCAGAGCGCTGCACCACAGTCTGGAAGAACGCCGCCGCGGCGATCGTCCGCGACTCGGCGGTCGGCCTGCGCGGTCGTCCCGCCTGGAGTCTGATGCAGCGTCCCGACGGGCTGATCCGCAGCCCCTCGCTGGCGCGCATGGAACGCGAGGGCGTCGACCTGATCGGCGTGCGCGATCGCCGCATCGCGATCCGCATCAAGTCGTACCGTCCCGGCGGTGCCTTCGATGCGCTCGAGGCCGCACCGAAGGCGAAGATCAAGCGGCTGCTGCAGCTCGCCAACGCACGCGGCGACAGCCCGTCGCTCGTGATCACCTCGATGCACCCCGAGTGCATCCGCCGCTGCGGACCGGCCGGCTGGTTCGAGCATCGCCGCAACGCGCGGCTGTTCCTGCGCGGCCTCGCCAAGACGTACGACTTCCAGATCCACGACTACTCGGATCCGAAGGCGTGGGGCGGCACGGCAGCCAGCTTCTACGACGAGATCCACCTCCGCCCGAAGGCTGCTGCCCAGGTCGTTGCCAAGCTCGACTCCGAGGGTGCCTTCGACATCGATCCGACTGCGGATCCCGATCCCGAGACGGCGGCCTCGGCCTCAACCTCGACGTCGGAGCCGACGCCGGTGGGCTTCTTCGAGCGCGGTCTTGCGCAGGTGCGCGAGGTCGTCGCGGCAGCCGCGGCTCGGTCCGAGCGCGCCTGACAGCTCGTCCCGGCTAGGCGGCGTGCGAGCTGCGCGCGGGTGGCGCGCCGACATCGGCGCGACTGGCCGGCACGAACATGGCGCGATGGTCGCCGTCGACCACGATCGCCTCGAGCAGGTCGTCGAGGTCGGACATGTCAGTCGCCATCGTCAGCGCCTCGCTCAGCAGCACACGGTTCCCGATCAGCGCGGCGGTCCGGGTGCGCGAGGTGGCGCTTGCCACGTCGGCGGGAGCGTCGTGGATCGGCAGGGCGTCCATGAGTGGTGTCAGCCAACCCGGCTGCACGATGACGGCCGGGTCCAGCAGCACGACCTGGGCCGCGCTCGCGTGCTCGACCCCGGTCAGGTAGCTCGCGCCCAGGCCTCGGACGGTCTCGTGGTGCACGATCCGCACGTCACCCTCGAGCGAGCCGAGGAGCGTACGCGTGTCCTCGTCGGCACCATCCTCGACGACGACGACCTCGTAGCCGCGCTCGCCCGTGCCGTCGACGATCGACGTCAGCGCAGCGAGCGTCGTGGCGAGGTCGGCGCGCACGGGCAGCACGAGTGACACGGCGAAATGGATGGGGTCGGGCTGGTCCTCGGACGCCTCGTAGAGCGTCCGATCGCTGGCCGGCGCGGCCAGCTGTCGCGCAGCGGCCGTGCGGAGCTCGTGCTGTCGCTGCTGCGGGAACTGGGCGAGCAGCTGCTCGAGCGTGCGGCGCTGCAGGTCGACGAGGCCGGGATAGCGGTGCGCGATATCGGCATACCGGCCGTAGATGCGTGACTGTGTCGGCCAGAATGACTGGCTGCGCTGCTGCGTCATGTTGCCGGTCGGCCGCGTGGTGTACGCACACGTCACCTCCGGTACGTGCACGAAGTCGGTCGCGTCGCGCATGCGGATCCACATGTCCCAGTCCTCGAGGACCGTGAGCGTCTCGTCGAAGCCCCCGATCGTGTCGATCAGGGAGCGCTCATGGAGCACGGTGTTGACCGGCGTCAGGTTGGTCACCAGCAGCAACGGCATGTCGATGGTCGCGCGATCGTGCTCGACGGCCGCGTCGACCGTCACCCACTCGGTGCCGCGTCGCTCCTGCGACCAACGCTCGGCAATGGAGTACGCCGCACGCGCGGGGCTCGCCTCGAGCGCCGCGACGAGCGTCCGGGCGTGGTGCGGCAGCCAGACATCGTCATCGTCGAGGTAGCCGACGTAGGTGCCGCGCGCCTCACGCAGGCCGGCGTTGCGTGCGCCGGCCAGGTCGCGGGAGACCTCGTGGCGCACGAGGCGCACGTCGAGCTCCAGTCCAGTCTCCAGCACCCAGTCCTGCACGACTGCGCTGCCGTCGTCGACGACGATCGCCTCGATCGAGCCGGTGTAGTCCTGTGCGGCGATCGATTCGAGCGCCCGCAGCAGCAGGTCGGGGCGGTCCTTCGTGGGGACGATCACGGAGACGGTGGGGTAAATCATATTGTGGAACTATCGTCGCGTGTCCTCGGGCAGTTGAGCGCGGCCACGCGTGCTGGATGATTCGCAAGTGGACCCGGTCATGCGCTCGGGGCGATGCGCTGCACGGCGTCGTCGAAGTCGTCGATCGGCATCTCGCCACTGAAGCGTTCGGTGATGGTCCCGTCGGCGTCGACGAAGGTGATGAACGGGTAGCCCTCGACGCCCAGCGCGGATGCGGCGGTGCCCGCCTCGTCATCGACCATCGTCTCGTAGGGCCATGCCTCCTTCGCCAGCCATGCAGCAGGCGGGAAGTTCGGCCGGTCCTCGCTGGCAGCGGTCGAGAGCGCAGTGATCTTCACGCCATCAGGCAGCCCGCCGTCCTTCGCCCAGTCGACGATGCGCGGCACCTCGGCCTGGCAGTGCGGGCACCAGTGCGCGAGCGTGACGATCACCTGTGCGCCGTCGGCGGCGTCGAGCCGGATCGGGCCGTCGTCAGTCGACGTGCCCGCGATCGTCGGCAGCTGCTCGCCTACGGCCGGGTCGTCCCCAGTCGTGAAGGCCGGGACCTGGTCGCCGGTCACCTCGACCTCGGCGAACGCCGGCGCGCCCTGCGCTGCCTTGGTCGCCGCCGAGTCGGAGTCGCTCGGCCGCGTCGCGACCAGCGCGACGATGCCGCCGAGCAGCAGGACGCCGATGACGATCCAGAAGACGGGAAGCTGTCGCTTCGGCTCATGCGCGACCACCGTTCGGGGCGCGCCGTCGGGTCCGCCCTCGCGTCGATCACGCTTCGTTCGTGCTGCCTTGCCCATGGTCTCTTCCTCCCAGCCAGACGAGGGTCGCCACCAGCGCGAATGCACTGAGCGCCATCATCGGAATCGTGATGTAGCCGAACTGCTCGAACCAGATCGTGGTGCACGGAACCGACGAGGAGCAGGCGATCGCCTCCTGGTCGGGGAAACGCTCGAGCTGGTAGTGGTAGCTGCCGACCGCGATGCCGACGACGGCCAGCGGCAGCGCGTACCAGCCCACGCGGCGGTCGTCGCGCAGCGCCGCGACCAGCAGCACGAGCGCGAGCGGATACATCGCGATGCGCTGGTACCAGCACAGCGGGCAGGGCTGGAAGTGGCGCACCTCGCTCATGTACAGGCTTCCGGCCATCGCCACGATGGCGACGAGCGCGGCGAGGCGGAGCGCGTCGCGGTGCACGAGCGCGGTCAGTGCGTCGAGCGGGCGTCGCGTCGAGAGGCGCTGCACCAGCCAGCAGCCGAGCGTCACTGCCACGGCAGCTTGGGCCACGACGGTGAGGACGGCCAGCAATTCGATCATGACCCTAGGTTAGCGGTCGACGCCGATCGGGTTCAGGGAGGGCGCCGCAGCTCACCTGCGGGAAGCCCGCAGCGTGGGTCAGCTGACGCCGGCGGCGCTCGTCGCGGCGTCGCTGACGCTGTTGGCGGCGGCCTTGGCCGGTCCCGTCAGCCACTGCGCGGTGAGCGGTCCCCAGTTGCCGGCCACGTCGCGGCCGCGCACGTAGACCAGCGTGCCGTCGCCGGCATTGGGGTCGAGTCCGGGCAGCGCGCTCGCAGCACCCGTCACGGCCTCGTCGAACTTGTCGAAGGTGCCGTCGGCCGCGGTCAGCGCCATGCCGGTGCCGGGGGCGGCGTTCGGGTCGAGCACGACCTCGGCGCCGGCGATCGCCTGCTTGCCGTTGTTGAGGTCCGAGAGCGTCGCGGTCAGCTGACGCGTCGTGGGATCCACGGTGACGCTGCTGACATCGGGGCCGAAGACACGCTCGAACGGCGAGTCGGCGATCTTCGCGGTGTAGGAGAGGATCGGCAGGTTCTCCTGGAGCGTCTTGGCGAACTCCTGGTCGGACTGGTGGAAGGAGCTGCCCGTCTCGATCGCCATCGACGCCTTGCCGTTCTTGGCGTAGATGGTGTCGTCGGTCGTACCGGTCGTCGCGTACAGGTCGATCGCCTGGATCGGCGAGTAGCCGTTGAAGGAGGTGAACTTCTGCGCGAGCGCCTGGAAGGCCGCGTGGTGCGGCGTCTTCTCCCGCGAATCGCCCCACGGGTACATGTTGAGCTTGGAGTAGGAGTGCCAGTCGATGAAGAAGTCGGGCTTGTTCGCGATGGCGAACTGCTGGATCGCCTTGGTCTCCGGTGCGCTCGCAGCGCTCGGGCCGCGGTAGGTCTCGCTGCGCGGGCTGGCGCTCGCGCCCGGGCCGCCCCACTTGTACTCGAAGTTGCGGTTCAGGTCGGTGCCGAGGGCGGGCTCGCCGGCGTCGGTGTTCTTGCGCTGCATCGTGTTGCCGCCGCGCTCGCCGAGGAAGCCCTTCTCGACGACCGCATGGCCATCCGGGTTGAGCATGGGCACGAGCACGACCTCGCGCGTGTCGAGCAGCATCGTCGCGTCGGCGTTGGTGCCGTGGCCGGCGAGCAGCTGGTTCGCGAAGGTCATGAGCAGCTCGGGGTTGGCGATCTCGCGGGCGTGGATGCCACCGACGTTGAGGGTCGACGGCTTGTCGCCGGTCATCGCCTTGTTCGTCAGCACGAGCGCGAGGATGTCGCGGTCGGCCGTGCCGGCGATCTTCTCGGCCGTGTCACCGATGTCGCGCACCTCGACGAGGCCCGGGTACTTGGCTTCCATCTCGTAGAGCGCGGTCTTGAGCTGGTCGTAGCTGCGGAAGTAGCTCGGCGCGGGCTTGCCGATCAGGTCGTTGGGGAGCGGGTCCGCGGTCGTCTCGGCGCGCTTGGCGTCGGCGGTGCGCCTGGCGATGACGTCGGGATCGTACGGATCCACCGTGAATGCGGGCGTCGCAGCGGCGGGTGCCGGCGTCGTGCGTGCGAAATTCGATGCGGTGATGGTCGTCATGTCGGGATGCCCTTCAGCGGTGCTGCTCGTCCGAACGGCAACGCTACGCTGCGCGTACTTCCCTGCGCATCGAAGCAGCGGCGAGTTGGCCGGAGCGGGTCGGGCCATGGCCGCAGGACGGCCGGTCGCGGCCGGGGCTCTGGTACACTTCCACCTCACCGAGGGCGTATAGCTCAGCGGGAGAGCACTCGCCTCACACGCGAGGGGTCGCTGGTTCGATCCCAGCTACGCCCACCTCGGCAACGGCCGGCGCTTCATGCGCCGGCCGTGCTCGTTACCGACGCGGGTCGTATCGGTGCCGCCACGCTGGTACCATTCGTCCACGTCACCCGCACGCGCGGGGGGCCGAGGTCCGCGATCGTCGACGCTCGAGGCACTGGTATTCCCTGAATCGGGTCAGGGCCGGAAGGCAGCAGCCCTCAGGGGACCCTGCCAGGTGCCGAGTCGGCGATCGTGGTCCTCGACCCCGCGGCGCTGCATTGATCGGGGAATCGCATGAGCCAGGCGCTGTATCGCCAGTATCGACCGCAGAAGTTCGAGGACGTGATCGGCCAGGAGGTCGCCGTCCGGACGCTGCGCAACGCGATCGAGCAGGACCGGGTCGCCCACGCCTACCTCTTCACGGGCACCAAGGGCACCGGCAAGACGACGCTGGCCAAGCTGCTCGCGAAGGCGATGAACTGCGACAACGGCCCGACGATCGATCCGTGTGGCGTGTGCGAGACCTGCGTCGCGATCGCCGAGGGCCGCTCGATGGACGTCGCCGAGATCGACGCCGCGTCCAACACCGGAATCGACAGCGTGCGCGAGAAGATCATCGAGACGGTCGCCTTCCAGCCGTCGCACGGCGCGCGCCGCGTCTACATCATCGACGAGGCGCACCAGCTCTCGAAGTCGGCGTTCAACGCGCTGCTCAAGACGATCGAAGAGCCGCCCGCGCACGTCCTGTTCATCTTCTGCACCACCGAGACGCACATGATGATGGCGACGGTCCGTGACCGCTGCCAGCGCATCGTGATGAAGTCGCCGGGCCCCGACACGCTCGTGGAGGTGCTCGACAAGGTCTGCGCGAAGGAAGGCATCACCGCCGATGCCGGCGCGCTGCGCGCCGTCTCGCGCGCCGCCCAGGGCAGCTTCCGCAACGCGCTCGGCACGCTCGAGATGCTGACCACGACCTTCGGGCCGGAGTTCAGCCGCGACGACGTGCTGCAGCACCTCGGCGTCGTCAGCGAAGAGACGCTGTTCGAGGCCGCCGACGCCGTGATCGGTGCCGACGCTGGCGCCGCGCTGCGCATCGTCGAGCGCCTGGGTCAGGACGGCGTGGACCTCGACCAGTTCGCCCGTTCGCTCTCCGAGCACCTGCGTAGCGTGCTGCTGAGCATCCATGGCGTTGGTGACGCCGCCGTCATCGGCGACGCCGCCCGGCTTGCCGAGCAGGCCGGCCGCGCCGACGAGCGTCGCATCCTCGCCGCGATCGACTGCCTCGCCGATGCCGCCACGCGCATCCGCGTCGGCAGCGATGCGCGCATCTCGCTCGAGACCGCGCTCGTGCGCGCAGCCCAGGGCCTTGGCCTGCCGCTGCTCGCGCTGCGCCTCGCCGCGCTCGAGAACCGCGAGACCGGCGGCTACGGCCTGCCGGTTCCCGCGCTCGGTGGCGC
>JAOPYV010000138.1 GCA_025964435.1 Thermoleophilia bacterium | reverse complement strand
GATCGAGGCGATCTGCCGGCTCGCGCCCGAGCCGATGCCGCGGCTCGACGCCGAGGGTCAGCCGCGTCCGGTCGAGGAGGCGTTCTCGGCGCAGGTCTTCAAGCTGCAGGCCAACATGGACCAGCGCCATCGCGACGTCGCGGCCTTCATGCGGATCAACTCCGGCGCCTTCGTGCGCGGCGACAAGGTCGCGATCGCACGCACCGGCCGACCGCTCGTCGTGACCCGCGCCGTCGAGCCCTTCGGTCGCGACAGCGAGACGGTCGACGAGGCGTGGCCGGGCGACGTGATCGTGCTGCCGGGCTCACGCGACCTGCGCATCGGCGACACGCTGCATGCTGGCAAGGCGGTGAACTTCCCGCGCATCACCACCTTCGCGCCGAGCATCTTCCGTGAGGTGCGCAACCGTGACATCGCGCGGCGCAAGCAGTTCCAGCAGGGCCTCGAGCAGCTCGGCGCCGAGGGCGTCGTGCAGGTCTTCGCCGACCCGAAGGTCGGCCTGCAGAGCCCGGTCTGTGGCGCCGTCGGTGCGCTCCAGTACGAGGTCTTCTCCCACCGCATGCAGTCGGAGTTCGGCGTCGAGATCGGCTATACGAACCTGCCCTACACGGTGTCAGTCGCGTGGGACGAAGCCAACGACGGACTCCCGCCGCGCGCCTCCGGCATGCGCGTGCTCGAGTCGGTCCAGGGCGTGCGCCTGCTGGCCTTCGGCTCGGAGTGGGCGCTCGCCAACTACCGCAAGGACCATCCGGAGCTCGCGCTCCACGACGTCCTCTAGGCGGGATCGCTGCGGGTCAGAACCCGTACCCGTAGTCCCAGTCGCTCCACGACACGAGCCGCTCGCCGTAGGCACGGTCGAAGGAGTTCGACTCGTCACCGATCAGGCGGCCGTCGCCGTTCCGGTCGGAAGCTGCGACGAGGTCGCGCGCCTCGCGCAGCTCGACCCTCCGGTTGTCGTCGACATCAGCGTCGAAGGCGAAGCGCGAGATCTCGTACACGCGGCGCGTGGTCTCCCCCGCATCATTGGTGTCGCCGTCATCGTTGCGGTCGGTGTGTGACACGTCGGTGCGGTAGTTCTCGGGCGGCGACCAGAAGGATCCTTCGAGGTCGAGCACGCCGTCGCGGTAGCCGAAGCCGGCTCCGTCGTACTTGCTGAAGATGTCCTGCACCTTCGTCTCGACGCCGACGCCGTGTCGCATCGAGGTGGCGATACCGCCGCCGACCGCGCCGAGCACGAGACCCGCACCCACAGTGACGCCAGCCAAGCCGAGCTTGCCGAAGCCGCGGTGCATCGCCACGCCGCCGGCCACGCCGATCGCCGCGCCGAGCACGCCGGTGCCGATCGACGTCAGCGACGTCGGCAGGTCGCCGGAGCTGCCGGTCGGGTGCTTCCGCATGATCGCGTCGTTCGCCTTGCTCAGGCCGTAGCCCGATGCGACGCCGATGCCGACTGCGGCCAGCCCGAGGCCGATCGCTGGTCCAACTCCAACTGGAAATGCCATGTGTCCGTCCCGTCCCAGCGCGCAGGCGTCCAACCCGGCGCGCATCCATGACGGTTCATCGCTTCCAGCGCGCAGCGCGTCTCAGCCGAAGTACTCCTGGACTGCCTGGTAGGCGAAGAAGTCGTTGTCGTTCGAGCCCACGAGGAACGCGTAGCGCTGGACGTTGTCGTGGCTCGGTCGGTCGCCGCTCTTGGCGAACGACGCCAGCGCCTGGTGCTCGTAGAAGTCGTTGTCGATGCTGCGACCCGTCGCCTCGCCGACGTAGGCGAGGTCGCGTCCGGTGTACTTCGTCTTCACGAGGTCGCGGAAGGTCTCGAGCGCGTAGAACTCGTTCTCCATCGATGCCACGCCGCGCACGGCCCAGGCGGCGTCGTCGAGTGGTCGGCGCGACGCCATGACCGCGCTGACAGCCTCCGACCGGTAGAAGGAGTTCTCGAACACGCGGCCGAGCTCACGGTTGAGGTCCAGGCCCGGGCTCGGGTTCGGGTAGCTCGTCGTCGTCGGAGCAGCAGCGATGCGCATCGGAAGAATCCTTCGGTCGTCGTTGGATCAGGAAGTGTATCCGTGGCTAACGATGCATGCGGCGGGCACCCATTTCGGATGAACGACTTCGCTGACAGCCTCACGCGGGAAGATGGTGCGTGGCGCTGGCTCGCCGTGGCGCTCGTCCTCCTCACCACTGCGGTCATCGCTCGATGGGTCGATCGACGCGTCTCGGAGACCGTGATCCGTCGAGCCTCCCTGCGCACGCATGCGCTGGAGGGCGAGCTGGTCCGCGCCAAGCGCATGCGCACCGCCGCCACGCTCGTCGCCAGCATGGGTCGCTACGCCGTGGTCGTCCTCGGTGTGATCGTCGCCGTCACGATCGCGACCGCGGGCACCTTCGACTCGGCGCTCACGAGCACCGTGATCGTGATCATGGTCGCGTTCGTGCTCCAGCGCGTGCTGGTCGACATGATCGCCGGCGCGCTGCTGCTGTTCGAGGGGCACATCGCGGTCGGCGACTTCGTCAAGACGACGCAGATGGACGGGCTCAACGGCGTCGTCGAACGGGTGGGCCTGCGCTCCACGACGCTGCGCGGCTTCAACGGCGACCAGCACATCGTGCTCAATGGCGGGCTGAGCGGCTTCACGCGCGTGCACCACGGCTGGTGCGACTTCGAGCTCGAGCTGTTCGTCGTCACCGACCCCGACGCGACCGAAGCCGTCGAGCACGTCTGTGAGCGGCTGCAGCGCTTCGAGCAGAACTTCTTCCTGCGCGGACCGGAGCTGGTGCAGAACCGTCCGGTCGAGGGACGCGCCGTCACGCACCTGCGCATCCGCGCGATCGTCCCGCCGACTCTCGAGTGGCTCTGTGAGCGCACGTTGCCGGCGCAGCTCGAGGCCGAGCTCGGCGACCTGCTCGTCGGCGGCGTCCAGGTCTTCAACCTCGACGAGCGCAGCTTCGCGCAGTACCGTGCCGCAGTCGTGCTGCCCGAGCGGCTCGATGCCGCACGGCCGCGTGTCACGCGGCGGCTCGAGGAGGAGCTGGGGCCGCGTACTCCGTCGATCATGCTCCGCCCGATGGGTCGCGGCTCGCGCGCGAACAAGGCCTAACGGGTCGCACGGCGGGCACTGCTCCTCCATGACGACGCGCACGGGAACCCGCCACGTCCAGCCGATGCTGGCCAAGCTCGCCGACCTCCCCGACGACGAGGACCACTGGGCCTTCGAGGTGAAGTGGGATGGCATTCGCGCCGTGGCGTTCATCGAGGAGGACGGCCTGCGGCTCGAGACCCGCAACCTCAACGACGTGACGCTGCAGTACCCGGACCTCGCCACGCTCCCGGCCGGCCTGCGTCGTCACCTCGCGATCCTCGACGGCGAGATCATCGCGCTCGACGAGCTCGGTCGCCCGAGCTTCCAGCAGCTGCAGTCGCGCATGGGCCTCAGCTCGATGGCGACGATCCAGACGCGCTCGAAGGCGACGCCGGTGCAGTACATGGCGTTCGACCTGCTCGAGCTCGACGGTCGCGACCTGCGCGCCGAGCCGTACCTGGAGCGGCGACGACTGCTGCGCGCACTCTTCAAGGACACCGCTCGGTGGAAGGTGCCGTCGCACCACGTCGGCGAAGGCCAGGCGCTGCTCGATGCGATCGTCGCCCAGGGCATGGAGGGCGTCGTCGCCAAGCGCATCGACTCGCCCTACCGCGAGAAGCAGCGCGGCGGCGACTGGCGCAAGATCAAGCTCCAGCAGCGCCAGGAGTTCGTGATCGGTGGCTGGACCGAGGGCGAGGGTCGGCGCTCCGGCGGAATTGGCTCGCTGCTGCTCGGCTACCACGACGAGGCAGGCAAGCTGCGCTTCGCCGGCGGCGTCGGCACGGGCTTCTCCGATCGTTTCCTCGTGGAGCTCGGTGCGCTGCTCCAGCCGCTCGAGCGGGACGAGACTCCGTTCGAGGTCGGCCTGCCCGGCAAGGACAAGCCGCTCGGCAAGTGGCAGGCGATGCGCGGCCGCACGAACCCGTCGGCGGTGCACTTCTCCGAGCCGCGCCTCGTCTGTGAGGTCGAGTTCACCGAGTTCACGCGTGATGGCACGTTGCGGCATCCCAGCTTCCAGGGACTGCGCGACGACAAGGATCCGCGCGAGGTCGTGCGGGAGGACGCGTGATGTCAGTGACCATCCCTCACGTCGGCATCGCCAAGGACCAGCGCGCCGCGGAGCTCGCGCTCGAGGCGCTCGCCCCGCTGGAGCGCGGCACCCACCAGATCGAAGTGGGCCGCAGCTCGCTGCGCGTCTCCAACCTGCACAAGGTGCTGTATCCCGAGTTCGGCTTCACCAAGCTCGACCTGCTGCGCTCCTACGCGCGCCTCGCGCCTGCGGTGCTCGCACACGGTCGTGGTCGACCGCTGACGCTCAAGCGCTACCCGGACGGCGTCGACGCGGAGTTCTTCTTCCAGAAGCGCGTTCCCGCCAAGCACCCGGAGTGGGTCAACGTCACCGAGCCGATCGGCGACCAGCAGGTCAACTACGCGACGCTGGATGACGTGCGGACCCTGCTCTGGGCCGCGAACCTCGGCTCGATCGAGCTGCACGTGCTGCTGGCGCGACACACCACCGTCCAGCAACCGACGGCGCTCGTCTACGATCTCGACCCCGGCGACGGCGCCGGCATCGTCGAGTGCTGCGCCGTCGCACAGATCGTGCGCGACCTGTTCCGCCACTTCGACCTGGACAGCTACGCGAAGACGTCCGGCTCGAAGGGCGTGCAGGTCTACGTGCCGCTCAACAAGCCGAGCATCACCTACGAGCAGACCAAGCCGCTGTCGAAGGCCGTCGCGGAGCTGCTCGCAGCCGAGCACCCGGACCTGATCGTGTCGCGCCAGCTCAAGACGCTGCGCCGCGGCAAGGTGCTGATCGACTGGAGCCAGAACGATCCCAGCAAGACGACGATCTGCGCCTACTCGCTGCGCGCGCGCAACCAGCCGCGCGTCTCGACGCCCGTGACATGGGACGAGGTCGCCGAGACCGCCGACGGCACGGACCAGGAGTCGCTGCGCTTCGAGACCGACGACGTCGTCGCGCGGCTCGAGCAGCACGGCGACCTTTTCGAGCCGGTGCTCAAGCAGCGCCAGTCGCTACCCAACCTCGACTTCTGAGCCGGCGCGTCGGCGCTCCACGAATTCCTCGGGACGTGTCGCACATGAGCATCCAATACGAGACGTGACGTTCGTCACGTCCGGCGCGTGCGTCGCGATGCGCGCTGTCGTTTCGTGCACCGAACTCCTCGGACGTGAGGTACCTGAAGACCCAATGTGCACCTTCAGGTGCCTCACGTCGGTACGAGCTGCTCCCGGTCACGCGGGCCGCGCCGCGAGACTCAGTGCTTGCGCTTGGCGGCTGACGACGCCTTCGCACGGGGGTGCTTGGTGCGGTTTCCGGAGGAGGCAGCCGTCGTTGTCCGGCGCTTGGCCCCCGCCTTGCCCGCGCCCGACTTGCTCGCACCCGACTTCTTCTTTCGCGCGGCCTCGAGGCTTGCCTCGAGCGCGGCCATGATGTCGTTGGCCGGCGTGGTCGGCGACTCCTTCTCTGTGGGCGCCTTGACCGTCTTGCCTGCCGCCTTCTTCTCGATGCGCTCCATCACCTGGTCGTGCCACGTGTCGTGGTAGCGGTCGGGGTCGAAGTCGATCGTCAGCTCGTCGACGAGCGTGCGCGCCATCTCGACCTCGCGCTTGGACGGGCCCTTCGCGGGCAGGGAATCCTTGTCGCTGTCGGGCACGTCGCGCACTTCGTCGGCGTAGTGCAACGCCTCCATCGAGAGCGAGCCATTCGCCATCGGGCGGATCGCGACGAGGCGCTCGCGCGTACGCAACACGACGCGTGCGATCGCGACCACCTCCGCCTCGGTCATCACCGCGTGCAGCAGCCCGTAGGCGCGCTTGGCCCCGGCGTTCGGCACCAGGAAGTAGGGCGTGTCGAAGTACATGGGATCGATCTGCTCGAGCTTGACGAAGTCCTCGATGTCGATCGTGTGGGTCGCCTCCGGCTGCAGTGCCGCCAGCTCCTCCTTGGTGAAGGTGACGTACTTGCCCGGCTCGATCTCATAGCCCTTGATGATGTGGTCCCACGACACGACCTCGTCATGGACGGCGCACACGCGCCGGTACTCGATCTTGCCGCCGTCCTCGTCGTGCAGCAGGTCGAAGTCGATGCGCTGTCGCGAGGTGGCGGTGTACGCCTTCACCGGCAGGCTGATCAGTCCGAAGGTGATCGAGCCGCTCCAGATAGCACGTGCCATGGTCTGTCCTTGTCGGGAAAATCGGGGCGAGGAGTTGTCCCCCGGCTCCCGCGCGCTACACCTGCAACCGGTACAGGACGTGCCGGCGCAGCGGCGACGCCGCCTCGAGGCGCGGATGGTCGAAGTCGTCGGCGGGATCATGCGTCATGCCCAGGCGTTCCATGACGGCGCGCGAGCGCACGTTCTGCGGCACGGTGAACGACACGACCTCCTCGAGGCCGACCTTCGTGAAGCCGAAGCCGAGTGCCGCGCGGGCCGCCTCGGTCGCGTAACCATGGCCCCATGCCGCCCGAGCCAGCCGCCAGCCGACCTCGACCGCGGGCGTGAAGTGTGCGTCGAAGGCGGGCACCGACAGGCCGGTGAAGCCGAGCAGCAGCCCGTCGCTGCGCCGTTCCACCGCCCAGAGCCCAAAGCCGTGTTCGGCGAAGCCCGCCTCGATTCGATCGATCATCGCGTCGCTCTGCTCGCGCGTGAGCGCGCCGGCCAGGAACTCCGTGACTGCGGGATCCGCATTGAGATGGGCGAACGGAGCGCGGTCCGCGGCGCGCCACCGGCGCAGCAGGAGCCGCTCGGTCTGGATCTCGTCGGGTGTCCACGGCGTCGACATCGCTGGATCTTCGCAGGTCATGCGCAACGACAAACCGTCGCGGCGCCTGTCCAGCTTGTAGGCTGGGGCGACACACTTCGGCGTGTGGCCTAGCTTGGTAAGGCGCCTCGTTTGGGACGAGGAGATCGCTGGTTCGAATCCAGTCACGCCGATTGACGATCGCCGCGGTACGACGCGGCGCCGCGTACAGTACCGAGGCTTTACGGTCACGAATGTGCCTCGTTTGACGTCGAGCATCCGACGATAGCTTCGCGATGCTTACGTTTTCTACCGCGCCCACGCGGATCTTCCTCATCGCCTTGTTCCTGATCGGAACGATCTTTGCCGCACTCCCGGCGTCGGGACTGGCACACGACGGCCACATCCATGACGAGGAAGCAGCCGCACTGCAGGCGGCCTTCGACGAGGAGCTCACCGAGGCACCGCGTGAGGTGCGCGGCGAGTGCGTCGACACCGTCGAGTTCGAAGACCTCGGTGACGGCTGCCGCACGGCGAGCGGACTGCTCCGGCTCGAGCTGGCTGACGGCACCTCGATGACCACGCACGGCCCCGACTTCGAGTCGCCCACCAGCGCCACTGCAGCGACGATGCCACCGCGCATGGTCGCGGCGATCCGCACCGCGTCGGCCGACGACATCTTCTGCGCCCCTGTCGGCACGTTCCGCTTCCAGCTGACCTACGCAATCCCGGCCGACGGCATCGACGACTATGCCGTGGGCGCCGAGCGCCTGCGTCGCTCGACCTACGAGCTGAGCGCCGTGCTCGACAACGAGAGCCGCTCGCTCACGCCGACCGCGAGCCGCAAGCTGCGCGTCGCCTGTGGCGTCGATGGCATTCCCTCCGTGCTGCGGCTGCGCCTGCCGACGCGGACGACCGAGGCGACGGTGAACAACGCTTTCCCCGAGATCCTGGCCGGTGCCGGCGACGCGCGCGGCACGGGACGCACCCACTACCTCACTTACTACGACGACCACCTCGGCGACTTCGGTGGCATTGCGGACATGTACCTCGACGCACGGCCCTCGAGCTCCAACAACAACCTCAGTGGCGGCATGGTCGCGGTCATGGACAACTCCGAGGGCTACGGCGTCGAGTGGAAGACGCTCCTGCACGAGGCGATCCACACGATGGGCGGCGTCCAGAACTCGGCTCCTGACGCCTCCGGCGCCAGCCACTGCGTCGATGGCATCGACGTCATGTGCTACAACGACGGCGGTCCGAACGCGCACCTCTTCAACACCGACCAGTGCCCGCAGATGCAGGTCGACTGCGGACACGACTCCTACTTCCACCCGACGCCCGATACGCCTTGGCTCCAGGACAACTGGAACGTGGCCGCGCCCGCCAACGGCTACCTGCAGGGAGCGACCGTGACCGGGGACGTCACGGCCCCGAGCGTTCCCACCGGCCTCGCCGCGACGGGCTCCTTCGGGCTGTTCGTGCGCCTTGCGTGGAATCCCTCGACCGACGCTGGCTCCGGGACCTACGGCTACCGGGTGTATCGCAGCACTGGCGCGGGTGCGTGGACGATCCTGGGCGATACCTGGCCGGGCTCGGTGACCTACGACGCGGCGACGCTGGGTTACGGCGTCAATTACGACTTCGCCGTGGCGGCATACGACGCACGCGGCAACGAATCCGAGAAGGCGGTCGTGCTGGCCAACTCGGGCGGGCCGACGGGCGTGCCGCGCGTCACCGATGGTCCCGCACCGGCCCCCGCCACCGACCTCGTCGTGACGGGTCGCACCGCAGACAGCATCTCACTGAGCTGGAACCGATCCGGCGCAGGCTCAACCCACACCGCACGGGTGTGCAGGTCGGGCGACACGTTCTTCTGCCCGGCCGCCATGCGCTCCTTCACCTGGGCCGGCCTGCCTGCTGGTTCGCTCGAGACCTTCAGCGTGCAGACGTTCGATTCCGACGGTCGCGCGTCGGTCGCCGCGACGGTCACGGCGCGCACGCTCGGCGGGGCCGATGTCATCCCTCCGACTGCACCGACCATAGTGACGGTCGACCCCTCCTCTGATCCGATGTCGCCCATCCTCTCGTGGAGCGGTGCCGGCGGCGACACGCACGACTACGCCATCTACCACGAGTCGGCGCCGGGTACGTGGGACATGGGCAACGTGCAGCACACGAACCTCACCACGCTTGCCGTTCGCGGCATGCTCTATCTCGCCGGTACGCAGCGAGTCGGCGTGGCCGCAGTCGACGAGGCCGGCAACCACTCCGCGATCACGAGCGTGGACCACCTCACCGTCGCACAGCGTGACCGTACGTCTCCGAGCGCGCCGACGTCGATATCGATCAGTGACAAGACGCCGACCTCCTTCACCGCCAGCTGGAGCGCGTCGAGCGACGCGAGCGGCATCCGCGGCTATCGGATCGAAGTTGCCACGCCGCAGGACCTCCGCTTCATGCCCCTCCTCGAGACCGCGTCGTTGACCGGCACCGTGACGGGCCTCACCCCCAGCTCCACCTACTACGTGCAGGTCACCGCGGTCGACAACGCAGGGTGGACGACGCCCTCGGTCAATGCGTACGTCGTGACGACGCCTGCCGACACGGTTGCGCCGACCACCCCCTCCCCGCTCATCACCTCCAACTTGACCCATCAGAGTGTCGACCTCGCCTGGTCGGTCTCGACCGACTTCGTGGGCCTTGCCTCCTACGAGGTGAGCCGTGTCGGTGTCGGCGTGATCGGGACGGTGGCCGCTGGAGCACCGCGCACGTTCTCCGCAGCCGGTCTCACCCAGGGCACTCCCTACACCTTCCAGGTCGTGGCGATCGACACGTCGGGCAACCGCTCGACCCCGGCTACCGCCACCGTCACGACGCTGGATATCGTGGCGCCGAGCCCAGCTACCTCATTCCAGGCGAGCGCCGTCACGTCGACCACAGCCGCGCTGTCGTGGACGGCGGGCAGCGACAATGTCCTCGTCTCCAACTACAGCATCCTGCGCACGACCCCGGGTCCGGAGCTCGAGCTCGCGAACGTCGCCGGTAGCGCGACGAGCACGACACTCTCGGGGCTCACCGACCTGACCAGCTACACCGTCGTGATCGAAGCGCTCGATGCCGCAGGCAATGCCTCGACACGCGCCTCGGTCTCGTTCGCGACGCCGGACGGTACACCCCCAACCGTGCCGGGCACGCTGAGCGCCTCCGCCAACACGACCGGCTCGAACCTGACCTTGAACTGGGGCGCCTCGACGGACGTGTCCGGCATCGCAAGCTATGAGGTCACGCGCGACGGTGCCGGCGTCATCGGGACGACCGCCAGCGGTGTCATCACGCGAGCAATCACCGGACTTGCCGAGGCCACGTCGTACACATTCCACGTCGTGGCCATTGATCCCGCCGGCAATCGCTCCGCACCGCGGACGCTGACCGTCGCAACTCCCGACGTCACTGCACCCGATAACGTCGACGACCTGCGCATCACCGACGTCGCGGCGACGACCGCGAACTTGCGCTGGAGTGCCGCCACCGACAACGTCGGCGTCGTCTCATACAAGGTCTGGCGCACCACCCCCGGCCCCGAGGAACTGCTGAACACGGTCGCGGCGCCGGCAACGTTGCTCGGCCTCACGGGACTGACGACACTGACCTCCTACGGCTACGCTGTCGAAGCTGTCGACGCCGCGGGTAACACCGCGAGCCGCAGCACCATCAGCATCACGACCGGGGACGGCATCGCGCCGACGATGCCGAGCGCTGCGGCGGCGAGCGCCGTCGGCACGACTGGCCTGACCCTGAACTGGGGCGCATCCACCGACGCCTCCGGAATCGCCAACTACGAGGTGTCACGCGACGGGACCGGCGTCATCGCGACGCCCAGCTCGGCAACGCTGACCCTGCCGGTGAGCGGCCTGCTCGAAGCCACCGCCTACACCTTCCGCATCGTTGCGATCGACACCTCCGGCGCCCGTTCTGCCGAGGCCACCGTCGTCGTGTCCACGATCGATGTCACGGCGCCGGTCGCGGTCGGCAACTTCCGTACGACCACGCTGGCTCCGACCACGGCAACACTCGCGTGGGACGCCGCCACCGACAACGCCTCGATCGCCAACTATCGCTTGGCGCGAACCGCCCCGACGGCAGGCACTCCCGAGCTCGTCTCGGGCTCGACGCTCAGCCACGCGCTGACCTCACTGTCCGATTCGACCAGCTACACGTGGCAGATCA
>JAOPYV010000116.1 GCA_025964435.1 Thermoleophilia bacterium | reverse complement strand
ATCTCCTCGAGGCCGGCGAGGCCCAGGTCGATCATCGGGTCGAGCTCGGTGCGGCTGAAGACGGCGCACTCGGCGGAGGACTGGACCTCGACGAGGTGGCCCGCGCCGGTGGCAACGAGGTTCATGTCGACGTCGGCGGTGCTGTCCTCGACGTACTCGAGGTCGAGGCGTGCGCCCCCACCGAGCATGCCCATGCTGACGGCGCCGACGGTGTCGGTGAGCGGCAGCTCGGTGATCAGGCCGGCTTCCATCAGGCGCAGGCACGCCATGTGCAGGGCGACGTAGCCACCACAGATCGCGGCGCAGCGCGTGCCGCCGTCGGCGTCGATCACGTCACAGTCGACCGTGATGAGGCGCTCGCCGAGCGCCTGGTTGTCGACCACGGCGCGCAGGCTGCGGCCGATCAGGCGGGAGATCTCGATCGTGCGGCCGTCCATCTTGCCCTTGCGTGCGTCGCGGCGGCGACGCTCGCCGGTCGAGGCGGGGAGCATGTCGTACTCGGCGGTGACCCAGCCCTCGCCGCGCCCGACCATCCAGCGCGGGACGCTCTCCTCGACGCTGGCGGTGCAGAGCACGCGCGTGCCGCCGAACTCGACGAGCACCGACGCGTAGGCGTTGTGCGAGAAGCCGGGGGTGAAGGCGACGGGTCGCAGCGCGTCGAGGGCGCGACCGAGCGGGCGGACGACGGGAGCGGGAACGGTTTCGGTCTGCGGGTTCATGGGGGATGCCTCCTGGCATACACGCGCGAGATGGGACGTGGGCGACGGCAGTCATGCTACCCCGCCCGCCACGTCCTTCGGGGGAAGAACAAGATGGCCGAGACAAGTTCAACAGCAGGCGTGGGGTCGAATCCCGACGTCGGAGGGCCTGCGGCCGTGAATGCCGCACTGCGGGTGCTCGATGGTCACGTACGCGCCCTGGTGCGCGTCGCGCTCGTCCAGCAGTCGCTGCGGGAGAACGATGTCGCCGCCGGCGTGGCCGAGTTCCACGAGCGCTGTGCACGCCTGCTGCACGCCGTGTCGCTCGAGCACGGGACCGATGCCATGTCGACCGCGAGCGAGTATGCGGTCACGTCGCTCGAGGCCGGGCTGCTCTATCCCGACGAGCTGGATTCGTTCATCCGGTCGGTCGCCGGTTCGGTGCGCGCGACGTCGCGCGACCTGACCAAGGCGACGCCGTTCGGCTCCTGAGCCGCACGCCGCGAGATACACTCTCGCGGATGGATTCTTCCCGCATCCAGGCGCCGCCGAGCGCCGAGCAGCTGGCGACGCACGTGCGCTCCGCGCTGGCCGAGCACTACGCGCGACCGATCGTCGATGCGCGCGTCGACGGCACCGTCGCCGTCGTTGCGGGACGCGCGATCGATCGCGCTCGTGCTGCGGTCGAAGCTGCATGGGGCGCCGACGAGGTGGCGCGGATCGTCGAGCTCGACGTCGTCGCACTTCCCTGGCATGCCGTCGCCGCCGCTGGCCTGCGCCTCTGGCGCCAGCACGGCCGCTCGGGTTCCGACGGTGAGATCGTCACCGAGCTGGAGGCAGGCGACCCGCCCTTCCAGGTCGTCACGACCGACGACGGCTGGCAGCTCGTGCGCCTTGCCGACGGCGCACAGGGCTGGATCGAGGCGCAGGACCATGCGCCCGCCGCCGCGCCGACTGACACGCTCAGCGATGCGTCGCGCGTCGACGTCGAGGCGTTCCTCGAGCAGCTCTTGTCCTTCGAGGGTGTCCCGTACGTCTGGGGCGGCACGACGAATGCGGGCGTCGACTGCTCCGGCATCGTCCAGCGCGCTGCATGGCGCGCCGGGGGCTGCTGGCTGCCGCGCCACTCCAAGGCGCTGCTGACATCGGGGCGCCGGGTCGCACCCTCGGCGATCGAGCGCGGCGACGTGCTGGTGCTCAAGCGCGATCCGAAGACGCAGGACGCCGAGCAGCGCGCCCAGCTGGCGGCGCTCGCCGAGGCGGAAGCGCGCACCGGCATCGTGCCGCCGCATGGCCCGGCGATCCACCCGCTGCACGTCGCAGTGGCACTCTCCGCGGACGAGGCGATCCACGCCAGCCGCGACACGATGCGCGTCGCGCGCGAACCATTGGAATCGCTGCGTGCGCGCTACCGCGTACTCGGTGTCCGGCGGCTGGGGCCGCCCGAGGAGCCTGCATGAGCCATGGACTGGTCACCGATACGCGGATCACGCGCGAGGAGCTGCTCGCGCTGCGCGAGCGCCCCGTGCACGTCGTGGGTGCGGCGAGCGCCGAGGGCGTTGCCGTGCTGCGGCTGCTGACGGCGCTCGGCTTCACGCAGCTGACCGTGCACGACATGCGCGAGCGCGCGACGCTGCGCCGCGCCTTCCGCACGACGCACGGCGCCTACTCCCGCACCGAGCAGGACGAGATCTGGGACACGCTCGCGCCGACCTTCGACGCGAACGGCAAGTTCGGCGACGACTACCTCGCGACGATCGGCGACGCCGAGCTCGTCGTGCTCGGCCAGGGCTGGTACCTGGTCGACGACAACCGTCGCCGACTCGTCGAGGGCATCGCACCCGACGCGCGCATCGTCGGCATGTCCGAGCTCTACTTCGCGCTGCATGGTGGTCCGATCGCCGGCATCACCGGCACCAACGGGAAGTCGACCACCGTCGCGCTGACCGAGCACCTGCTGCAGTACGCCGAGGTGCCGCACGCGACCGCCGGCAACGAGCGCTCGAGCCGCCAGTTCCTGCCGTGGATCGACGAGATCACCGCCGGCACGTGGGCGCTGCTCGAGGTGTCGAATCGACAGCTGCTGCAGCTCGACCGCAGCCCACAGGTCGCGGCGATCACCGCACTGACCCCGGACCACCTCGATGAGCACGGCGGCATCGCCGGCTACCAGGCGACGAAGGCGCGGCTGTTCACGGGCCAGGCCGCCAGCGACGTGGCGATCGCCAACGCGGACGACCCCGATGCGCTGGCCGCGGCGCTGCAGTCGCCCGCCGCCGACGCCGGTCGCCTCGTGCGCGCCGGTGTGGGAGCGCACGCAGCCCCCAGCGTGACGTGGCGCGACGGTGAGCTCGTCGCGATGGACATGCCGCGTATCGGCGCCGATGGATCGCTCAGCGGCGAGGTCGTGCTCGCGACCGAGGACGACCTGAACCTGCCCGGCACGCACAACCTGCGCAACGCCGCGGTCGCCGCGGCAGTCGCGCTCGCGTGTGGCGCCGACCCGGCACGGATCGCACCGGGCCTGCGCAGCTTCGAGGGCAAGGCGCTCCGCCTGCAGCTGCTCGACACGCTCGAGGGCATCGAGGTATGGAGCGACATCAAGTCGACCACGCCGGAGGCGACCGTCGCCGCGCTCGAGGCGCTCACCGCGCGTCCCAACGTCGTGCTGATCGCCGGTGGCGACGACAAGGGGCTCGACTACGCAGCGCTCGCGGCACGCATCGTGGCGCAGGGCGTGCGCGTCGTCGCGGTGCCCGGATCCGCCACCACGAAGCTCGAGCTGGAGCTCGGCCAGCTGCCTGACGGCGCGGCTCGCTTCACGCTCGTCGAGGATCTCGAGCAGGCGCTGGATCGAGCCTTCGACGGCGCAGCGTCCGGCGATGCCGTCATCGTGTCGCCTGCTGCTGCCGGATTCTGGACGCGCTACCTGCAAGGTGGCTCGTCCCTCCAGAAGCTGGTCCGGCAGCGAGCGCGAGCCCTCCAGGAGGTACCAGGACAATGACCATCATCGCTACCTGTCCCGTATGTGACGAGGACATCGATCTCGACGACGACGTCGAGCTCTCAGAAGTCGTGGTCTGCAGCAGCTGTGAGCACGAGATCGAGGTCACGAGCCTCGACCCGCTCACCCTGGTCGAGTTCGAGGAAGACGAGAAGTAGCCGCCTCGCCGGGCATCTGGTCGGCGCCGACACCGGCTGCCGCTGATATCCCGGCGACGCATCGGCTGAGCCTCGGTGAGGGGCACACGCCGCTCGAACGCTCGGTGGCTGATCCGCGCCTGCTGCTCAAGCGTGACGATCGCAACCCGAGCGGCTCGCACAAGGATCGCGCCGCGGCCTTCCAGCTCGCGGCCGCCGCAGCGCGGGGTGACGTCGCCGTCACGATCTCCTCGTCCGGCAATGCTGCGATCGCGACGAGTCGCTACGCAGCGCTGCACGGACTTCCCGCAGTCGTCTTCGTGCACCCTGCGACCGACCCCGAGAAGCTGGCCGCGATCGACGGTGCGACGACGATCGTCGTCGTGACCGAGCGCGCGATCAACGGCGCGAAGCTGCTCGCACGCGAGCTCGGCATCCCGAACCTGCGCCCGAGCACCAGCGACGACGCGCTGGTCGGCTACGCCTCGCTCGGTGACGAGCTCGTCGCGGAGCTGCCGCCCGAGATCACCGACGTCGTGCTCTTCGCCACGAGCGGCGCGACCGCCCTCGCCGTCGCCCGCGCGCTCCACGTCGGGCGCCCCGCCGTCCGCGTGCACATCGTGCAGGGGGAGGGCAATGCGGCAATCGTCGCGCCCGAGGCGACGATCGACGACGCGAGCGCCCACGGCGCGGCTGCTGGCCGGCTCGGCGTGCGGCGCAGCCGCCGCACGCGCCAGCTGCTGGCGGCGATCGAGGCAACCGGTGGACGCGGGCACGTGGCGAGCGCCGCCGACGTCGCCGAGGCACGTACGCTGCTGACTGCCGACGGGATCGACGTCAGCGACGAGAGCGCCGCCAACATCGCCATCGCCCGGCGACTCGCCGACGCCGGCGCCGAGGTCTGCTGCATCGTCAGTGGATCCCCGGCAGCCGCCACCGGCCACGAGCCGGAACGGCTCCTGGCCGCGGACGAGCAGGCAGCACTTGCGCTCGTTGCCGAGCGCCTCGGCCGCACGCCACGATCAGCACGATAGGCTCGCCGACGATGCTCGCCCTCTGTGCCGCCAACGCCGCGTACCTCGCTGGACTCGAATCCGCCGTCCCCGGTGGAGCCGTGCTCGTGGCAGGGACCGGCGGACCGCTGGTGCAGATGCTGCGCCGCGCCGACCACGTCGCGACGACGATCGACGAGCACCCCGACATGCTGCGCGCCACCGACGGCTCGGCGCTCTCGGCCGGGGTCGTGCTCGGCGCCGCACCGATCGTCGAGCTGATCGAGGAGCGCGGCGTCGATGCCGTGCTGCCCTTCAAGAGTGGCCCGCGCCTGTGGCGCATGGCCGACTTCCAGGGACTGCGCGTGCTCGCCTCCCCGGACAAGCTGACCCGCCAGCTCGAGAACAAGCTGGCGCTCGCCGAGATCGCGGACGCCGCCGACGCTCGCATTCCCGACACCGTCAACATCCGCCTCGACGCGGAGCTGGCCGCGGCCGCCGCCAACGACGGCATCGCCCTGCCCCGCGTCTACCAGCCCGCCGTCGGCTTCGCCGGCGCGGGCACGGTGCTGCTGCGCACGGCCGAGGACGTCGCCGCGCTCGTCGCGCAGGCCCCGGCCTCCGGTGGTGCCGGCAAGCTCGTCGAGTTCGTCGACGGCGAGCCGGTCACCGTCAATGGCGTGGTCATCCCGCCCGACACCCACGGCGCCGGCAGCGAGGGCGAGGTGCTCGTCGGCATGGTCGCGCGCCAGCTCACCGGGCTCGCGGGACTGACGCCCACAGACTTCGGCTCCTGCGGCAACGACTGGTCGAAGCCGCCGCCGCGCGAAGCGGTCGTCGCGGTGCGCTCGCTCGCACATCGCATCGGTGAGGTGCTCGCCCAGCGCGGCTTCGCCGGCGCCTTCGGCATCGACGTGATGCTGCCGACCGGCGGCGGCGTTCCCGTGCTGATCGAGATCAACCCGCGCTGGACCGCGAGCCTCGCGCTCCAGGTCGAGCTGCAGCAGGCGCAGGGCATGCCAACCCTGCTCGATGCGCACCTCGCCGCCTTCGCCTGGCGCAGCGACGAGCGCACGACGCTGCCCGAGCTGCTCGCTGCCTACGGGCCCGGCGAGGACGCCGGCTGCACGCGCAGCACGTCACCCGTCGCGACGGTCATCGCCTACAACGCCACCGATGCGCCGATCCACGTCAATCCCGAGTTCGAGCCCGGCGTCTGGCGCGTCGGCGGCGAGGACGAAGCCCCCACCGTCGAGCGATTGCGCGATGGCTGGCGGATCGGTGACCTGCGCGCCGACGACGAGGTGCTGATCATTCCCGCCGGCACCGCGCGCCCACTCGCGCCCGGTGCCTACCTCGTGCGCGTCGTCCAGCGCGGAACGGCCGCAAGCGATGGCCGCGCGCGCTCGCTCCGCCCCGCAGTGCGTGCACTGATGGACGAGGTTGTCAGTCGCGTCACGCTGTGACGGGCTGGAGCGACCAGTAGCCGTCTTCACCGACGGGCTCGAATGACGCAGCGCCGGTCAGCTGCTCGCGCGCATCCTCGATGCTCGTGCCGAGCAGCGCCGCCACCTCGACCGTTGCCAGCGGATACGGAGCCCACTCGAGCACCTCGAACACGTCGCTCGCGACCGCGCGGCGCCTGATGTCAGGCGCAGCGTTCGCGACCAGCACGTCGTACGTCTCCCACGGCTGCATTCCGGGGGCTGCGAAGGTCACGCCCTGCGTGCCGGTGAACTCGAAGGACGGACACGTGTAGCGTCGGCCGCCGTCGCTGCCGCCGGCGTCAGCCAGCTTGTGGTCGAGCACGAGCGCAGCCGGAAGCGGCGTTCGCGCGGCGCGCATGTCGTCCTGCAGCGCCGCCTCGGTGGCGGGCTCGGCGCTCCACGATGCCAGGTCAGTCGGATCGATCCCGGCATCCATCGCCGCGCCCTCGATCGTCGCGGGCTCATCGAGCAGCTCACCCGCGAAGGTGCGAACGCGCAGCGCGCGCAGCATCAGCTCCGCGAGCTCAGGGCGGTGCAGGCGCACGGCGACGGCGGCGCGGCAGGCGGGCATCGACACCGCGAGACGCTCGCGCTCGGACACGTCGATCGGCATCCCGTGCTTGGCCTGGATGATGCGCGCGAACCCGGCGAGCTTCGCCGTGTCGAATCCCTTGGCCTCCATCTCCTCGACCTTGGAGTGCAGCCCGACCAGCACGGTGCGCCACTCGAGCTGGTCACCGTAGTGCCACTCCAGCTGCAGTCGCATCGGCTCGGCCGAGAAGGCGAAGGGGCAGGCGGGATCGGTGAAGTGCGTGACGAGCATCGTGTCGCTCCGGGTCGGGGTGGATCCCTGAATGCTAGTCACGATTCGAACCATCGTCGGTCCCGACGCCGTGCAGGAAGGGCCAGTCGCTGGCCGCGCGGCGCAGACCTGCAACCGACGTCCTCGTGCAAGCGACATCCAGGCAAGGACAGTTCCAGGGGGAACGGGAACGATGACGTACGCAAGCAGCACCGCGGTGGGCACCCTGCCGCAGCATGACGCAGCATTCGGGGGAGCGGTACTGCCGCCTCCGCCGCCGCGGCGCATGCACTGGAGCACGCTGCTGCTCGTCGGTGGACTGTCGATCGCCTTCCTCGCCCTGCTCGCCACGCTCGCCGGAGTTCCCGGCCGCATGGGCTACGACCGCGACGGCGCCCCTGTGCGCAGCGACACCGATTCCAGCAACCCGCTCACGGTGATGCAGGCGCTCGACGGCAACATGAAGTGGGTCGCCGAAGCCTCGGGTGACGGCGCTGGCGAGTACGTCGGCTACATCAACTCCATCAACCGCAAGGAAGCAGCCATCCCCGCGATGGTCACGGCCCTCGCCGCGATGGATGCCTCGGTGCGTGCGATCGATTCGGGCCTCGGCTCGGTGCAGGCAACCACGCAGCAGATGAACGCCGACATGGCAGCGATGGGCGTCGCCTCCGCCAGCAGCTCCGCCGCGATGGGCGAGCTCAACTCGAGCGTCGGCCTGCTCTCCACCTCGATGCTCTCGCTCGCAACGGCCACCCAGGACCTGACCAAGCGCATGAGCGCGATCGAGGCCAGCGCCGGGAGCATGTCCGCGAACGGCACGGCCGGCGCCCGCGGCATCGCAGCCGAGCTCAATGGCGTGCTGCCGGACGAAGCCGCCGCACCCGTGTTCGAGCCGGCCGGAGGCGCCCAGTGACCGCCGTCGCCGGACAGTACTCGCCGCTCGCCCCGCTCGTCGACGAGACGCGCGTCGGCTCGGCCGGTGGCCAGGCGCTCACCGGCATCGCCGGCATCGTGCTCGCCATCATCCTCGTCGCCGGCCAGATCTCGCTCGCGACGACCAAGGGCATCGCCGTCCACCTCGACCGCTCGGTGGCGAACATCACCGAGGGCAACGAGACGATGGAGCAGGTCATCGAGCGCGCCGCGCCGACGACCCAGCTGGCCAAGGTGCTCGACGGCCAGGCGAAGATGCTCGCCCATACCCGTGACGCGATGGTCATGACGAACGCCGAGCTCGGCGAGATCGGCACGACCACCGGCACGCTCGACGACGTCGTCGGCTCGATGGAGGGCACCAGCTCCGCGCTGTCGACCACCGTCGGCGAGATGGACACGAACACCGCGACTATCGTCGACACGCTCGGCTCGCTGCCGAACTCCACCGAGCGCACGGCGGGCACGCTCAAGGCGATCAACGGCGACATGGTCTCGATCAACGCCGAGCTCGACGCGCTCTCCAAGAAGCTGATCGGCTACGGACTTCCCCAGGCAGAAGGGGCGAAGACGCCGTGACCGCCTTCGGACCACCCGAGCCCGTACCGCTGGGGCCACCACCGCCGGGCGCGTGGCAGGACACCACCGGTGCCTGGCACTATCCCTACGAGCAGCAGCCGCAGCAGCTGATCGTCGAGCAGCACGAGCTGGCGCCCGTCGGACCACCCCGACACCACGGCCCGGCACGTGTCGCCCGCGATCCGCGCCAGGCGACGATGGCTGCCGTACTCACCTTCATCTGCCTGATCGTCGGCCTCTGGGCCGTGCTCGGCTTCCTCGGCTCGATGTCGCGGACGCTCTCGAGCATGGCCAAGGGCAACGAGAAGGTGAAGACCCAGCTCGCGGAAGCAAACGCCGGGCTGCGCGACCTCGACGCGAAGACCCGTCAGGTCGAGGCGATGAGCGGCTCCTCCGCCGAGCTCAAGACGTACCTCCAGGACATCAGCGCCAACATGGGCGCGATGGTCGCTGGCGTCGGCGCGATCGGCGATGACATGGGCGCCGTGCAGGCATCGCTCGGCACGCTCGAGACGGAGCTCGGGTCGGTCAACGCCACCAACGCGAGCCTTGCCAAGGACCTCACCGGCATCAACGCCGGCCTCGGCCGGCAGGTCAAGCAGGTCACGACGATGCGCCGCGACCTGGTCGCGACATCCGAGGTCGTGGACCAGCTGCCCGGTCGGCTCGACGCGACCAACGGTCGACTCGGCCACATCAACAAGGTCGTCAACCTGATGGGCTGCCGCGGCATCACCCAGAAGATCGACGTCGACGTGAAGTTCACCTTCATCAGCGCCGGCTCGGCGAGCATCATCGCGACCGTCGTGCCCCCGGGTGCGTGGGGCGTCAAGGCGGACGGCACACCATGCTGAGCCGCCGCCCGACATTCACCGCGGAGGAGATCGGCGCGCGCGCCGATGCGCTCGCGCTGCAGGTCGGGACCAAGGCGACCGCGTCGGCGCTGCTGCTCGCATGCGTCGTCGTGATCCTGGTCGGCGCCCAGTCGCTGCTCGGCACGATGCAGGGCATGGACCGCGACATCAAGGAGATGAACGCGCAGCTCGCCGTCGCCAACGGCGGGGTGACCGCGCTCAACAAGACGATGGATTCGCTCGCGCCGACCGCGCGCAGCCTCGACGCCATCGTCGGCACGGTCAAGACGACCGGTGTCGAGGTGAAGAAGAGCGCCGGCTCGATCGACACGCTGTCGACGAGCACCGACGCGCTCAGCACGCGCCTGGAAGCGATCGGGAACGACACCAAGGGACTGAGCACCTCGCTCGAATCCACGGCGAGCGGCACCGGCGCCCTGGGCTCCACGATCGGCGACCTCAGCACGCAGGTCGGGCCCCTCGTCACGATGAAGCGCGAGCTGCTCGGCAACACGCGCCACATGCGCGACGGGCTCGACGGCATGAACGCCAGCCTCGCCTACGTGGTCCGCATCCTCAACTACATGACGGCGCCGCCGACCAAGCAGCCGATGTCGGTCCGTATCGACCTTCCCCCGCTCAAGCCGGATGTCCCCGGCGTAGCGATCAACTCACGGCCCGTGCCTGTCTTCGACTGGATGCAGTGGCCGATCTACCAAGGACCGTGACGATGTCGACGAACGCACCGACATATGCAGCGCGACTGCTGCCAGCAACGGGTCCACGACCCGGCGAGCTGCTCTGGGGTGACGCGCCGCGGAAGCAGCCGATCGCGCCGCTCATCCTCATGGCGGTCGTCCTGCTGCTGGTCGCCGCACCTACCGCGCTCGGCAGCGGAGGCGGCACCGCCAACCCGATCAAGCTCATGCAGCAGCTCGCGAGCACGACCTTCGAGATCACCGGCCTCATGAAGCAGTCCAACGGCTCGCTGGCCAAGATCGACACGAACTCGGCGCACCTGATCGACCTGCAGTCGAACATGGGTGCGATCGCGACGGCGACCGGCGACATGGCGACCAAGACCCAGCAGCTCAACACCAAGCTCGGCACGGTCGGCACGGCAGTGGGCGCGTCGCGCGACAGCCTCGTCAACGTGGAGGCGGAGCTCGTCACGACCAAGACCGGCATGGCCGCCGTCGGCACCGGCCTCAACGGCTCGCTCAAGTCGACCCAGGCGATGGTGCGCGAGTTCGGCCTGATCGAGGGCGCGCTCAAGCGGGTGGACACCAGCCTCGGTGGCTCGATCACCCAGATGAGCACGACCGGACCGCTGACCCGCGAGTTCGCCAGCAACAGCACGCGCACCTCGATCCCCGGCGGCGACGCCAAGAAGTTCGGCGTGCCGAACCTCGCGACCGACAATCGCGTGATGGCCGTGGTGCTGCCGATGATCGTCACGATGCAGCGCGGCGGCGTGCTGATGGCGCGCAAGGAGAGCCACACGTCGACGAGCCCACTCATCAACACGGCGATGAAGGGCCAGTTCCCGGATGGCGTCAACGTCGCGGGCACCGTGCGTCCCTACGACAACTTCTACGGGCTGCCGGCGCCCGACTTCTTCGTGCAGAACCGGATCTACGGGTTCTGAACCCGGGAGCCGCGAGCGGCTAAGCAACGTCCACTACGTGAAGGCGGGTTTCCCCTGCGCGCCTCGGTGGGAAGGAGCGTGCCGATGTCGAAATCCATGAAGACCATGCTCGCCGGTGCCGGCGCACTCCTGTTGATCGCACTCGTGCTGACCGCGTTTGGCAAGCCGCCGAACCTGCCGATCCCCGGATTGCAGGGCGTGCTCGCCGGTGAGGAAGAGATCGTCGCCGATGATGCGACGGCCACTCCAGTGCCCGACTGTGGCACTGCTGGTGGCCTGGGCACGACGGATCCCGGCGCGGCCACGACGGATCCGGCAGCGACGCCGGGCGTCGATCCCGCCACCGGAGCACCCGCCTCGACGGATCCCGCAGCGGTCGACCCGGCAACGGGCGCGGCAGTTCCTGCTGATCCGGCCGCGGCTCCCGCAGATGGCACCGTCACGGGCGCACCCGCCGATGGATTCAGTGGCTCCTCGCGTGTCGTGGCGGCTGGCGACGGTGGCTCCTGGAGCCGCGTCACCGACGCTTCGATCGTCGCGGCCGACGCCGTGACCGATCCTGCGGCAGCTCCAGCGGCGGGCGCGACCGATCCC
>JAOPYV010000078.1 GCA_025964435.1 Thermoleophilia bacterium | reverse complement strand
CCGTGCTGGCGCTGCTGATCGTGCCGCTCGGCGTCTCCAACCAACGCTCCGAGCGTGAGGACCTGATGCGCCGCATCGAGCGTGATGCGGTTGCGGCCGCGTCCCAGTCCGACAGCGCCCTGGCCGCCCGCGCCACTGCTCCCGACGCCGTCTCCACGACCCGCATGATCACCGCCCTGCGCGCCCGGCTCGAGGCGTACGGGCAGGAATCCGGAGCACGCGTGCTCGTCGTCGACGCCGCAGGACACTCCGTCGTCGACACCGGCGAAGAGGGGAGCGGGGACGTCGAGCTCGACCGCGACTTCTCGTCGCGACCGGAGATCGCCCGCGCGCTCGCCGGTGAGGTCGCAGCGGGCGAACGTGCCTCCGCGACGCTCGGCCACCCGCTGCTCTTCGTCGCCGTCCCCGTCACCAGCGGTGGCCGCGCGGTCGGCGCCGTGCGTGTCAGCTACCCGAGTGACGAGCTCGCGCGCCGGGTCGCTGCCTACTGGACCGGCCTCGCGGCGATCGGCCTGCTCGTGCTCGGCATCGCCGCGCTCGTCGCCGTCTTCGCCGCGCGCTGGATCGCGCGCCCGCTCGACTCGCTGGCCCGCGTGGCGGACGAGGTCGGCGACGGCAACCTCGACGCGCGCGCCGACGAGGAGGCCGGTCCGCCGGAGGTGCGCGCCGTCGCCGCCCGCGTCAACGCTTCGGTCGCCGCCCTGCAGCGCCTGCTCGATGACCAGCGCGCCTTCACCTCCGACGCCTCACACCAGCTCCGCACGCCGCTGCAGGCCATGATGCTGCGTCTCGACAACGTCGGCCACGAGCTCGAGCGCGGTGACGCCGCCACCGCCCGCGCCGGAGTCGCGCACGCTGCCGCGGAAGTCGACCGGCTCGCGGCGATGGTCGAATCCCTGCTCGTGCTCGAACGCGCCGACCGCGGCGCCAGCGGCGAGGTCGCAGCCGTCGACGTCGCCCAGCTGCTGCGCCAGCGCGCCGAAGCGTGGCTCGAGCTCGGCGCGCGCCGCGGCGTCGACGTCCACGTCGACGTCGACAGCGCAGGCGTGGCGCAGATCCTCGCCCATCCCGTCCACGTCGAGCAGGTGCTCGACAACTACGTCGACAACGCCATCACCGTCGCGCCCGCAGGTACCGCCGTGCGCGTGCGTGCCCGCCGCGACCCCGCCTCCGAGCTGCTCGAGCTGCACGTCATCGACCAGGGCCCCGGCCTGAGCGACGCCGAGCTCGAGACCGTCTTCCGCCGCTTCGCCTCCGGCGCCGACCGACCACGCACCGGCGGTGGCGGCTTCGGGCTGGGCCTCGCCATCGTCCGCCGGCTGGCGGAGGTCGACGGCGGCCGCGCCTGGCTGCGCCACGGTCCCGGCCACGGCATCGATGCCGTCGTCGCCTACCGCATCGCCGACTGATTCCCCAGGGCTGCGGACTTCCCGCAACGCGCGGCGGTCACCCCCCGATGTACCTCGCGCCACGATCGTCGACGATCAGGGAGGAAACCACAGGGAACCGACCATGACCGAGCTCGACGCCAGCACCAGCGCCACGACCATCCCGGAGAATCGCGTATCGCGGGCCAAGCGCCAGCGCCTGATCGACTTCGACATCCTCGCGCCACTGACCATCCTCGGCGTGCTGATCTCGGCCCTGGCGATCGTGATCGCCTTCGCCGCCAACCAGTCCAACGGCCCGGCCGCCGCCGCAGCGCCGAACGCAGCGGCCGCCGGTGACTCCGCGACCGCAGGCGGCTACGGCGGCGGCGAGAACACCGCGCCGACGACCCGCGTCACCGAGGAGAAGCCCGACTTCACGGCGAAGACCTACGACCCGGTCACCAAGCCGGTCAAGGCCGGTCCGAAGACCTTCGAGCTGACCGCCACCGAGAAGAACATCAAGGTCGGTGCGAAGACCTACAAGATGTGGACCTTCAACAACACCGTCCCCGGGCCCGTGCTGCGTGCCGTCGTCGGCGACAAGATCACGATCAAGATCACGAACGCCTCCGACAGCAAGCTGCCACACAGCGTCGACTACCACGCCTCGCGCCTGACGCTCGGTGGTGGCCACGTCCAGGTGGCACCCGGCAAGTCCGGGACCTTCGAGTTCACGGCCGAGTACCCGGGCGTGTTCATGTACCACTGCGCGACGGCACCGGTGCTCCATCACATCGGCATGGGCATGTACGGCATGCTCATCGTCCAGCCCAAGGAAGGCTTCGGCCCGAAGATGCCGGAGTACGCGATCACCCAGTCGGAGCTCTACGCTTCCTCCAAGGACATCGACGAGAACCGTCCCGACTCGATGGCCTTCAACGGTGTCCCCAGCCAGTACGCAGCCAAGCCGCTGCGCCTCCCGGCTGACAGCAACGTGCGCATGTTCGTCATGAACGCGGGGCCGAGCGAGGTCTCGAGCTTCCACGTGGTCGGCACCGTGTTCGACCGCGTCTTCGAAGATGGCAACCCGCGCAACGTCAGCTTCGGCCGCCAGGCGCTCGGTATTCCCGCCTCGGGATCCGGCGTGTTCGAGATGCAGCTCAAGGGCGAAGGCCAGTTCCCGTTCGTCACGCACCAGTTCAACCACGCCGCGAAGGGCGCAGTGGGCATGATGATCTCAGGCGACGGCAAGCCGGGCCCCGGTGGGGTCGAGGATGCCGGCGCCAACGGTCACCACTGAATCCAGGAGGCCAGCATGCGCCGTATCGAATCGCTCATCCCCTACTCACATGACCACCAGCATGCGCTTGCCGTGACACTGCGGCTCGCGCGCGCGGCGCGCGATGGCGACGACGCCACGCTCGCCGAGGTCGTCGAGCAGACGCTCGACTTCGCCCAGCTGGAGCTCGCCGCGCACATGCACCAGGAGGAGACGGTCCTGCTGCCGCGCCTGCACGCGCTGGGCGTGACGAGCGGCGACCAGGTCAGTCGCATCGCCCGCGAGCACCTCGACATCCGCACGCTCGTGCAGCAGCTCGCCGCAACCCCCGACGATCGCGAGCTCGCCGCGCTGCTGGCACGCACGCTGCGCGCCCACGTGCGCTGGGAGGAGCGGGAGCTGTTCGAGGACCTGCAGGAGCGGCTCGCCGCGATCGGGCAGCCGGTCGGGCTCCTTGACCACGACCTGCCGCAGCATCGACCGCCGCACCCGCTGCGGCACGCGACGCCGCCGAAGCAGCCGGGCAGCGCCGGGCTCGCCCTCGGTGAGCTCAATGCCACCTGCGTCACGCTCGAGCCGCACGCGGCCCGCGCCGGTAGCGCCGACCGCGAGATCGCGCTCATCTGCGTCGGCGGCACTGGCGTCTTCGTCGTCGAAGGTGCCGAAGGTGGCGGCGAGCGGCTCGAGCCGGGACACGCGTACCTGCTCGCCGCCCATGCCGAACGGCGCATCGTCGCCGGCAGCCACGGACTCAGCTTCATCACCGTGCACCGCCAGCGCGGGCCGCTCCAGCTCGGACGCCCCGCGCGCTCCGCCTAGGGCCGGCTCAGATGGACAGCATCGAGCCCGCGAACGCGCGGCGCAGGTGGTCGGCGACCTCCTGCTGCGCCCGCTCGGCCTTGTCGAGCACCGCGGACGCGCCGAAGAACTCATGCATCACGCCGTCGTAGTAGCTGTGCGTCGTCGGCACGCCGGCCTCCTGCAGGTTCTGGGCGAACTGCTCGCCCTGGCTGCGCAGCACGTCGCGCTCATCGGTGATCACGTGCGCCGGCGGCAGTCCCGCCAGCTGCTCGCGGCGCAGTGACAGCAGGTCGATCCGCGGATCCGTCTCCGCCTCTGGCTTGCCGCTGAACTCGTGCATTGCCATCCACGACAGCAGCGCCCGGTTGAGCGGGCGGGCGTCGGCGGAATCCTCCATCGATGCGCCGAACTGCTGCGGCGTCGTGACCGGGTACACGAGCGCCTGGAAGCGCGGCAGCGGCTCGCCCGCCGCGCGCAGCTGCAGGCAGGTGGCGGCGGCCATGTTGCCACCGACCGACTCGCCGCCGATCGCCATCCGCGACGGGTCACCGCCGAAGGTGCTCGCGTTGTCACGCGCCCAGCGCCAGGTCGCGAGCACGTCATCGTGGGACGCCGGGAAGACGTTCTCCGGCGCACGCCGGTACTCCGGGCTGATCACGATGCACTGCGCCTTGTTGACGAGTCCGCGACACGAAGCGTCGTAGGTATCGACCGTGAACAGCACCCAGCCGCCGCCGTGCACCCACAGCAGGATCGGCAGCGGGTCCGGGCCAGCGCCTGCCGGGCGGTAGATGCGCACCGGCAGGTTGTGGCCGTCCGGCCCCTCGATGAGCACGTTCTCGACGCGGCCCACCGGCTCCGGCCCATCGATCCCGCGGTCGGCCATCACCACGCGCACGGCGTCATCGGGCCCCGGCTGCATCCGCGCCTGGCGCGGCGTCAACGTCTCGACCGGCAGCGGTTCGAGCGATGCGAACGCGTCGGTGATCGCCTGCGCCTGCGGATCCAGCAGGCCGGAAGCATCCGTCGCGAGCCGGCGCAGTCGCCCGGAGGTGTGGTCGCGCGCCATGTCGATCGGCTTCGCGACCGCACCCGCGACGCGCGCTGCAGCCCCCATCTCCGGCGCATGCGGATGCGGCCGCGTCGGCGCATGCTGCTTCGCCTCGATGAACTCCCTGCCGAGCTCGGCCATCCGAGCCTGACCGACCCGCGCCCGGAACAGCGGCAGCTCGAGCTGCTCCTCCTCGCGCACCCGCTCCCGCAGGATCGGGATCAGCTGGCGCAGCGCATCCTCGAACTCGGGCTTCTCGGCAGTCGAGCCATCGAGCGTCGCGAGCAGCGGCTGCATCTGCTCGAGGCCGCGTGCCGCCGCGAGCGATGCGGGCTCCATGTCCTGCTCGCGATACAGCGGGTACAGCGTCGTCGCCTCCGCGTAGGCATGCATCGACAGCTCGAAGACGAGCTGGCGCACGAGCAGGTCGCGGTTGCCGCGCCCCGCCTCGAGGTGCTGCAGCTGTCGCTCCGCGATGGCGTGGTCGTCGGCGATCAGGTGGTCGATGTCGCCGGGGTGGGTCGCGTAGCTCAGGCTCATGTCGTGCTCCTGTCGAAATCGTGCGGGACACGAAAAAGGATCCCCCGTACGGTGACGGGGGATCCGATGACGCTGGAGCTTTCTGTGCGTGCGGCGCAGTCGTGCAGGCTAGGGGCGCTGCTCGAGGTTCTCGATGTCGAACTTCTTGCCGTCGTCGACGATGTACTGGGCGGCGCCGAGGTCCCAGCTGTGGTTCTTGGACTGGTAACCGAAGGTCGTGACGAGGCCATGGTGGTAGGTGCCCTGCTCGATCACCTCCGGGTGCGTCATCGGGTTGAGCGGGCGCGTCATCTTGGCGAAGTCCACGCCGTAGAGCACGTAGCGCTCGGTCTCGACGAGCTCCTCGCCCGCGGGCTTGGCCGGGAAGGACGAGATCACGACGGCGGGCTTGTCGCCTTCGCTCAGCTTCAGGGCGGACTGCTCGGCATCGTAGAGCTGCTCGAACTGGGCGAGGATCGGGCCGTAGCGCAGCTGCATCGTGTTGGTGAAGGGCACGCGCTTGGCGGTGCCGATGACGTCGCCGGGCTCGTTGAGGAGGCGCGGCGCGGCGGCTGGCGTGGCGGCAGCGGCGGGAGTGGAGGAGACCTGCATGGGAGGTGGCGTTCCTTGGGAATCGGGTGCGTGGGTCCTCCAAGCCTCACAGCCCGCCCCGAAACCTTCGACCGACGGACGGTTATCGTGGCCGCGTTGCCCGCGCCGCGGCCCACCGCGGCCTCGCGGTGCTACCAGGCGTTTCCCGAGCACTGCAGGCGGAACGGCGCCGCGGCCTTGTTGCCAGCCGCGTCGCGAATCGTCGCGCCGATCTCCGCCCGGACGTTGCCGATGATCGCCGTGACACTCGGCGTCCCCCCGAGCGTGAACCCGAGCGTCGTGCGATTGACGAGGCCGAATGTGCTGCCGGCGTAGCTGGTGTTCGCGGCGATCCAGTTGTTGTTGAGATTGAAGCTGGTGAGATTGGTCGAGCCGGCGAACAGCGAGATGCCAAAGTCGCCGTTCAGGTCGAAGTAGTCGGTTCCGCCATTGCGCAGGACTGCCGGACCGGACAGGGTCGAGCCGTCCCAGTTGGCGCGAAGCGAGCCGGTCCAGATGGTGTCGCCGAAGTTGTACTCCATGCCATCGCCGGCGGCGAGCAGGTTGTTGGAGCCGGCGCCCGCGACGGCGAGGCAGGATCCTGTGCCGACAGCGGGCACGGTGTCATCGATCTCCACATTGCGGTTGGATGCGGTCGTGGCCGCGTTGCCGACGACGTCGGTGGCCGTGACGTGGAAACGACGCGTGCCGTCCGCCATCGCGGTGTTGACCACCGTTGCTGCTGAACGCCACGTCCATGAGCTGCCGTTCCCGAAGGTCGAATACGTGCCCTCGGCCAGCGGCAGGGCGGGGGTTCCGGTCTTGACCACGAAGCTGGGGACGGTGAGGTCCGCCGTGATCGTCTTGACGCCGCTGGCGTCGGAGAAGTCCGCGTAGACGTACGATCCGGAGGCCCGCGCGGTGCCGTCGGACGGAATCTCACCGACGCCGTACGCCACGTCGTAGAAGTTCGTGTACGCCGACACCATCTGCGCACGGTTGAAGACCGGGCCAGCGCCGTCACCGGTGAACGGTGTCCCCGCTGTCGTCGCGGCATTGCCGTCCGGATCGGTGGCGACGACGTTCCAGTTGACGACCTGCGTGTTCGCGATCAGTGAATTCGGCAAGGTGTAGAGCGCACGGAAGTTGTAGGTGGGCCCGCCCACGATCGGTGTCCAGCCGGTGGCGTTGTACGTCGCCGTCAGGTTCTGCGAGATGGGCGCACCCATCTGGAACTGCAGGCCCAGGGCGGACATCGCGGCGCAGTTGTCAGTCGCATTCGCGTAGACCTCCACCGCACCGCCGGGATTGACGCGAACGAAGTCGGCGACCTTCGGTGTCACGGCGCCCCACACCACGTGCGCCTCGCTGACGACGGGGTCGGTGCGGTCCACGCGGATCGACTGCTCCGGCGTGAAGCCGCTGACCAGGTTCGTGTGGCGCGAGCGTGCCTTGTAGAACCAGGTCGTGCACTCGGTGGCGGTGGTGTCGATCCACGGGCTGGCGGCGGAGGTGCCGGTGGCAGTGCCGCCGTAGGAGCCGGTGCTCGGCCGGCGGAAGACGTCATAGGCGGGCGGTGTCAGTCCCGTGCCCGGTGCGGTCCACGCGACCTGGATGGCCGAGCCGGTGTCGCTCAGCGCGAGGCCGCTCGGGTCGACGACGCTGCCGCCGGTCACCACGACCTGCTGCGCCGTGGCCCCATCGGAGAGGAAGGCAGACGTGACACCGACCTGCACCGCGGCGAGCAGCGCCAGCACGATCGTCGGCACGAGCAGCTTCTGGAGCACGCGGCGGCCGACGCCGGGCGGTCGAACCGAGCTGGGCGCGGCGGCTGGCGCGGCGACGGGGCCGGATGGCGCGTCCACGAGGAGCGTTCGATCGACGTCGGAGCGTGCAATGAGTGTCGCCCGGCGCCGCCTGCGGCTGTGCTCGACCAGCACCGCGATGGCGATGGCGGCGACGGCGAGCTGCAGGAGGCGGCGACGATCCCTCATCTCAGGGAGCGCTCCCTGGCTCGCTCTGGAACAGGGGGCGTAGGCCGCGGGCGCCAGATCACGAGCATGGTGTGGAGTGCCAGCAGCGCCAAGGGCAGCAGCAGCAGCGCGACCCGAAGTCGCGGGTGCAGGGCGAGGTCGGCGAGCCGCCCCACGTGGGGGACATGCGCCACGGTGACCAGCGCAGGCTGGCTGCCATAGGTGATGCCGCGGTGGAAGGCACCGGATTGCCCCGCGCGACGCCAATCATCGGGCGCGTCGTTCGCGTCGCCCTGGGTGACGAAGAACCACTTCTGGTCGCGCCACTCACGCGAGACGACGCGATGCGTCGTGCGGGGCGGCACGCCGGGCGGGTCGAAGGTGATGACGTCGCCGCGTTCGACCTCGGCCGCAGGAACCTGCGCCACGAACAGCAGCGTGTGGATCGGCAGCTTCGGCGACATGCTGCCGCTGCGCACCGCGATCGGCGCCAGGTCGAAGAAGCGCCAGGCGACGAAGAGCGCGAGGGCCCCGATGAGCGTGGCCATGCAGAATGCAAGCCACGTCCGTTTGAGCCCTCGCGCCAGTACCTTCATCGTGCTTGCTGCCGTCCTACGCCTGCGTGGCGTTGAAGTTCACGTTCAACGTGCCGGCGGCGCCGTTGGTCGTGCAGGCTGACTTCATGCGCACGGCGATCGTGTAGACCTTCGTGTCGTCGGCTTCCCAGTCGAGGTCGGCGCCGGCGTCGGGCAGGCTGCTGGCGACGACCGCGGTCGCGAACGGTGCCGTGGTGGCATCGCCGGTGGCGTCGGTGCCGAAGCCGGTGAAGTCCACCGGCCATGCGGCAGCCTTCGTCGCGCCGGTAGCGCTCGTCTCGCGCAGGTAGAAGCCGAAGCAGCCGCTCGTGTCGGTGCCGGTCGTCGAGGAGGTCAGCTCGAACGGCAGGTCGCCGACGTTGTCGATCGAGACGGTGCCCGTCTTGACGTCGCCAGGAGCGAGTCCGGTCAGCGCAACCGCCACCTGACCCGTCCATGCGACATCGGTGTCGTCCGTCTCGCTGTTGGCGACCATGTCGAGCGTACCGCCGGTGACGGTGATCTGCGCCATCGTCACGTCGTCGCTGAATGCTGCCTGGGTGCCGAGCATGCCGACTGCGCCGAATGCGCTCAGAGCCGCGAGGGTGATGATCGAACGGAAACCGAGCCCACGCCAGCGTGACCGTGGAGACGCGGGTTCAGTGACGTTCAGCGGCTCGGAGGGGATGTTCTTCGGCATATCTACTCCCTTGAATGGACGGTGCGGGGGGGCACATGTAGGGGGGTTCGTATCCCCCATGCGTACTACTGTCGGGACTCAGCAAAATGGCCTTGAGTGCCGACATCACTGTTGATGGAGTTCGGTAGGCCACATGGCCGGGTAGGGCAATACCGAACGCAACAGAGGAACTTTCAAGTGTCGCCAATTCGGACATGTGTGCTCGTGGATGACCACACGATCGTGCGCGATGGCATCCGCACCCGTCTCTCCATCGACCCGTCGATCGAGATCGTGGGCGAGGCTGCTGATGGCATCGCGGGGCTCGAGCTCATCCGTGAGCTGCAACCAGACTTCGCGCTGGTGGACCTGCGGATGCCGAAGCTCGATGGATTCGGCGTGGCCGCTGCCGTCCGCGAGGCCGCCCTACCGACCCGCATCGTGCTCTTTTCCGGCTTCGCCTCGCCCGACCTCGTCGAGCGTGGGTTCGCGGCCGGCATCGCCGGCTACGTCTGCAAGGAGGCGCACAAGGAGGTGCTGCTCGCAGCGATCGAGGTCGTGCTGGGCGGCGAGCGCTACGTCGACCCGACCGTGGCAGCGAAGATGGTGACGTCGTCGGCGGTGGTGTTGACCCCCCGCGAGCGCGACGTGCTCGAGCTGTTGGGTGACGGTCTCTCGAATATCGCGATAGCTGCACGGCTCGAGCTTGCACCGGAGACGGTACGACATCACGTTTCCGGGGTACTCCGGAAGCTGGAGGCCACGAGCCGCACCGAAGCCGTCTCGATCGCGTTTCGGAGTTCGCTCCTCATGTAGCTGAATGCTCAAGCGATCACTGACATCAGACGCGTTGCCTGGGCGCAGGATGCCGCTGCTGCGCGATGGGCGGGTGGCCCTGCTCGTGATCGCGCTCCTCTTCGCCGCTGTCACTGCGCTGCGCATCTCCTTCAGCGACCCGGACGACGGCGTCGGCGTGCTGATCTGCCTGCCCATCACGATCGCCGCGATTCGCTTCGGCCTGGTCGGTGGCGTGTTGAGCGCCTTGACCGCGTTCTCGATCTTCGTCGGTTGGACGCTCATGTCCGATACCGACTCCATCCCGCTGGCGGGCTACATCCCGCGCTTCATCGCGGTCATGTTCATCGGCGTGCTGGTCGGCTACTTCGCTCGGCTCCGCGCAGAGCTCGACGTGCGCAGTCGGCTGCTGTTCTCGCTCTCGCCAGACCTGATGGGGACCCTCGACGTCAACGGCAACATCATCGACAGCAACGAAGCCTGGTCGTGGGTCGACCACAGCCTCGCTCCTGGCATGGAGCTCGCATCCGACGACGTCGTAGAGCAGCTGCGCAGCGGCGCCGCGACGCGGTTCGACGAGGAGGTCACCCGCGTGGACGGGGCGCGCCAGACGATCGAGTGGCAGGTGCGCCAGGATCCGCACCACGCGCTCCGCTACCTCGTGGGGCGCGACGTGACCGAGCGCAACGAGCGTGCCGAGCACGTGCGCGAGCTGCTGGCCAGCTCCCAGGACACCCGCGCCGGCGAGCGCGAGCAGGTCGCCGGCGAGCTGCACGACACGGTGCTGCAGCAGCTGCTCGTGGCGCTGATGCACCTCAATGGCGGCGGCACGAACGGTGCGCCCGAGTCAGCGGACCGGCTGGTGCGCGAGGCGATCAACGCGCTGCGCCGCGTGATGGACGACATCCAGCCGCTCGACGTCGAGCACCTCAGCTCCTCGGACATGTTCGCGCTCGCCGCGTCCCAGGTGGAGTCGAGCTCCGACGTGCGGATCACCACGCAGATCGCAGCGACGAGCGAGCTCTCCGGCGAGCATCGCCTGCTCGCCTACCGAGTTGCCTCCGAGGCGTTGCTCGGTGCGGCCAAGCATGCGCGCGCAGACCTGATCACCTTCGAGGCCCGCGATACGAGCGACGGGCTGGAGTTGCGGATCCAGGATGACGGGCGCGGCCTGCGCCGCCGCGTGGACGCCGAGAACATGCTCGTACGCGAGGTGGGCGACCGGCTCAACCTGCTGCTCGAGCAGGTGATCGCCACGGGCGGTCACTGCAGCATCACCAGTGCGCCCAGCCAGGGCACCGCAGTCCGCATCCTGCTGCCCAACCCGTAGCGGCACCGCCGCCATGCGTGGTGTGCATCCGTCTTGACGGGAGCTGCGGGCCGACCTACCTTCATCGAGCAACCCGTGCGTGTGGACCACGTGCTGACCTGTGATGGGTCGGCGCCCAAAGCCGGGGGGCGCATCGTGGAGTGGATTGCAGCAGTCAGTAGTGGTCGATACCGTTTTCGCGTCGATGGAATGTCGTGCCCGATGGGCGCGCGCACCGCGACGTACCAGGGATCCCAGGGAACGCCGGCGCAGGGCGTGCCGGGCCAGGTAGCCGCCGCGAACGGTGGCGTGGCGCCCGCAGGCGCGATCGAGGGTGGCGGCGATGCCGCTGCCGGCGCCGAGCTCGGTGGGAAGAAGCGGCAGCAGGGCGTCACCGGCGGCGGCGGCACGGCCGACGCGGCGCAGGCCGGCACGACCATGGGCTGCAAGCGTGGCAAAGGTCGCGGCAAGGGGCGCGGCAAGGGCGATGCCAAGCAGGGCGAGAACGTCGGCCAGACGCCACCCGGTGCGGGCAAGGGCGCGAAGGGCAAGGACGGCCCCACGCAGGCTGCTGCACCAGGCAAGACGGCAGCAGCACCGGACAGCGGAAAGCCGGACAGCGGAAAGCCGGGCGTCGGCCCGACTGCGCCGCCGTCGCCCGAGTCGACGCAGGCTCCCGCGCCCGCACCGGACGCAGATCCTGCACCAGCTCCCACGCCCACCGCAGCCGTCGCGGGCGAGGTATCCCAGAACGGGCTGGTGCCCGCCGCGCTGACCGTGCTCGGGCAGGCGCACGACGGCGGCCTGAAGCTCGTCTCCGCGCTTCGTCCCGGTGATCCGGGTGGACACGGCGACGGCTCGGCGATCGACATCGGCAACGTCCCGCTCGGCGGCCGGACCGGCACTCCCGAGATGCGCGCGTTCGCGGACAAGATGCGTGCCGCTGGCCAGGCAGGCGACCCGAACGTCGGCTACGTGATCTACGAACAGCAGATCGCCGGGCCCCACACGGGCTGGAACTGGACGCCGATGGAGGACCGCGGCAGCAACACCCAGAACCACTTCGACCACGTTCATGTCAGCACCAACAAGATGAAGTAGTTCCCGCAACTCCTGCCGCATCCGGCGTGGCGCGATGTCCAGCGCCCCGCCCGATGCGGAATGCTTCTCCGAAAAAGGAGACAGGCATGCGCGCGTTGGTGGTCTATGAATCGATGTTCGGCAACACGCGGCAGGTCGCCCAGGCGATCGTCGACGGTCTCGCGCCGCACGTCAAGGTCGAGCTGGTCGAGGTCGGCAACGCGCCGGACGTGATCGCGCCCGATGTCAGCCTGCTCATCGTCGGTGGACCGACGCACGCCTTCGGCATGAGCCGCGCGAGCACCCGGCTGGATGCCGCGACCCGAACCACGGTGCGGCTCATCTCGCCGGGCGTCGGCGTGCGCGAGTGGCTCGAGGGAGTCCAGCCACCGGATCACCCCGTGATGTCAGCGAGCTTCGACACGCATGTCGACAAGCCGCGCATCCTGCGCAGTGCGGGCTCCGCCGCAGTTCCGATCGCACGCCGCCTCGAGAGCCTGGGCTGCGGCGTCGCAGCTGACCCGGAGCACTTCTGGGTGGCTGACACCCTCGGTCCGCTGCGTGACGGCGAGCTCGAGCGCGCGCAGGAATGGGGAAGTCTGCTCGCAGGTCGCGCCGCCTCCGTGCTGCACTAGCTCGCGACGCACTCCGCCAGCGGCAGCTCGTCCGCGGCGATCTGCTCGCGGTCCATCGTTGCGCCGGCGACGACCAGCTCGCGGGCAGCGTCGAGGTCCTCGTCGCGGTCCACGGTGAGCATGCCGACCAGGCGTGCATCGTCGTCGAGGTAGGCGATCGCGAGCGTCTCACCGTCGAGGTTGCCGCGCACGACGCCGCCACCCATCGCAACGCCGACGTAGCGATGGAACGCCCAGGTGCCCATCGTGCCGAAGAAGTAGGGCAGCTGCTCGTAGGGCTCACTGGTCGCGCCGGCAATCTGGCGTGCGACGTAGTCGCCGTGAGCGCGCGCGACGTCCCAATGCTCGATCCGCATGCGCCGCCCGTGCAGCTTGCTGTCGTAGGCCGCGACATCGCCGACCGCGAACACGCGGGGATTCGAGGTGCGCAGGTGCTGGTCGACGAGGATGCCGCCGCTGGCGTCGTCGAGGTCGAGGCCAGCCTGTCGTGCGACGCCGGTGTTGGGGCGCACGCCGACGCCCGCGAGCACCTCGTCGACCTCGAGCCGCTTGCCGTTCGCGAGGGTTACCTGGATGCCGCTGTCCGTCCGCTCCAGCGCTTCGACCGCGGTCTCGGCGTGGGCGCGCACGCCCTGCGCCTCGAGCCGCTGCTCGAACCACGAGCCCGCCTCGGCGCCGAAGACGCGCTCGAGCACGTTCGGCTCCTGCATCACGAGATCGACCTCGCTTCCCATGATCCGCGCCGACGCCGCGAACTCGGCGCCGATGAAGCCGCCACCGATCACGAGCCAGCGCACACCCTCGCGCAGCAGCGGACGGATCCGCCGCGCATCGTCGATCGAGCGCAGCACGTGGGACGACACGCCGAGGTCCGCCACGAGCGGCAGCTGCCGCGGCTCGGCACCGGTCGCCAGCACGAGCTGTCCATAGCCGATCGTCTGGCCACCCGTGCGCACCGTTGCGCCGCTCAGGTCGATGTCGATCACCGCGGAGTCGAGGTGCAGATCCACGTCGTGCTCGGCGTACCACTCCGCCGGCTTGAAGAGCGCCGCGCTCTCGGGCTTCTCGCCGCGCAGCACCTGCTTCGTCAATCCCGGACGCGTGTAGGGCACATGCGGCTCGGCGCAGAACACGGCGACGGAGCCGGTGAAGCCCGCGTCACGCAGGCCGCTGGCAGTCGCGCCGGCGGCAACGCCACCACCGACGATGACGACGTCGTAGCTCACGGGACGGGGCTGGGGCGCTCGGGACTGTTCCATTCGCCGATTATTCCACGCGGTCGATCACCGGCACCGGCTCCTCGCCCAGGAACTCGACCCAGCGTGCCTTGGCGCACGGGTAGTGCTTGCTCGCCTCGACGAGGTCCGCCCACGCGGCGACCGTCTGCTCCAGCCGCTCCTGCAGCACCGGCACGGTGAGCTTGCCGTCGGCGTCGATCGCGCTGTGTGCCTGCGCGAGCGAGAACATGTCCGGATAGACGCGCGTGCCGAGGTGCTCGAGCGGCATGCGCAGCGCCCAGAGCCCGCGGTTGCCGCCGGACATCGAGGGCGACGCCGACAGCAGCAGGCAGTGGTGCTCGTGGAACGGCTGCGGGCGATGCCGCGAGGTCCAGTCGATCGCATTCTTGAGCGCGCCCGGCATCGACGCGTTGTACTCGGGCGACACGATCACGAAGCCATCGGTGCCGTTGATGCGGCGATGCAGCTCGGCTGCCCCTTCCGGGATCCCCTGCGTATCCTCGATGTCGCCATCGTAGGAGGGGCAGTCGAACTGCTCCATGGTGGCGAAGTCGACCTCGACGCCGGTTGCCTCGAGCGCCGCGGCCGCTAGTCGCGCCAGCCTGGTGTTGAGTGACTGCTCGCGCATCGACGCGCTGAACACGAGCACCTTGAGCGGCTCACGGGTGAAGTCATCTTCGCTGGCCATGTCGGTTCCCTCTCCATCGTCGGTGGTCGCAGTGGCGACCTGTTCGGATGTACCCGATCGACGAAGCCGGGATCCTCAGCCGGAGACGTGTTCGCGATAGGCGCTGGGTGGCTCGCCGACGTGCTGGCGGAAGGCGCGCGAGAAGTAGAGCGGATCGTCGTAACCGACCCGCTGCGCGACCTGCTGCACGGTCAGGTTCGTGTGGCGCAGCAGTCGCTGCGCCTCGGTCATGAGCCGGTCGCTGATCAGCTTCTTGGTGCTGCGCCCGGTCAGGCGCGTCAGCATCGAGGCGAGATGCCCCGGCGAGATCGCCAGCTGGTGCGCGTACCAGGTCGCGTCGTGGTGCTGCGCGTACTCCGCCTCGAGCAGGCGGCCGAAGGACTGGAACAGGATGAGCTCGGTGGTCTGGCCCGCCGTGTCGTCGTCGGGCTGCTCGCCCTGCCAGCGCGCGATCAGCAGCAGCACGGCCGAGAGGTAGTAGGCCTGGAGCGTCCCGGAGCGCGCGTCGGGCGCTCGCTGCAGCTCGTCGTCGAGCATGCGCAGCAGCATGGTGAGGTGCGCGCGCTCCGTCGCCGGCGGCTCCATCACGCAGCTGCGTGCCTGCACGAGCATCCAGCCGGGCGACGCCTGCTGGGCGGCGCCGGTCAGCATGTCCTCGGAGAAGCGCACGACGACGCCGTCGAGGTCGGTCGCGCGCTCGAGCACGTGGACCTGGCCGCGTCCAACGAGCAGGGCCGAGCCCTCGGCATGGCGCACGAGCTCGCCGTCGATGCGGTGCTCCATCGTGCCGCTGCCGACGAAGAAGAGCTCGTGGTAGTCGTGGCGATGTGCCTCGCGCACGACGCCCGTCTCGAGCGGGTGCTCGGCGTCGACCCAGATGATCTGCACCGCAGGGCCGTCGCCGATGAGGCGATCGATCGGGATGGCGCCGACGCTGGTGATCCTTTCGAGCATGTGAATACCTTACCCGGAAGTCCATGCACCGCTTCGCTTTCGCCATTCCGTTGCCCGGCCCCCCGCGCCAAGATGATGGACATGAACACCTCCACGACCTTCCCAGCTCCGACCATCCTGCAGCGCGGCAGCACCGACCCGACCGCGCCGCTCATCGTGCTGCTGCACGGGCGCGGCTCGGACGAGACGGGCATCATCGACCTCGCCGCGCAGCTGCCTGCCGGTGCCGCCTACGCTGCAGTGCGTGCGCCGATCGCCGAGGGCTCCGGCTACGCGTGGTTCGCGAACCGCGGGATCGGCCGACCCATCCCCGAGTCGCTCGCGCAGACGATGGGCTGGTTCCGCACCTGGCTGGATGAGGTCGCGCCGCAGGGGCGCCCGGTCGTGGTGATCGGCTTCAGCGGTGGCGCTGCCTTCGCAGGTGGGCTGATCCTCGACGAGCCGGAACGGTTCGCGGGTGCGGCGATCCTGTACGGCACGTTGCCCTTCGACGGCGGCGTCGACGTGAGCGCCGGCCGCCTCGCATCGCTGCCGGTGTTCGTGGCCCAGGGCGACAACGACCATGTGATCCCGGCCGAGCTGCAGGCGCGCACGTGGGAGTACCTGCACGGCGCCTCGGGCGCTGCCTCCTACAGCCATCGCGACGCTTCGGCGCACGGCCTGAGCGGTCAGGCGCTGCGTTCGTTGGACGGCTGGCTGCGCCAGCGGCTCGCCTATCTCGAGGTCCGCGGTTCCCACACGATCGGCCGCAGTGACGTCACATGGCCGACCCTGTCGGGTGGCGTGCTGCCGCAGCGCAACGGGCCCGCGCCGGAGGTGAGCGTGCAGACGCCGCAGCAGCAGCTCACCCAGAACGCTCCAGCCGAGCTGCAGGAGCAGGTCTTCGCCCACATGTCAGCGCTCGCCGCCGTGCAGGTGCGTCCCTCCGTGATCTCGGTCCCGGGTGCGCGTGCCTTCACGCTCCAGCCCGACGCGGCGCGCGGCGCCGATGATTCCTTCATCGTGCGCCAGGCCGGCGAGTTCGCGCACATCCACCCCGAGTACGACGGCTCGCTGCATGTCGCGCTGCCGCAGCCCTTCGCCGCTGCCGCGATTGCCGCGGGATGGGCGGTCACGCATCCGCTGGCCGGGCTGCACGTGCCTCCGGGTATGGTGCTGCTCTATGGGCCGCGCGATGCGGAGGAGCTTGCCGTCATCATTGCGATCCTCGATGCCGCCCACCACTTCGCGACGACGTAGGACACCGACTGACATGGACTTGGGAATCGATGGGAAAGTCGCGCTCATCACCGGTGCGTCGAAGGGCCTCGCGCTCGGCATCGCTCGTGCGCTGGCCGCGGAGGGCGTGCGCGTCGCGATCGCCTCGCGCTCACGCGAGCGCATCGATGCAGCCGCCGCGACGATCCCGGGCGCACGCGGCTATGTGCATGACGTCGCGAACGTCGATGCCGTGGATGCGCTGCGCAACGCGGTCGAGCGTGACCTCGGACCGATCGACATCCTCGTGGTCAGCACCGGCGGCCCGCCCGCGCTCGCCGATGCGCTGGCGCCGACCATCGAGCAGTGGCGCAGCGCCTCCGACTCCCTCCTGCTCGGCTCGCTCGCGCTCGTGCAGGCAGTCGTGCCCGGTATGGCGACGCGCGGCGCAGGGCGTGTGCTGAACATCTCCTCGAGCTCCGTGCGCGAGCCGATCGACAACCTCGTGCTCTCGACCGCGCACCGCGCGGGACTGCTTGCCGCCCTCAAGACGATCGCCCGCCAGGTCGCCGGCGACGGTGTCACGATCAACTCGCTGCTGCCGGGACGCATCGCCACCGACCGCATCATCGACAACTACGGCAGCATCGAGCAGGCTGCCGTGCGTGCCGCGACCGAGATCCCCGCAGGCCGGCTCGGCACCGTGGAGGAGTTCGCTGCCGCGGCGACCTTCCTCTGCTCAGCGCCCGCCTCCTACATCACCGGCACGGCGCTGCTCGTCGATGGCGGACTGACACGCAGCGTCTAGTCCACGTGGTGCTAGGCCGGACCCACCACGGAGAAGGTGACCGGCGCGACCAGCGCGCCGGTGCGCTGGTTGTCGGCGACCTGCATGCCGAAGCGCAGGGCGACCGTGCCCTCGATGGCTCCATCAGCGATACGCGCGACCTCCGCCGGCGCTCCGACCGATGCTTCGATCCCGTGCCACGACGACGCGTCGGAGGACGTGCAGCTGAGCCCCGCCGACTCGCCCCACGTCGCGGTCACACCCGTTCCATCGCGCAGGCAGGCGCCGAACATCGGCGTCTCGGCAGTCCAATCGCCCGCCGTGTAGCTCGGGATGGACTGGGAATCGAAGCGCGCGACCACGTAGTCGTGGTCCGACCCATTCGACAGGTAGCCGACCAGGAAGACCGAGCCATCGGCGTTCACCACCTGCTCGCGCACGTTCACGTCCGAATAGCCAGGAGTGAGGATCGCCGCGTAGCCATCCCCGCTGAAGCGCGTGTCGAGTGCGCCGTCCTTGGTCAGTCGCCATGCCTGGGCGCCATTCTGGCTGGTCTGACGTGACCCGGCCACCGCGATCGTGCCGTCGGGCAGCACATCGAGGTCGACGGCATTCTCATGCATGGTCGATTGGTCCTGGATGAACCTGCCGGCGGTGCCGAATGTCGGGTCCAGCGTTCCATTGGCAGCGACACGCACCATGAACAGCGCATCATCCACGGGCGACATGAATCGCGTCGAGCCACCGAGCAGGATCTTCCCGTCCGGCTGCTGTGCGATCGACATGCCCTTGTCCATCGTGTCACCGGTGACTGCTGCATCGAAGGTGACGATGCCGTCACCGCTGAAGCTCGCGTCCAGGGCGCCAGCGGTGGTCAGTCGCGCACCGAAGACGTCGTCCAGGCCGTGGACGGTCTCGTGCGCCTGGCCAACGATCAGGATGCGTCCGTCGGGCTGCAGGTCGACGCGCCAGGCGACGTCGAGGCCGCCGTTGACATCGATCGCGCGTACGCCACTGACTCCGAACGCCGGATCAGGCGCCCCGGTCGGCAGCAGTCGCGCGACGAAGGCGTCGGCGCCTGGGCCGATGGCTCCCGCGACGCCGACGATGATGATCTTGCCGTCCGGTTGGAGCAGCATGTCGAGCGGCTCCTCCTGGACACCGGGGAAGAAGTCGTTGGTGGCGACACCGCTGCTGGCCCAGTTGGCGTCGAGCACCCCGGCGGGTGTGAGCCGGGCGACGATGGTCGGATACACCGCGGCGGCATCCGCGTGTCCGGCGACGAGGATGTGCCCGTCGGCCTCGACGGCGACGGCAGTCGCCTGCTCGTTGTCCTCGACGTCGACGAAGATGTTGCCGCCCGTCCCGAAGCTGGCATCGAGCGAACCATCCGGCTTGAATCGTGAGATCGAGTACTGCTCCTCGCCGTTGTTCAACTTGCCGACGGCGACCACTTTCATGTCCGGCTGGATCGCCGCGTCGAAGAACTGCTCATGGCTCACCGCGACGAGGCTGTGTGGATACACGCCGTCGCCGCCGCCGAAGCTCGTGTCAGGGGAGCCATCGGATGCGCCGCCCCACATCGCGCCGCCCTCCCGGTCCGACTGGGTCAGGTAGAGCTTCGCCGAGCTGTTGGTGGCACCGAAGTCGATCGTGCAGTCCGAGGTCGTCACTGCCTTGGTGCCGGGCAGGAGCGTGCCGAAGTCCGTGCGACCCGCAACGCCAGTCGCGCAGGCGGTGGAATCGAGCGTCGTCATCGACTCGACCTGCACCGTGATGTCGATCTGGTCGGACGCCATCGTGGCAGGTTGCATCGCGACCGCGACGGCGCACGCCATCGCAATCGTGAAGGCGGCGCACACCAAGAGCTGTCGCACGTGCTTCGACATATGGATGGTGTCGGTCACGCACGAAGATCACTTGACGGTATGGGGACCCTTTGCAACGACCTGACGGATCGGCGTCGGTTGACCGTCGATTGGGCCTCAGGCGACGGCGCGCAGGCGTGTCGACGCAGCAGCGAGCTCGTCCGACGAATCGAAGAACTCGCGGAGCGATCCGTGGATGACGACCGTCACGTAGCGGGAGAAGTCATCGAAGTGCACACGCACGTCGCCGCCCGGTTCGCTGGCGATGAGCCCGCGCCTGCTGGCGACGCGCTCGATGCCGGCGACGTCGGACCAGGGCAGGTGCCAGCCCGCGAGGCCGAGGCACATCTGCTGACCGTCGCGCGTCGTGACCGGGACGAACGACATTCCGTCGCGTGTCAGTCGCAGCTCGCCGTGGTACTGCCCGGCGCTGGCCGGGATTCGGGACTCGGGCATGGGGGCTCTCCCTGTGTCAGTCGGCGATCGACGGGGCAGTCGACGCCGTGCACCGGTTATCGCCTGACACGCCAAAAGCACACACAAGTTGGCCGCAAGTCTCGACCCCTGATCGAGGGATCGATGAGGCTCAGCCGGGGAGCTTTGCGATCGTCGTGGTCACCGGATCGAGCGAATCGAACAGGGTTCCGTCGCTGGCTGACAAGTCGTCCTCGACTTCGTGGACGGCGGTCTCCAGCTCGCCCGTCGTGCGTGCCAACGCGAGCGCGGCGCCCAACGTCGCGGTCGTGGATCCCTCGTTCACCGCGTCCACGACGGCGCTCCAGTCATGGGCATAGCTGTCGGCGGCGAGGACCAGTTCGGCGTGGGAATCCGCCAGCTCGGTCGGCGGCTGGAGCTGGTCCAGCTCCGCGCCAAGTTCCTTCCAGGTCGTGGCGTAGCGCTCGGCGGCGGCGGTCAGCTCATCGCGCCGCGTGCCGCCGGGCAGCACGAGGCCGACGACGCCGGACATGCCGCCGCTCTTGACGGCGCCTCGATGCTCGTCCATCGCATCCCGCACGGCGGCCTGGTATTGCTCGGGGGTGAGCTGGCGGGGCGCCAGCGCGCTGAGCATCAGCACTGCGGCGACCGCGACGATGGCGAGCACGATGATGCGCGTGCGCCAGCTCATGTCGCGGATGAGCGAGCCGGTCGCGCGTGCGCTGGTGGGCGGTGTGGTCGGCAGCACGAGGGGGCTGGGCGACTCGGCCGGGAGCGGGTGCTCGACGACCGCGGCAAATCCATCGCCGATGATGATGCCCGCCTCGGTGGCCGCTGCCACGTGGGCCTGGGTGGATGCCGCGTCGAGTGGTGCGGCTGCTTCCGGCTCTGGTCGGGGTGCCAGTGCGCGTGCAACGGCTGATGCGTAGTCGGCATCGCCGAGGATGCCCGCTTCACGCAGGGCGACCAGCTGGACGAGTGCCTCGGAGGTTCGGTCCGGAGCGGTCGAATCGCTCGCTGCGCTGCCTGTGGAATCACCCGTCATGCGTCCCGCTCCCTCGATGGCCGAATAGCTTGATCGGCATATCACCCGCGATCCGTGAGGGGGAGTGCGCAGGTGGTCAGCTACCCGTGCGGGAGTGCGATCCAGAGGCCGCGCCCGCCGTCGTTGCAGCCGCGCTCGTCGAACTGGGCCGTCATGTCGGCGCGCTCGAAGGCGGCTTCGAACTCGCCGTGGGTGAAGCTCGTGATGCGCAGCGTCTCGTCGAGCCGGCTGATGCCCGCGGGCGTCACCTCGGTCCACGCGAAGTCGACGACCGTGGTCGCACCGTCGGTGGAGGCGCTGTTGGCGCGAATCAGCGTCGAGCCCGGGGCCTCGCTGATCTCGACGCCGAACTGGCCGTCGCGGTCGAGCTGGGACGGGATCCACGGCTCGACGACGAGCACGCCCCCGGGCGCGATATGGCGCGCCATCACCGCGATCGCTGCGTCGAGTCCATCGGTGTCACCGACGTGGCCGATCGCCGAGAAGAGACAGGTCACTGCATCGAAGCGGCGGCCGAGGTCGAAGTCGCGCATGTCGGCGACGGCGCAGCGGCTCCCGGGACACCGCTCGCGCGTGCGCGCCACGAAGGCCGGCGCCAGGTCGATCCCCGCCACGTCGTCGTAGAGCCGCGCGAACTGCTCGAGGTGCAGGCCCGTGCCGCAGCCGACGTCGAGCAGCGTCGCCGCACCCGGCGTGCGGGCGCGAACGATCCCGTCGACGACGGCAGCCTCGGCTGCGTAGTCCTTCGCCATCCCGGCGTAGATGCGGTCGTACCAGGCGGCGGACTGCGCGTAGGACTGGGTGGGGGAGCGAAGGTCGGCGGACATGGTTCCAGCCTACTGGTGGCGCGCAGGCCCAATCGGGGTACAAGGTCCCCATGGCTCATCCCGTGTATGTCTTGCTTCCCGACGGCGTCGAATGGACCGCCGTGCCTGGTACCACAGCGCAGGCGCCCAAGCCCGTGCGTTGGTACATGCGCCAGTCGATGCTCGAGGCGACGACGCAGGTTGCGGTGCTGGTGGACGGCGAGGAGCCGGAACGCGGCCAGCGCATGATCCAGGTCGCGCAGCGCGCGGCTGAGCTCGGCGGCCTTGCGGTCGATGCCGAGACGCAGCAGCTGATCGCCCCCGCCGAGGCGACGAACACGCACTCCTGACCGTCAGGTCGCGGTCGTCTCGGCCGCGAGCTGCCCGCACGCGCCTGCGATGTCGCGTGCGCGGCTGATTCGCCACGAGGTCTGCAGGCCGAGCGCGCGCAGCTCGTCGCGGAACGCCTGCACGACGTGGTCTGGCGAGCCGGTCAGCTCGGTCCCGGTCGGGTTGTAGGCGATGAGGTTCACGTGGAAGCCCGCGCGCGACACCGCATGCGCGTCGAGCAGCTTCGCCAACTCGCGGGCGTGCTCGAGCGAATCATTCTGTCCGGCCAGCAGCAGGTACTCGATGAAGATCGAGCGGCCGGAGGTGTGCTGGTAGAGCTCGCATGCCTCCATCAGCCGGGCGATCGGATAGCGACGATTGACCGGCATCAACGCTCCACGGAGCTCGTCGTTCGGTGCATGCAGGCTGAGCGCGAGCCGCACCGGCAAGGGGTCCTGGGCCAGCCGCTCGATCCCCGGCACCCAGCCGACGGTCGAGATCGTCATGCGTCGCGGCGCGATGCCGGCGCCGCGGGGATCGGCGAGCTCGGTCAGCGAGGCGAGCACGTTGTCGTAGTTGTGGAAGGGCTCGCCCATGCCCATCATCACGATGTTGTCGATCCGCGCATCGGCGCCGGCGCGGCGCTGCAGCTCGTGCAGCTGCTCGACGATCTCCGCCTGTGTCAGGCTGCGGCGCAGGCGCATCCGGCCGGTCGCGCAGAAGGTGCACGACAGCGCGCAGCCGGACTGCGAGCTCAAGCATGCGGTCAGCCGTGGCGGCAGGGTCAGCGCGGCTTCGGCGCCACCGCCACCGCGCCGAAAGCGCATGAGCACCGCCTCGATCGGATGCCCGTCGTCGGTGCGCAGCGCGAGCTTGGTCGAGCCGTCGTCGCTGCTGAGTTCGCGTGTGACCTCCACCCGTCCAGTCTAGTTCGCTGCTCGTCATCGGACGTGGTGCCACAGTTCGCACGCTGTCGCTCGATCGGTTGTACCGAACACGTGCAGGGCATCGTCGGGGCCAACGACGAGCTAGACCCTGGAGGCGCACGATGAAGATCGCAGTACTCGGAACCGGCATGGTCGGGCGGTCGCTGGCGGGCAAGTTCGAGGAGCTGGGTCACGACGTCGTGATGGGCACGCGCGATCCGGATGCCTCGCGCGAGCGCATCCTCGCGTGGCACGAGGCCCACGAGCGCATCACGCTGCGGACCTTCGCCGTCGCCGCCGCCGGATCCGAGCTCATCGTGCTGGCGGTATCGGGCACCAGCTCGCTCGACGTGCTCGAGCTGGTGGGTGCCGAGACGCTCGACTCGAAGATCGTGATGGACGTCACCAATCCGCTCGACGTCTCGCAGGGCATGCCGCCGAGCCTGACGATCAGCAACACCGATTCGCTCGGTGAGCAGCTGCAGCGCGCCTTCCCCGATGCGCGCATCGTCAAGACGCTCAACACGGTCACGGCGTCGCTGATGGTGGACCCGGAGCGGCTCGGCGACGGCGAGCACACGGTCTTCGTCAGCGGGAACGACACGAAGGCCTGCGACGAGGTCGAGGAGATCCTGCGCGAGTGGTTCGGCTGGCGTCACGTGCTGCGGCTCGGCGACATCACCACTGCCCGCGGCGCGGAGATGTACCTGCCGCTCTGGCTGCGCATGTGGACCGCGCTCGAGACCCCGATGTTCAACGTCCACGTCGTGACCGCGCTCGAGCAGAAGTGACACCGTCGATTCTCGGAACGCGGTATGGATACCGCGCTCTGAGAATTGAGCGGGAGTTCGCGCCGTCGATTCTGTGAACGCGGTATGGATGCCGCGCTGGGAGATTCGAGGGTCTCGGTCTTGGGCCCGGCCCGGCCCGGCTCGGCTCGGCCCGGCTCGGCCCGGCCGGCCCGGCTCGGCGGAGTGCGTGTGGCGCGGCGCTGGAGCCTCGACGCTACTCGACCGTCAGCTCGTCCCAGTCCGAGTCGACCGAGGTCAGCTTGAGGTGGAGCGTGCCGGTCACCGGATCGGCATCGCCGTGGTTGTCGTACCAGTAGCTCGGGCGTGTCGCCGCGGTGAGCGCCGCGAGGCTGGCGGCGGCGCCGGAGCACCATGATCCGGCCTGACCGACCTTGCAGCCGTAGCGCATGACCTGGAAGCCCTCGGCGCGCGGGATGGCGACGCGCACCCAGCGGTCGCGCCCATTGGCGAGCACGAAGCGCGTCTTGGTCGGGGTGCCGCTGTTGAAGGCGACGCCATAGGCGGTGTTCGCGAGCACGGTCGATTCGGCCGTGTCGGCATCGTCGCTGGTGCTCGCCATCAGCGTCTGCGTCTGGCCATCCGGGCGCGTGATGATCGCCGGCGCGAGCGCGGCGTGGTTGCCGGGTGCGCCGACCATCAGCGTCGCGTAGTCACCGGTACAGACCTGCGCGTTCCAGTCGGCCCGCGCTGCACAGCCGGAGCCGAACAGGAATGGATTGTTGACCATCACCGAGCGGCCTGCGCCACCCGTCACCGAGCCATCGGTGTCGAGGAAGACGGAGGAGAGCGCGCCGTCGTCGCCGACCTGCGGCGTCGGCAGGTAGAGCTGCTTCGCGTTGACGAAGCTGACGGCGGTCGCGAAGTTCTTGGGGTCGACCGAGAAGTCGTTGTCGAGCTTGTAGCCGATCGCGCTCTGCTCGCGTCGTGCTCCCGCAGGCGTGTTCCACTGCTGGAAGTTGACGAAGGTCGTGCGCTCGACGCCGACGCGGCCGTCGTAGAACTCGAAGCCGCGGATCGGGAAGTCGCTCTCCCACGGGCGCGGTGCGCTGCGTCCGCCGAGGCCGACACCGCCGGACTTCGCTTCCCACGACTCGGGCGTGCCGACGTTCGCGCTCTCACCGACGACGAGCGAATCCTGGAGGAAGCTCTCGTATGAGGCGAAGGTCGCACCGACCGCGTTGTCGGCGAGCGTGGCGCCGGTCACGCGGTGGTTGGTGCCGCGCAGCCAGACGCCGTGCCCGCGATTCTTGTACGAGGCCAGTCCTGACAGCGTCGTCACCAGCGACTTGGACTTGGTGTCAGCCGGGTTCTCGCGCGCGTGGTGATGGGTCGTCTCCGTCGTGCCATCGGGGCGCGGTCCATCGTCGAAGTTGACGCCGTCACCACCGTTGGAGTGGGCGGTGTTGCCGGAGAACTCCGTCAGCGCCATCCGCCGGTTCCACGTCGACGCCGTCTCGGCCGGATACATCTTGGCGAAGAGGCCGGTCGGGTGCTCGGGCATCGCGAGCCAGAAGCCGTGCCCTTCGGATCCTGCGGCGACGTTGTCGCGCACGATGTTGTCGGGGTTGGTGATCCAGAAGGTCGCGGGCCGTGCATCGGAGCCGAGCAGGCGCTTGCCCTCGGCCGGCTTCTTCGTGCCCATGCCGAGGTTGCTGGCGATCACGTTGTCGCGCTCGGCGCCGTCCTCGAGGAAGAAGCCGTGGCCGAGGTGGTCGTAGCAGGCGTTGCCGGACACGACGACGCGGTTGGTGCCGTGCACCGTCGCGCAGCGGTTGTTGCTGTGGTGGATGCTGGAGCCCTTCAGGTACGAGCCCGCGCCCTGGTCGCCCAGCATGTGGAAGTGGATCGGGTAGCGCCGCAGGATGCCGGCCTGGCCGACGCGCTGCAGCTCGACGTTGGCGACCTTGGCCGACGCGCCATCCAGGACCAGGATCTGCGCTCCGAAGCCGTCGGCGCTCGAGGCGGCTTCGCCCTCGAAGGTGACGTTGCGCGTCAGCAGTGCGACCTCGGCCCGCTCGTCGACCTGCTGGCCGCCGAGCGTCTGGAGCGTGCCGAAGTGCGTGTGCTCGAGCGGCTTGTCGAGCGTCAGCACGTTGCCGGCGACGGCCGTGACCGTCACCTCCTCGTCCTGGTTGTGCGCGAAGTCGGTGGAGGCGATCGCGATCTTGTCACCCGGCCGCCAACCGGTCGCCTTGACGAGGCTGATCTGGCTCGCGCCGCGGGCGGCGGTCGCAGCCAGCCGCGTCCAGACGACGCGGGGTGCGCCATGCAGCTCGAGCGAGCCACCCATCACGCCGAGCACCTTGTCGCCCATGTTCAGGACGTTCTCGCCTGCGGCGCGATCGCGCAGGCGGATCACGGCGCGCTCGGTGAAGGGGTCTGCCGCCGTGCCGACCTCGAAGGCGCCACGCACGACGATCCAGTCGGATTCGAGCGTCAGGTCCTGGCGCGCGAAGATGAGCGTGCCGTTCACCGTCAGGTTCGCCAGCGACACGCTCTGGTCGAGCAGCACGGCCTTGCCGACCGGGATCGTCACGGCAGCGCCCTCGGCGGGCACCTTCCCGCCCCAGGTCTTCGGATCCGACCAGCGCTGGGTCGGGATCGTGCGCACTGCGCGCACGGGTGCGGGAAGCAGGCGCGCCGCGGGGATGACCTGCCTGCGGATGCGCGGGCCCTTCCAATACAGCACCGCCGACGCCGCGCCGGTGCTCTCGAAGTAGTCGATGCGGATCGCGTGCTTGCCCTTGGCCAGGGTCAGCGTCGTCGCGGACTCCTTGGCCTTGGTCGCGCGCGTCCAGCGCTTGATGCGCAGCTTGCCGTCGATCCACACGCGCACGCCATCACTCGCGCGCACGGAGATCGTGTACCTGCCCTTGGCAGGCGCGACGACGGAGCCGGTCCAGCGCGCAGCGAAGGTGTTGCCGCCGATCTTCTTGGACGGGGATGCGTACTTCCAGTTGAAGGCGACGCGCTTGTCGACGCGCGTCAGCACCGGCTGCCGGAATGCCGTGTCGTTGTAGTAGGTGGCGCGCAACCCGTGCGCGACCGTCGCTGCCGACGCGTGCGGCGTGAGAGTCAGCCATGCGCCGACGGCGAGCAGGACCGCCAGGGCAGCCCACGACGCGCGAATGTTCCTTGCCTTGTCCACAGTCCACTCCAGCTACCGACCCGGTCGGTTCGGCATCTCGATTCACCCACTTAATTGGAAAAGAACACCGTGGGCGTGCGGTTCGTGCTGGCGAGCTGCGCGCGTGCCGCGCGGAGGGCGAGGTCAGCCCGGAGCGCTGACCTGCATCGTCACCATGGAGGAGTACGCCCCTGGGGGCTGCGAGGCGCCGACGCGCATGCCGTAGCGCAGTCGTGCGGTGCCGGTCCCACCGGCAACCGTCGTGCGCGCGACACCGGAGAGGTCTGGCGGCACGGCGCGCCACGGGTCGGCGTCGGCAGCGGTGCAGGTGCCGTCGCCGTCCACAGCCCACGGCCCGACGACGCTGGCACCGGTGAGCTGGCGCAGGCAGGTGCCGAAGAGCGAGGCGCTGCCGCCGCCCCAGGTGGATGCTGCGGATTCATTGAAGTCCTTGATGTGCTCGCCGCGGAAGCGCACGAGCAGGACATCCAGGTTCGCGGCTGTCGCCTCGCCGACGACGACCAGGCCGCCGTCCCCGTCGGCGTGCAGCGCGCGGGGGTACTCGTGTCCGGGCAGAGCTGCCGCCATGGCCTGTGAGGGAACGCCGGTGCTGGTGAACCGAGCGAGCCAGGTATCGAACTGTGCCCCGTCGGGAGCTGCATAGCCGATGGCCGCGAGCGAGCCATCATCGAGCTCCACGACATCGCTCAGGTAGTCGTTCGTCGTGTTGGGGTCGTACACCGCCCAGCCGCTGGCACCGAACGTGGGGTCAGGAACCCCGTCGCTCTCGCGGAGGCGAATGACGTAGCCCGCGCGACTCGATGCGCCCTGCGTCGCCCCCGACAGCACGGGGCGGTCGAGGTGGTCGATGATCATCCCGTAGACGTGGTCCTGCAGGATGTCGCGATGCACCTGCACGAGACCGCCAGTCCCGAAGGTGGTGTCCGGCAGGCCTTCGGCTGTGAAGCGCATCGCGGCGATGTCGCGCCAGGTGATCCCGGCACCGGCCCAGTCGCCGTCGCGACGCGAGAAGGCAGCGACGGCCCGGCCCTTGCCGTCGATCGCCATGTCGGTGGCGCGTTCGTCGGCCGCGTCGAGCTGGACGACGGTGCTGCCAGCCGTGCCGTAGCTGGTGTCCAGCGTGCCATTCGGCAGGAACCGAGCCGTGAGCATGTCGAACGAGGCCCGGAACGCGGCGCCCATGACGACGATCCTGCCCTGCGCGTCCTCCCTGATCGAGCTGGCGTAGTCGGTCGAGGAGGAGAAGGACACGACGGTGATGCCGCCGGTGCCGAAGGTGGGGTCGAGCGTGCCGTCCGGCAGGAGCCGTGCGACCAGCGTGTCGTTGCCCGTCGCGCCACCCATGTTGGCGATGCCGGAGACGAGGATCTTGCCGCCGGCGATCCCGACGGTGGAGTAGCCCGCTGCCGAGCTGGCTCCGACGGGGAGGAAGTTCGCGACGCCATCGCCGCCACCGAAGCCCGTGTCGACGGTGCCGTCGGGCTTGATCTTGGAGAGGATCGCATGGTTGACCGCGGTGAAGGACGCCACGTCCGCGATGACGACGGATCCGTCCGCGAGGCGATCCGACCCGTCGGCCAGGATGGCGTCATCGCCCATGACGTCGGTCAGGCGAGAACCGTCGCCTGCAAACGACGTGTCGAGCTGGCCGGTGGTGGGGCGGACCATCGCGTGGCCGGCTCGGTCTGCCTGGACGACGCTGAGCAACGACGTGTCGTTGCTGGACCCGAAGGCGACGACGCAGTCGGCGGCGGCCACCATGCTTGCTCCCGGGAGCAGTGACCCGAACTGGGTGGCCGGTGTGCCCGACGCGCAGCTCGTCGTGTCGAGCGTGGTCGCGCTCAGGATGGTCGCACCGACCGTGATGGTCGCGCTGCTGGCGGCGTGCCCTGAGCCAGCCATCGCGACAGCGCTCGCGATCCCGCACGCGGCGAGCGTGAGGGCGCGCGAACGCCATGTTGGTGATGTCGAGCGGGCCATTGCTTGGTGGATCGGCCGCGACAGGGCAGAACATGATTCGGTGAACACACCGGTCGACGTGCCCGGACTCGACTTCGGCATTGCGATTTGTCCACGTGATGGGATACGAAGCCCTTTGTTCGATCGCTCACGCACTCCAGTGACGTTGCAGGAGGAATGTCACGTGCGATGCCGGATTCGGTCCGCCTTCCGCGAGCAATGACAACACTCATTCTGAACAGCGTGCAGGGGTGTCAGTCGGCATGCTGAACAAACCCTCGCGCCTACGCTTAGATGCTGGAAATTAGTGAGCCCTTAGGAAGGGGGTGTATTTCTCCACCCAGTAAACCTGTGCCTACCGTTCGCCCCTGTGTTTACTCCTCGCGAAAGTCCTCGTCGCCGACACGCGCAGCACCGCAGCTTGTTGGCTCCCGTCCATCCGTCGACCGCAACCGCCTTGTTACTGGCGCTGCTGTTGCTCGTGGCGCTCGCCGCGGCATCGGCAGCATCCGCAGGCAGTGAGCGGGTCGTCGCGGGCCCGTCGCCGGTGATCAGCAGCCTGGCCGTCGCCAAGCCGTCGTTCTCGCCGCGCGCGAGCTCGCTGGGTGGCGGACGGGTCGCGTTCTCGTTCCAGAACGCCGGTCAGCAGAAGCTCCGTGTGCGCATCGTCGATGCGACGGGTGCCCCCGTGCGGGAGCTTGCTGACAGCGTCTTCGGCGCAGGTGAGACCAAGATGGACTGGGACGGCCTCGCATCCACCGGCCTGCCCGCGCCCGACGGCGCCTACCAGGTCGTCGTGGAGACGACCGGCGGCGCAGGCCCGCAGCAGCAGCTCGCCATGCCGGTGACGCTCGACTCGGTCCCCGCGAAGATCCGCCTCCTGCGGAGCGCCATGTCGATGCCCTCCCCACGCGTGAATGCCTTCGCGATCCAGGTCGCGCTCACAGCGCGCTCGACGGTGCGCGTGTCGATGAGCGGCGACGCCGGACGACGCACGAAGACGTTCCACGCCGGAGCGGGCAAGCAGCGGCTGGTGATGCACGCAGGCAAGCGCAATGGACTGTCGCGCGCGCTCCGTCGCGGACGCGCCAACGTCAACCTCGTCATCAGCGTGTGGGATGCCGCTGGGAACCGCTTCGTCGCGCGACCCAAGCTCGCACTGCTCCCGCCGGGGACGGCGACCGGCGACACGCCGCGCGTGCGTGGCGAGAAGCTGTCGTGGCCCGTCTGGGGACCGCTCAGCTCGACCTTCGGCCGTCGCTGGGGGCGTCAGCACCAGGGTATCGACCTCAGCGTGCCGACCGGCCGCGTGATCGGTGCTGTCGCCAATGGACGGGTGCGTTTCGCCGGCTCGATGAGCGGCTACGGCAACACCGTGATCATCGACCACGGGCGTGGGATCAGCACCCTCTACGCCCACCAGTCGCGCATCGCGACCCGCACGGGAGCCCGCGTGCTGCGCGGGCAGAAGATCGGCTACGTCGGCTCGACCGGCTCTTCGACCGGTGCCCACCTGCACTTCGAGGTGCACCGTGGGGGCTCGCCGCGCAACCCGATGGGTTACATGTTCCGGCTCTAGGGAGGCGCGGAAGGTGAAGCCGCGCGCGTGGCTGCCGCTGGCGCGCTCCGTACCGATGCCGATCATGGATGGCATGGAGGCGCTGCCGCACGTGCGCGCTGCCGCTAAGGCGATCGTGGCGTCACTCGTTCCGGCAGATCCGCGCTACCGGCCCGACTGATGCCCGCCACTTTGGCGTCGGCTCGCTCGCCGCGTCCACAGAGGCGCTTCGTCGGTCGATAATTTCTGAAAACGAACAGCTGAGCGTGTCGTTGCAAGGGCAACGACCCGAGCAAAGTTCTCGTACAGAAATGGTTGCATTGGGCCGATGGAAACGTCGTGTCGGCCCAGTCCTCCTCCAATCCAGCATTCAGCATGCGCGCTCTCGCTCGCGTCTGCGTGCGTCTGGGCGTGGTCGCCGCTGCGGTGCTCTGGGCCTCGGCACTGCTGCCGTTCCTGAGCCCGACTGCCGAGGCGCACCCCAACGTCATCATCTCCGGCACCGCCTTCATCGACGAGGCCGGTACCCCGTGGACGACGGCCAACGGCGGTGGCTGCGACGGGTCGACCCAGAACATCGGCATCTCGGCCAATGGCGCGGCGAGCGTCTCGGGCAGCTGCGACGCGACGACCGGCGCATTCAGCATTTCGGTGCACACGCCGGATTCGGACAAGCCGCTCGTCGTGTACCTCAACACCAACGGCGGGGATCGCGGCGCGACGTACACGGTGAACGACACGCGGTCCGCCGGCATCAGCGGGCTGTCGCTCACCCGCAACCTTGTGCGAGTTCGCAGTGACTCGACGGCGATCTCCAAGTGGACCGGCTTCATGCTCGACGTCTTCGACCAGGACCAGGATGCCGACGTGCCGCTGCTGGCGGGCCCGGTGAACCTCACGACCCCGGCCTCGATCGGGTTCCAGCTGGAGGCGGGCAACGACATGACCGGGCCGACCAACGTCTCGGTCGGATCACTCCAGGTCGACGGCAGCATCACCACGATCACGCAGCTGACGCTGACCGGCTCGGGCACCTCGACGAACTGTGCGGCCGACCACGGCACGCAGATGCCGCTCTGCGTCACGGGGACGCTGGCCAAGCCCGTCACGACCACCTTTGCCGGCACCTCGGCAACCCAGGTGCCGAACCTGCCATGGAACAGCTTGAAGCTGGCCCCGTCGGGTCCGGGCAACCCGACGTATGTCCTGGGAACGGGACCGGGTCAGGACATCACGACCGACTTC
>JAOPYV010000034.1 GCA_025964435.1 Thermoleophilia bacterium | reverse complement strand
GCTGGTTCGACGTGATGAGCGACGAGGCCTTCGCGGCGTGCGTGCCGCGCGCCGCGCTCGGCGCCGTGTTCGAGTGGCTCGCCGAGCGGGCCGCGACGGGCGAGCTGCGCTACGAGTACGCCACCGCCACGCGCCACGCCTGAGCGCTGCGGCGCGGTCCACGTCCGGCGCGCGGGCGATCATGACGCGCGTGATCACCGTCGACCATCCCCGCAAGCCCGTCCGCCTCGATGGCGGCGAGCTGCTGCCGCATCCCGATTCGCTCGCGGCGAACTGCCTCGTCTGGTTCCCCGTGCCCGATGCCACCGAGGGCGGCCCCGAGGCCGAGGGTGTCCCAGCGCTGCGCCTCGACGGCGACCGCGCGCGGCTGACCGGCATCCCCTTCTTCCCGTACCACGCCGGCGCCGGCGATGAGGTGCAGGTGCGCGAGCAGGACGGCACGCTCTACGCGGTCGAGGTCGTCGCCGCGACGAGCGACCTGGTCGTGCGGGTGTTCGACCACGACGCGCAGGTCGACACCGAGCAGGCGCTGACCGATCCCCAGAGCGACGAGCCCTTCTGGCGCATCGCCCGTGCGCTCGCGCCGCACGGCGTCTGGTTCGAGCGCTACTCCTCCAGCTACGCCGCGCTCCAGGTCACGCAGCCCGAGTGGGAGTACGTCCGCGCATTCCTGGACCTGCGCTCACGCGCCGAGGGCCTGCAGTGGGAGCTCGCGACACCGATGCGCGACGCCGATCACCCCTGACAGGCTGACCGAGCTGCCTGCTCAGGCAGGCGTCGGCGCGTTGTCGGTGTCGGCGACCTTCGCCTTGGCGCGCGCGAGACGATCCTCACGCTGGGCGCGCTTGGCGGCCTCGATCGGCGCGGCCAGCTGGCCACAGGCACCGGAGATGTCGCGGGCGCGACTGACACGGTAGGAGGTCTCGAGGTCCGCACGCTGCAGGATCGCCGAGAAGCGGCGCACCGTCTCGTCGCTCGCCCCGACGAAGTCGGTCCCGGTCGGGTTGTAGGCGATCAGGTTGACATGGAACTGGCCCGGCTGGTCGTTGAGCAGCTTGGCGAGCTCCTTGGCGTGCTCGGGCTGGTCGTTGACGTTCTCGAGCATCAGGTACTCGATGAAGATGCGGCGCTTGGTCTGGTCCTGGTAGAAGCGGCAGGCCTGCATCAGGCGCTCGATCGGGAACTTGCGGTTGACCGGCATGAGCGATCCGCGCAGGTTGTCGTTCGGCGCATGCAGGCTGAGCGCGAGCTTGAACTGGATGTCTTCCTTCGCGAGCTTCTCGATGCCCGGCACCCAGCCGACCGTCGAGATCGCGATGCGGCGCGCGCCGAGGCCCGGGCCGTCGGGGCTGTTGAGCGTCCGCAGCGCGGCGATGACCTCGTCGTAGTTGTGGAAGGGCTCGCCCATGCCCATCATCACGACGTTGTCGATGCGGCCCTCGCCGACGCGCTGGCGCTGGCGGGCGAGCTCGAGGAACTGGTCGACGATCTCGTGCTGGGTCAGGTTGCGACCGAGCTTCATCTTGCCGGTGGCGCAGAACTCGCAGCTGAGCGCGCAGCCGGACTGGGAGCTGAGGCACGCGGTGTAGCGCGTCTGCTTCTCGCCCTCCTTGGCGTGCGGCTGGTCGAAGCGCATCAGCACGGCCTCGAGCGGGAATCCGTCGTGGGTCAACATGCGCAGCTTGACCGAGCCGTCCTTGGAGCGCTCCTCCAGGTCGACCTTCACGGTCGAGAAGGGAACTTCCGCCGTCAGCTGCTCGCGCAGGCGCTTGGGAAGGGTGGTCATCGCCTCCCACCCCGACACATATTCGTGCTGTGCGGCGCGCAGGATCTGGCGCTCGCGGAAGGCGGGTTGCTTGCGCTTGGCCAGGACGGTGCTGAGAAGTTCGGTATCCATCGTCCTGCCAGCGTAGCGTGTAGGCAGGGAATTCGCCTGCTCACGCCGGTGGCAGTGGCCGCTCGCGGCGGTCGGCGGCCACACGCGGCCATGGGCGGCGCGCGGCCGACGCCGTCACGCGCGACAGGGTTTGCTCGCGGCTCGGCTGCGGTACCGCTCGAACATGAACCTGTTCTTCTGGACGCTCCTCATCATCTTCCTGATCACGACCGTGCAGGCGATCCGCAAGGTCGCACGCGGCGGCAAGGAGATGCTCAAGGAGCTCGATGCCAAGCGCGTCGCTGCAACCGGCGAGCTGATCCCCCTGCTGGCAGCGCGCGGGCTGAAGACGACGCTGACCAAGGAGCAGGGCGACATCCTCATCGAGCGCGGCCAGCAGCGCGCGGAGATCAGCACCTTCAGCGCCGGGTCGGCCGACGTGATCTGGACCGACGTGAACTCGCGCGACGTCGTGGCGACGGCCGACGTCGACGTGCCGTACCTGAGCTTCATCGACGAGGAGGACACCGGGCGGCTGACACGCGAGACGACGCCGCCGATCGAGCCCGAGCGGCTCGCGCAGATCACGCCGCACATCGCGAGCTTCGAGCAGCGCGGCATCCACGAGCTCGCGATCGAGCCGGGCGAGCTGTCGATCTTCGTGCGCCGGCCCGACGCCGCACAGGTGGCCGATACGATCGTCGCGGTGCTCGATGCGGGCTTCCAGCTGCAGGCGGCGGCGCGCACGGCGCTGGCCGGCTGGCATCCCGAGCCGCCGGAGGGTTCGTCGGCTGCGACCATCGCACGGTCTGCGGCGGATCGTGCAGCCGCAGCGCGCAGTGCGGGCGACGCGGATAGCAGCGGCGATGCGCCACAGGCGCCGCCGTCACTCAAGCCGACCGACCACAGCGGTCCGTTCCTCTAGGGAGTCAGACGGCGCCGCTCAGGCCTCGGCGGTGGCGAGCTGCGGCGCGAGGAAGCCGTGCAGCTCCATCCAGGCGAGCACGCGATCGGCATTCTCGTCGGCCGTGCCGTGCTCGGTGTCGAGCACGAGCTCCGGATTCTCCGGCGCCTCGTAGGGATCGTTGACGCCCGTGAACTCGAGCAGGTCGCCGGCCATCGCCTTGGCGTAGAGGCCCTTGGTGTCGCGCGCGGCGCAGGTCTCGAGCGATGCCTTGGTGTGGATCTCGGCGAAGTTGCCGATCATCGCGCGGGCCATGTCACGGGCCTCGCGGTATGGGCTGATCGCCGAGACGATCGTGACCACGTCGTTGCGCGTCAGCAGCTGGGCGACGAGCGTGACGCGGCGGATATTCTCGTCGCGGTCCTCACGGCTGAAGCCGAGGCCGCGGCTGATGCCCAGGCGCACGATGTCGCCGTCGAGCGTCTCGAGGCGATCGACGCCCCGCGCGCGCAGCTTCTGCGCCACAAGCTGGGCGGTCGTCGTCTTGCCGCTCTGCGACAGGCCGGTGAACCAGAGGGTGACGCCTTTGTAGTGATCGCTCATGCCCGGAATCGTACACGCGATGCGCACATTCGCGGCGCGGTCGGGTAGAAAGGCGTCAGTTCGGGTACGCCCGATGATGACGAGCTGTGCTTTCGAAAGGACCACCATGTTCCGAGATACCCGCGGTACGACCGCCTACGACGCGGTCCGCCCCTACGTGACCCGCGCGCTCAAGGACGACGAGATCCGCACGAACGTCTTCCGGGCCTGGAACGCGGCACGCAAGGTGTACGGCGAGCTCGGCGGCGAAGGCCCGATCGGCGCGGCGAGCAAGCTCAGCGGCAAGGAGTCGATCCGCGAGGACCTCGACACGACGGTCAAGAGCCTGAGCGAGGCGATCGTGCGCATGAGCGGCGAGAAGCCGAAGCGGCGCGGCGGCTGGGGTCCCTTCCTCGTGCTGGCCGGCATCCTCGTGGTGCTCTTCAATCCCGCAACCGGCACGCAGACGCGCGCCTGGCTCAAGGACAACCTGTTCGGCTCGGAAGAGGAGTTCGACTACTCCGCGCCCAAGTACTAGCTCGAGGGATGCTGCCACCCTCGGATCCGGATGCGGTGCTCGGCGACACGCCGACGGCGGGCGCATGGGCTGAGGGCTTCGGCATCGTCGCGCCGGAGGTGGCACGCTACGTCGAGGTGCTGCACGGCGTGCCCGACGCGCTCGTGCTGGCGATGCAGAACCTCGCCAAGGCGCAGGGGCTCACGCTGGTCGATGCCGACACCGCGACGCTGATCGCGACGCTGGCGCGCACGATGCGCCCCGAGAAGGTCGTCGAGGCCGGGACCGGCATCGGCTTCCTGACGCTGCACCTGGCGCGCGTCGTGCCGAACGACTGCACGATCATCAGCGTCGAGCCGGATCCGCTGCGCCAGGAGCAGGCGCACGCCTTCCTCGCCCGCAACGACCATCGCTGTGCCGTTGAGCTGCGCCTGGGCGACCCGACGCGTGCGCTGCGGGACAGCTCACTCGCGGACATCGACATGCTCGTGCTGACCGACTCGACCCAGCCGCGGCTGGACCTGATCGATCGCCTGACGCCGCGGCTCAAGCCCGACGCGCTGCTCGTCGTGCCGAACGCGCTGCGCGGCGGCCGCGTCGCCGACAACGAGCGGGCGTGGGACAGCGAATCTCCCGACGTCGAGGCGCAGCGCGTTCTCAACCGCTGCGTGGCGACCGATCCGCGCTACACCGGCGTCGTGCTGCTGCCGGTCGGCGACGGCCTGCTGCTCGCCCGCCGCCGCTGACGCAACGGATCCGGCGCGTCGCTCGATACTCCGGTAGGGGAATCACCGGGGGAGCGACTGTATGTGCCGACTGTTCGGCATGGTGGGTGCGGGGAACGCGAAGCATTGGCTGCTGGAAGCGCCGAACAGCATGCGTGCGCTCGGCGAATGGAATCCGCATGGCGTCGGTGTCGGCGGCTTCGTCGACGGCAAGCTGCAGCTCGACAAGTCCGCGCTGCGGGCGTCGCAGGATCCGCTGTTCGGCAACCAGGAGTGGCTCGACCGCTCCGACACGATCGTCTCGCACGTGCGTGATGCGACGGTCTCCAGGCCCGGCGTGCTCGACAGCCACCCGTTCGAGATGCATGGCCGGCTCTTTGCGCAGAACGGATCGATCGGCGACCTCGCGCGACTCGACGAGGAGCTCGGCTCCGCGCGCTCGCTGGTGCACGGCAACACCGATTCGGAGCGCTACGCGGCGCTCGTCGCGCGCAACATCGAGCGCAACGGTGGCGACGTGGAGGCGGGCATCGCCGAGACCGTCAACTGGCTTGCTGACACGACGCCGATGACCTCGATCAACTTCGTGATGACGACGCCGACTGACATGTGGGCGCTGCGCTATCCCGACGCACGCGAGCTGTTCGTCAATCGCGTCGGGCTGCGCGACGCGGCGCAGGGCCAGCGCCTGCTGCTGCCGGAGGGTGCGTCAGGCACACGTCCCGGTGGCGCTGCGACGCTCGTCGCCAGCGAACCGCTCGACGCGGAAGCTGGCTGGATCGCGCTCAAGCCGGGGCAGCTGCTGCACGTCCGCGCCGGCGACCTGCGCGAGGAGATCACACAGGTGATCGATCGGGAGCCGAAGTTCCGCCTCGACAACAATTTCCGAAGCCCGGACTCGCCACCGGATCCACACCTCAGCGAGGCGTACCTGGCACGGAAACAGCCGGCCTGACGATCGTCGCGAGGCCCGCGTCGAGCGTGACTGCGGGCTTCCAGCCCGGCAGCCAGTTCGGCGTGCGCGGTGGATCCACGGCATCGGAGGGCGTCGTCGCGCGCTCCCCCCAGCGTGCGTCGATCGGGCGACCGGTCGCGGCTTCGACCGCGGCGACGAGTTCGCCCAGTGTCGTTGGCGCCGCACTCGTCACCTCATGGCGCGCCCGCGGCGCAAGCTCACCAGCGGCGAGGAGGTCCGCGGCGTGCAGGTACGCACGGACCGCGTCACTGACATGCAACATGTCGAGCCGGCGATCCGGATGGACGAGCGGCATCGGTGCACCACTGTCAGCCGCGCGCAGCAGGGCCGCCAGCACCTTCGCGCGCGTGTCGCCGGGGCCGTAGAGCGACGTCAGTGCGAGCGTGGCCGTCGTGATGTCGCGATGCGCGCAGGCCCAGTCGAGCACCGGGTCGATGCTCGCACGCGAGGCTGAGTAGAGGCTGGGCGCGGTGCCGCCGGGCGCGAGCATATAGCTCGCGGTGGTAATCATCGCGCCACCGCCGCGCGCGGCAAGGCCAGCGGCGAGCAGGGCTGGAAGCCGCACGTTCGCATCGAACATCCGCGCAGCGGCGCGCAGGTCGCTGACATCACGAAGCGTGGCCAGTGAGATGACGAGATCCGGCGCACTCGTCTCGAGCGCCAGCTGCACCGCGTCGGCGGCAGCATCGCTGTCAGTCGGCTCGGGGATGCGGGTGACGGTCAGCCGCTCCTCGAGCTGCGGGGCCAGCACCGAGCCCGCTCGCAGCAGCAGGTGGACGGCGTCGCCGCGCTCGACCAGTGCGCGCACGAGATGGCCGCCGAGGAAGCCGGAGCCGCCGGTGACCAGGACGGCCAGCCGCGGCATCACTGCGCGCCGGTGGTGCCGGGGCCCTCGATCGCATCCTTGAGGGTGCTGTCGGTGGGCTGCGGCACGTTCTCCTGATCCACCGGGCGGGGCGAGGTGTCGGGCACGCTGTCGAGCACCGATCCCTGCAGGCCGCTGTTGGCGCTGATGTCGGAGAAGCCGAGCAGGGCGAGCGAGGCGGGCTTCTGCTCGCCACCGGCGAGCAGGCCGATCGCGACGGCGACGCCGCGCTGCCAGGCGTTGAGGAACGGGAACGGGTTGGTCGGACCGCCGTTGCCGGGGTGGATCTCGAAGTGCAGGTGCGGCGGCGTGCCCTGCGCGTCGCCGGTGTGGCCGACGAAGCCGATCACGTCGCCGGCCTTGACCTGGGCGCCGTCCTGCGCGAGCGGCGAGTAGGCGCTCAGGTGCGCGTGGTAGAAGGAGTTGCCGTAGCGATCGAAGAGCCAGAAGCGGTAGCCGCCGATCGAGTTCCAGCCGACACGGTCGAGCACCCCATCGGCGGCGGCGACGATCGGCGTGCCCTCATCGGCGAAGACGTCGGTGCCCTGGTGCGGGATTCCGGTGCTCGCGCGCGGGCCACCCCAGTCGTTGGAGAAGTTGGTCGCACCCAAGATCGGGAAGGTGTAGTTCTGCAGGCTGGCGGTGGACGGTGCGGCCGTCGTCGCGCGAGCGACCGTGGGCTGGCGCGGCAGGATGCCCTCGCCCGGACGCGGCGTTCCGGCCTGGAGGCGGGCGATGCCGCTCGGCGCTGGAATCGGTGCAGCCTGGTTGGTCTCGGCGCCGGGATGCGGCGTCGGCTTGACCTTGCCCTCGCGCACGCCCGCATCGACGCGGCCGATCACCACCTGCGTGCCGGCGGGCAGGCCGGCGTGGTCGCTGGTCAGGCGCACGTGGGCGATCGCGCCGACGACGCGGGCACGCGGCCCGGTCTGGGCGTCGCCCTTCGGCGCGGCGGCGAGCACCGCCTGCTCGTTGATGATGATCGTGCCGATGTCGGCGACGCCGATCTTCTGGTTCGCGGTGATCGGCGTCACGACGCCATCGACGGTCAGCACCGTCGTCGGTGCGAGCTGGAAGGTTCCTGCCGCGCTGCCGGTGCTGCTGTCGGCGCGCGCATCGAGCTTGGCGTTGGTCAGCTCGACGCGACCACCGAGCAGCGAGATGCGCTCGGCCGAGGCGGTCGCGGTGGAGCGCTTGTTGGCGCGGTTGAGCGAGGCCTGGCTCTGGGCGCGCTCGATGACGGCGATCGCCTCGCCCTCGCCGACGGCGTGGCGGGCACTGGCGCCGCGCTCGACGAGTGCGCCGGTGCCGGT
>JAOPYV010000012.1 GCA_025964435.1 Thermoleophilia bacterium | reverse complement strand
AGCGCGCGCAGCTGCTCGTCGAAGAGGAACTGCACGGCGGCTTCCTCGTGCTCGTGCGTCGCACCCAGGTCGAGCGTGCGTGCGCGGTGCGCGCCGAGTCGCCGAATGCGATCCTCGATCGGCCACTCGCGTCGTGCCTGGCCCTGGTACTGCTCGCGCAGCACAGTGAATGCGACGTGGTCGGCGAGCCACCACGCCTCGCGCTCACAGAAGGCGAGGAAGGTGCGGGTCAGCTCGTGCCCGGCAGGCAGCGACAGCAGCTGGCGCGCCGCCTGGCGCACGAGCGGAAGCTTCCAGCGCGCCACGTCGGCGAGCGGATCCGGTCCGCCGGCCTGGCCGGCGATCGGCATCGCCGGGGCGGTGCGCCCGACGCCGACCGCGCGACGGATGTCAGCCACTGTGTCAGGCAGCAGTCCGAGCCCGGCCAGGTCGTCGAGGCTCAGCAGCAGCGGGTTGCCGGCGAAGGCGCTCGACGCGTCGTACGGGCTCATCACGTCATTGGCGGGCGGGTGCAGCGGCAGCGTCTGCCAGATGCGCTGGCCGGCCTTCGCCAGCCAGGTCACGAAGTCGCGGGATGACACCCCGAGGTCGCCGATCCCATCGGGGCCGGGCAGGCTCGTGACATGCATGACCATGCCGGAGCGGCGCCACCCGGCGGAGGCGTCGTCACGAGTGTCCTCGACGCCGAGCGTCGCTGCGGGTCCGTGGACCAGTGGCGAGCTGGTGGCGAGCGGTGATGGCACGACGGTGGAGGGCACGGGATCACGCATTACGAAGCAGGATAGCCCCGAAGTTGCCATCGACGTCCTCGAGCACGATCTGACCGTCCTTGACCTGGAAGCTGCGGCCGGTCAGCGCATCGGTGAAGCTGGTGCCATCGTCGGCGATTCCCTTGAGCGGGACGTGGATGTCCTTGCCCACGACGTTGTTGTTGAGCGCCACGATCGCGTCGCGCGGGTTGCCGGTGACGGAGCGGCGATAGACGAGCGTGCTGTCGGCGTTGTGCGTCGCGAGCACCTGGAAGTCGCCGCGGCGCAGCGCCGGCTCGGCCTTCCGCGTGGAGATCAGCTTCTGGTAGAGGCCGAACATCTGCTCGGCGCGTGCCTTGCGCGAGATGTCGGCGCCGCCCTGCGCACCATCGGCAACCGCGCCGAGGCCTGGGTGTCCGCCGCCGTCCTTGGTCTTGTTGCCGGGCACGTTGTGCCACTCCATGCCGCGTCGCGAATCGGGATCCTTGCCGCCCTCCATCGCGATCTCGTCGCCGTAGTAGACGACCGGTGCGCCGACGTACGTCATCTGGAAGATCGCGGCCGGGCGCTGGCGGTACCAGTCGCCGTCGGCCTGGGTGATGAAGCGCGCGGTGTCGTGGGAGTCGAGGATGTTGAAGGCGCCGAACTTCGCTTCCGGCGAGTAGCCGTTCTGCAGGCGCTGCACGAACTCATCCGACGTCGCCGTCTTCTTGGCGAAGAAGTCGACGGCCGGCCACGTGAAGTACTGGTAGTTCATCGAGCCGTCGAACTGGTCGCCCTGCAGCATCGAGCCGGCGTCCTTCCAGTTCTCGGCGACGATGTAGGCGTCCGGGTTGGCGGACTTGATCTCCTTGCGCGCGGTGCGCCAGAAGTCGGGCGTGAAGTTGGAGTCGTCGGCCACGTCCATGCGCCAGCCGTCGACCTTGCCCTCGCGCAGCCACTTCTTGACGACGGCGTCCTTGCCGGTCAGGAAGTACTCGCGCACCTTCGGGTTGTCGGTCTTGAGCACGGGCAGCGTCGCGTAGTTCCACCACGACTTGTAGTCGGGCGAGCGCAGCACGCCCTCGGCGTCGCGCTCGTACTTGATCGGCCAGTTCGTGACCTCGAAGCGATCGAAGTACTCGCTCTTGGGGCCCTTCTCGCGGATGTCCTTGAACCATTTGTGCTGGTGCGAGACGTGGTTGAAGACGCCGTCGAGCATCACCTTCACGCCATTGCGGTGCGCCACGTCGACCATGTCCTTGAAGGCCGCGTCACCACCGAAGTCGTCGGCCACGTGGTCGTAGTCGGTGGTGTTGTACTTGTGGTTCGAGGGGGCCGTGAAGACCGGGTTCATGTAGAGCGCGTTCACGCCGAGCGACGTCAGGTAGCCCATGCGCTGGGCAATGCCCTGCAGGTCGCCGCCCATCATGCCCTCGGTCGTGGGCGTCGAGCCCCACGGGGCGGTGCCCTGCGGATCGTTGCCCATGTCGCCGTTGGCGAAGCGGTCGGGGAAGACCTGGTAGAAGACCGAATCCTTGACCCAGTCGGGGATGACCAGCTGTGCGCCATCGGCCGCCTGCTGAACGGCTGCGCCGCGCGCGGGGGTGGCTGGGGATGTGGCAACGGCGGCAGCCGGTGCATGGCTCGGCATGGGGGCCAGGTCATCGCGTGCGATGGGCTGGGCCGGGGCCGAGTTGATGGGGGAATGTCCGATGGTCGTCATGCGCGCCCTCCCTGGCGTGACTTCGTGCGGCGGAGACGACCGTCCATGGCCTTCCGCGTGCGAGCAGCGGTTCGCTCGCGGCGAAAGTCTAACTTCGAGGGAACCCGCACGCGACACTCCGACGCCGAATCGGCCGCGCAGGGCCGATGATCCTTCGGCCCTCGGAGGGAATCGACGAACGAAACGGCGCCGACGCCGATGTCAATCGAATATTTACGCCGCTTCCGCCTTGCGTCCTGAAATATATTCGGCTACAATCCGCTTGTACCGAAATATCTCTACGATGCAGGAGGCAGACGAGATGTTGCTCATGTCACACCAGATGGCCGCGATGGTTCGCGACTTCGACCAGGCCACGACCACCCATGATCCGTCCAAGCCCCGCTGGACCTGGATCGCAGGACGTCGCTATCGAGGGCAGCGCCGCCTCTAGGACCGCGTGCGGCCGTGTACGATCCGGCTGCATGACCGATTCCGCTCCAACACCCGCGCCCGCACCTGTCAGCACCTCGGCCCCGACCGAGGCTGACTACGCGGCGTGGGTGCAGCTCGACCCCGGTGGCTTCGTCCGGGTCATCCGGCTCGCCACCCACTGGATCTGGGACCACGTCTTCCGGCTCAAGAGCTACCACGCCGACCGGATTCCCGTCGACGGCCCGCTCCTCCTCGTTCCGAACCACTCGTCCTACATGGACCCCTTCCTGCAGATCCGCGGGCAGCACCGCCTCGTGCGCTTCATGGCCAAGGCCCAGCTCTTCGAGATGCCGGTGCTCAAGCACATCGTCAAGTCGGGTGGCGGCTTCCCCGTGCGCCGCGGTCGCGGCGACACCTTCGCGATGGACCTTGCCCGGCGCATGCTCCAGACCGGCCAGCCGGTCGTCGTCTATGCCGAGGGCACGCGCTACCGGAAGTCGCTCGAGCTCGGACCCGCCAAGAGTGGCGCCGCGCGACTGGCGCTCGAGACCGGCGTGCCGGTCGTGCCGATCGCCAGCTGGGGAAGCAAGGAGCGTGAGCTCTATGGCCGCCCGTGGTGGCGCCGCCCGAAGGTGACGACGCTCTACGGCGAGGTCATGCACTTCGACGGGCTCGAGCCCACGCCCGAGAACATCGAGCGCGTGCGCGTGGAGATCTGGGACGCCGTCCAGAAGCTCTACGAAGAAGTCCGGGAGCTCGCCGCGACCCGCTGAGCCAGCAGGCGCGACGAACTCCCGGGAGTTCGATCAGGTGTGGTGACTGCTCAGCAGACGGCGGAGGAGGCGACATTGTCGGTCGAGACCTCGACCGGCGTGCCGACCATGCTGCCCCACTCGCTCCATGAGCCGTCGTAGTTGCGGACCTCGGGGAAGCCCAGCAGCTCATGCAGGACGAACCAGGTGTGGGCGCTGCGCTCGCCGATGCGGCAGTACGCGATCACGTCGCGGTCGGGCGTCACGCCCTTGGAGCCGTACAGCTCGAGCAGCTCCTCCGTCGACTTGAAGGTGGAGTCGGCGTTGACGGTGCTCGACCACGGGATGGAGATGGCGCCGGGAATGTGGCCCGCGCGCTGTGCGCCCTCGTTCGCGTACTCGGCCGGAGCGAGCAGCTCGCCGCTGAACTCGGCGGGCGATCGCACGTCGACGAGCCGGCGGTTCGTGTCGTCGAGACCGGCAAGCACCTCGCCGGCGAAGGCACGGATAGCACCGTTGACCGGCTGCGCGACGTACGTCTTCGCCGTCGTCTGCGGCAGCTCAGTCGTGAGCTCGCGACCTTCCGCGATCCACTTGGCGCGGCCACCGTCGACGATGCGCACGTCGGCGTGTCCGTAGTTCTTCAGGTACCAGTAGGCGAAGGCCGCGAACCAGTTGTCGCGGTCGCCGTAGAGCACGACCGTCGTGTCGGGATCGATCCCCAGGCGACCCATCAGCTGCTCGAAGCCGGCCTGGTCGACGATGTCCCGGCTCAGCGCCGCCTGCAGGTCGTCGCGCCAGTGCAGCTTCACGGCGCCGGGCACGTGACCTTCGTCGTAGAGGTCCGGCTTCTCGTTGACCTCGGCCACGACCACGGTCGGGTCGGCGAGGTGCGCGGCGAGCCAGTCGGTATCGACGAGCTTCGGGGCGGTGTTCTCGGGGGAATGCGTCATGAAGTCCTGATACTCCTTCAAGGGGCTATTTGGTTGCGTCCGCAATGAAGTATGCCATCATGCATGCATGGAATCGCAAATCGAAGTCTCCATTACCGATGCAATCACTCGCCGCGACCAGGGCGCCGCATGGGTCGACGTGCGTGAGCCGGAGGAGTGGGCGGCGTCCCGCATCGCCGACACCACGCACCTGCCGCTCGCGATCGCCGTCGCCAGGATCGTCGACCAGTGGCCCGAGCGCGACACGCCGCTGAATATCAGCTGCGCGTCGGGCATGCGCTCGATGCGCACGGTGCAGGAGCTGCGCCAGCTCGGCTACACCGACGCCGTGAACGTCGGCGGCGGGATCAAGGCCTGGGTCGCCGCCGGCCACCCGGTCGAGAGCAGCGCGGGCCTGACCCCGCAGCAGCTGGAGCGCTACTCGCGTCACATCGCCATCCCCGAGGTCGGCATCGCCGGCCAGCAGAAGCTGCTCAGCTCGCGCGTGCTCCTGCTCGGTGCCGGTGGACTCGGCTCGCCCGCCGCGCTCTACCTGGCAGCGGCCGGCGTCGGCACGATCGGTCTCGTCGACGATGACGTGGTCGAGCGCTCGAACCTGCAGCGCCAGCTCGTGCACGCCGAGAGCCGGATCGGCATGTCGAAGGTCGAGTCCGCCGCGCACGCGCTCGCGGAGATCAATCCCGACGTCATCGTCGAGCCGTACCAGACGCGGCTGAACGCCGACAACGTCTTCGAGGTGCTCGACCAGGGCTGGGACGTCATCATCGATGGCACCGACAACCTCCCGACGCGCTACCTCATCAACGACGCGTCGGTGCAGCGCAACATTCCCGTCGTGCACGGCTCGATCTACCGCTTCGAGGGGCAGGTCACCGTGTTCCAGCCGTTCGAGGGCCCCTGCTACCGCTGCCTCTATCCCGAGCCGCCACCGCCGGAGCTCGCCCCGAGCTGCGCAGAAGGTGGTGTACTCGGCGTGCTTCCGGGCATCGTCGGCTCGATGCAGGCAACCGAGGCGATCAAGGTCATCCTCGGTATCGGAGACCCGCTCGCGGGACGCTTGATGATGTACGACGCGTTGGCCGGCACCGTCGACACGCTCAAGCTCCGGCGCGACACCGAGTGCCCCGCATGTGGCGACGGTGATCGTCTGACAGGCTTGATCGACTACGAGGCGTTCTGCGCGCTCCCCGCTCGCTGACGCACTGACAGGAGAGAAGATGGCAACGTTCCGCATCCCACCGGTGCTGCGCACCCACACCAACGAGCAGGTCCAGGTCACCGCATCCGGCAGCACGCTCGGCTCTGCGCTCGAGGACCTGTTCACGAGCTTCCCGGCGCTGCGTGAGCGCATGATCGACGAGGACGGCTCGCTCCGTCGCTTCGTCAACGTCTACGTCGATGACGAGGACGTGCGCACCCAGCAGGGGCTCGACACGAAGCTCGATGACCGCTCGTCGGTGATCGTGCTGCCGGCGATGGCCGGGGGCGCAGCATGAAGCTCGCCACCGACACGCACGCGCGGTCGGTGCTCGACACGATCGGCCACACGCCACTGGTCGACGTGAGCTCGCTGCTGGGCGAGATCGAGACGGCAGAAGGCGTCCGCCTCTACGCCAAGCTCGAAAGCGCGAACCCGACCGGGAGCGTCAAGGACCGGATCGCCCTCGCCATGCTGCTCGATGCGCGCGAGCGCGGCGCGCTGCAGCCGGGCCAGACCGTGATCGAGCCGACGAGTGGCAACACGGGCATCGCGTTGGCGATGATCTGTGGCCTGCTCGGCTACCCGATGCGCGCCGTGATGCCGGCGAACGCCACGCCCGAGCGCGTCAAGATGCTGCAGACCTATGGCGCGGAGGTCATCCCCAGCCCGGCCGAGCTCGGCAGCAACGGCGGCGTACGCATGGCGCAGGCGCTGGTCGCGGAGGACCCCTCGCTCTTCATGCCGATGCAGTACGAGAATCCCGCGAACCCCCAGGCGCACTACGACGGGACGGCCGTCGAGCTCCTGGACCAGACCGACGGCATCATCCACACCTTCGTCGCGGGGCTTGGCACCGGCGGCACCCTGACCGGCGTCGGTCGTCGCCTGCGCGAGCACGATGCGCACGTCAAGATCGTCGCGGCGGAGCCAATGCCCGGCGATCCGATCATGGGGCTGCGCAGCCTCGAGGAGGGCTACACCCCGCCCGTGCTCGACGAGACGCTGCTGGACCGGCGCATCATCGTCAACAACATCAACTCGGTGCACGCCACGCGCGCGCTGGCCAAGGCCGGCGTGTTCGCGGGTGTCTCGGCCGGCGCCGCGCTGCATGTCGCGATGCGCGTCGCGAAGGACGCGCCCGCCGGCGCGAACATCGTCTTCCTCGTCGCCGACTCCGGATGGAAGTACCTCAGCTCCGGGCTCTGGGACCGCGACCTCGACGACCTCGAGGTCCACATGGAGTCGGGGCACTGGTGGTGACCGAGCCGCTGGGTCGCACGACGGCCACCCGGTTCGACGTCTCGCCCGAGCTCTGGGAGCAACTCGTCACGCTCGCGCGCGCCGAGAAGCCGAAGGAGTGCTGCGGCGTCGGCATCGGTCCGGTCGGTGAGGTCGCGCGCTTCCATGCGCTCGAGAACGTGCACGAGGAGCCGATCACGCGCTACGAGATCTCGTCGAAGGACCAGCTGCGCGTCCACCTCGAGGCGGAGGACAACGGCTGGGACGTGACGCTCGTCTTCCACTCGCATCCCGCCACGGAGCCGTATCCCTCGGCGACCGACCTGGCCCTGGCGGGCTGGCCCGATGCCGTCTACGCCATCATCGGCATGGCGGATCCCGACCAGCCGCTGCTGCGCGCCTATCGGATCGTCGATGCCGTGATCACGGAGCTCGACGTCCGCCATCCGTAGCGCGAGCGCTACTTGAGCCCGCTGCTCGGATCGACGTCGCGCGCGGAGACCGCGTCCACGCCCTCCAGCATCGCAAGGTGCCCGATCACACCGGTGATCGATTCGTCGGCGGGCAGCTGCAGGTCGAAGGTGAGGCGACGTGCCGGCTTGTCGCGGCGCAGCGTCGAGGCGGTGAAGTTCGAGACGGTACCGCTCATGTGTGCGATCGCGTCGAACACGTGGCCGATCGTCGCCGGCCCCGACACGATCACCTCCAGCGGCGTCTCGTCGCCGCGGTTGATCCGCTGGATCCGGCGCGACACCTGGTGCAGCGCCACGAGCACGAGCAGCATCACGACGGTGGAGGCGACCGCGAGCTCATAGAAGCCGGCACCGGACGCCAGGCCGATCGCAGCCATCATCCAGAGGCTGGCCGCAGTGGTCAGGCCGCGCACCCCGTCGTCGGAGCGGAAGATCGCGCCAGCGCCGAGGAAGCCGATGCCAGTCACGATCTGTGCCGCGATGCGTGTCGGGTCGCTCACGACCGACGAGCGACCGCCCGAGGCAGCTGCGACCTCGTACCACTCGGTGAAGCCGTAGGCGGACACGATCGTGAAGGCCGCCGAGCCGATGCACACGAGCATGTGCGTGCGTAGTCCAGCGGTGCGATCGCGCCATTCGCGCTCGAGCCCGACCATGGCGCCCAGGCCCCCCGCAAGGAGGAGGCGCAGGACCAATTCAAGTTCACTGAGATGGGGTGCATTCACACCTTGCTCGTACCCACGGGTTGCACCGGACCGAACCTCCCGGTATCGTATGCCTCACGACGCGGGGTGGAGCAGTCTGGTAGCTCGTCGGGCTCATAACCCGAAGGTCGCAGGTTCAAATCCTGCCCCCGCTACTCATCGAAGGGTCCGCCACGGCGGGCCCTTCGTCGTATCTCGCGCGCGCATACTGCGCAAATCAGTCGAACCATCGACAACCGATGACTAGTGAGCTGCGTACGGTGCATATATCCGTCGGGGTGCCAACTCATCATGCGGCGCCACCGTCACTTACTTGAAGGGACATGGAACTCATGGCACGAACGCAAATGACAACTGACCGCAGTCCGGCAGTCCTCTACTCACAGGTCTTCGGTGTCGTCCTGACGCTGGTCGGCATCCTCGGCCTGTTCGTCACGACGAGCCAGGACAATGTCGAGTCGCTGCTCGGCTTCGACGTGAACCTGACGCACAACTTCGTCCACATCGCGAGCGGTCTGCTCGGCCTAGCTGCCGGCTTCACCGCGCTGCTGTCCGCGCGCGTCTTCGCGCTCGGCTTCGGCCTTGTCTACACGGCCCTCGCCGTGTGGGGCTTCGCCGCGGGTGACGGATTCGATCCGTTCGGGATCCTCGGCAACGTGAACATGGCGGACAACGTCCTGCACCTTGCCATCGGTCTCCTCGGTCTCGGTGCCTGGGCAGCCAGCCGCAGCAATACGCGGAACGCGATCTGACCATCAGGTGGTGCGGCTTTCGGGCCGCGCCACCGATCAGACGTGACACGTGGCGGGCCCCGACGGGGCCCGCCGTCGTATCTGGTACCTTCGTCGCTCCGTGAATTCGCTCGACATCATCATCGTGCTGCTCCTGGTGCTCCTCGCATCGATCGGCTACGCGCAGGGCTTCATTGTCGGCGCGGCGTCACTGATCGGCCTCGCGCTGGGCGGAGTCGTCGGCACGCGTGTCTCGCAGGCGGTGCTCGAGCAGAGCGCCAGTGACGCCACGGTCGAAGCCTGGTCGCCGCTGCTCGGCCTCGGGGCGGGCATGCTGATCACGATCATCGGCGCGATGGCGATGCAGGACATCGGCGCGGAGATCAAAGGGCGCATGCGCACCGGCGAGGCCGGCGTGGTCGACCACCTGCTCGGTGCCGTCCTGCTGGCAGGCGTCGGCGTCATGCTCGTCTGGTTCGGCGCCTCCGCCGCGATGGGCATGCCGCAGCTTCGCGACCAGCGGATCCGGATCGTGGAATCCACGATCGTCGGCGCGCTCAACGACGCCCTGCCGCCAGCCGGGCCGATCATCGGCGCGATCTCCTCGTATGACCCGTTCCCTGCATTCGACGGCGGCACGATCTCGATCGCCGCGCCGGACGGTGCACTGCCGAAGGATCCGGAAGTGCTGCGGGCGCTCCGATCGGTCGTGCGCGTCGAGGGCGAGGCGTGTGGCTACCGCGTCACGGGCTCCGGCTGGGTGATCGCGAACGGTTACGTCGTAACGAACGCACACGTGGTGGCTGGCGAGGAACGAACCGAGGTCGAGGTGCGGGGCAGCGATCCGATCAACGCGAACGTCGTCGTCTTCGACGAGGTCAACGACGTGGCATTGCTGCGCGTCTCAGGGCTCAACCGGCCGGCCCTGCCGATGAGCGCGACGCCGACACCCGGCACGGCCGGCGTGGTCATCGGCTATCCCGAACAGCGTGGATTGACCTCGACCGCCGCTCGATTCTCGGACGAGCGGCGCGTGCGCGGCGCGAACATCTATGGCAAGGACACGGTCGTCCGCCTCATCGACAGCTTCCGCGGACAGGTGCGTCATGGCAACTCCGGCGGACCGGTCGTCGACGAATCCGGAAACGTCATCACCACCGTCTTCGCGTCGACCGTCGGCGAGAAGATCCTCGGTGGCTACGGCGTCCCCAACTCGATCGTCAAGGACGCGCTCGCGACCGCCCGCAAGGTGCCCGAGGGCTTCCGCGTGCGCACCGGCTCCTGCATCTCCTAGAGGCTGGGGTCGCCGCCTGGGTGGATGCTGGCCGAGTGTGGATGTGGGGCTGGCAAGGAGCAGGTCGTCGTTCGTAGCCGTAGCTACGAGCGGCGGCATGCGACGCAGTCCAGCGTCGCATGCACGCCGGAGCGACCGCGGCATGCCGAGCGGCGCAGCCGCGATGCGTGTCGCAGCGTCCAGCGCCGCCAAGGGGGTGACCACAGCCTCTAGACTGCCGGGCATGTCCAGCGAACTGCTCCATACGTGCTACCGGATCACCGACGTCGACCGCAGCGTCGCGTTCTACAAGGCCTTGGGCTTTGAGGCGCGTCGAAGCATGACGCTCAAGGACGGTGCCATCAACACCTTCATGGGACTGCCGGGCGACGACGATCGCCTGGAGCTCACGTGGAACCCGGGCGTCGAGGCGTATGAGATCGGCACCGGCTACGGCCACATCGCGATCTCGACGCCCGACATCCACGCGACGCTCGCGGAACTCACCCAGCTCGGCATCGAGGCCGAGAAGCCGCCGTACCAGGTGCGCGAGGGTGGCTCACTGCTCTGCTTCGTCCGTGACCCTGATGGATACCGCATCGAGCTCATCGAGCGAGGATGACTGGCGTAGAGATCCGACATCCAGGTATCGCTGATGCGGAGCGGATCGGTGCGATCCATGTCGGCGCCTGGCAGTGGGCGTATCGTGGGCTGATGCCAGACGAGTTCCTCGATGGGCTGGACCCGGTAGCTCGTGGTGAGACGTGGGCCGGACGCCTCGCCGATCAGGTCAGCTGCTTGGGTCAGGTGGTTGCCGTGTCTGGCGGAGAGGTCGTCGGTTTCGCGAGCTTCGGTGAGTCGCGCGACGACGATGCCGCGCTCCATACCGGGGAGGTGCTCGCGATCTACCTCGACCCAGCGCACGTTGGCACGGGCGTTGGACGGGAACTTTTTGGCGCGGCGCTCGCGAAGCTCCGAGATGCGGGGAACCAGCGCGCTACGGTGTGGGTCCTCGACACCAACGAGCGAGGTCGACGCTTCTACGAGATGGCCGGCATGCAGCCGGATGGCGCAACGAAGAGCGACGAGATACGCGGCTTCCCGATCTCTGAACTGCGATACGGGATGCCCCTATGACTCGCATCGAGCTGACCGAGCGGTAATGACATGTCAGTAGCAGGCGACACGGCAATTCTCGTGCCCTTCCCCCAACTCGATGCAGTCATCGAGCGGTGGCTCGGCGCAGCGGACGAGCCGGGTCTCCCCGCGCATGTCACGGTGCTCTATCCGTTTCGGCCCTTCGGCGAGATCATCGAGCACGACCTCGATCGCATTCGACGCATCACCGCCGACGAGCCGCTCGAGCCGGTCACGTTCGCGAGGTGTGGGCGCTTCCCCGAGGTGGTGTATCTCGATCCGCAACCTGGCGAGCGATTCCGGAGGCTGACGACCACCCTTGCGGACGCATTTCCAGACTGTCCGCCCTACGGAGGCGTGTTCGACGACATCGTGCCCCATCTCACCGTGAGCGGGGGGACGGCATCGAGGCTCGACGAGATCGAGGGCGAGCTCGACCAATACCTGCCGATCACCGTCGAGCCGGACTCGGTCTGGCTGATGCACTTCGACGGGCTCGTCTGGCGATGCGAACTGCGTGCGCCGTTCGGCGGCGACGTCAGTCCCGGTCGATGACGGCGAGCATCGTGGGATGCACGCGGTCGCTCCCGGCAGTCGCGTAGCTGACGATCGATCGCACCCGCAGCGGCGTGCGCTCGACCATCGATCGCAGCGACGATTCTGAGACAGCGTGCGCGTGGTGGCCGGCGACGTTCATCTCGCGCACGAGGAGCGTGCCTCCGGGGCGCAGGACCCGTGCGACCTCGGTCGCGTACGTTGCCTGGTCGCTGACTGCGACGTGGTGGAGGCAGCCGCGATCGAGCACCAGGTCCATGCACCCATCCTCGAGCGGAAGCTGCAGCACGTCGCCCTGCAGCCACTCGATCCGCACGCCGTGCCGCTCCGCACGCTCCTTGGCGAGCGCAAGCGCGGTCGTGCTCATGTCGAGGCCGGAGGTCTCGATGCCCTGCTCGGCGAGGAACACCGCATCGGCGCCGGTCCCGCAGCCGAGGTCGAGCGCGCGTTGCGGCAGCTCCGCTCCGCCAGCGAGGAACCCCGCCAGCTCGGCCGGCGACGCGTCCATCCCGCCCTGATGCCCGTGCCCTGCCCCTGCGTGATGATGATCCCAATCATGTGACATGGCGGGAACCTATCCGCTCCATGTCTGGTGCCGGGGGCGAGTCGGTAGCATGGGTGCATGAATGACGCACAGGCACCGCTCGATCCCACGACCGCCGACCCGCGCGAGCTCATGAAGGCGCTGCTGCCAGCGGCGCGCGCCGAGTACATCCGGGCATGGGAATTCCTCGCCGACCTGAACACGCCGCTCGAGCGTCGACGGATCGCCCGCACCCGCGCAGAGGCGATCGCGGCCGATCATGCGGTGGTGGCGAACTTCCTGCGCGTCCGAGAAGCATCGCTGTCCGGCGATGACCTGCTCAATGCGCGGCACCTCGCCGATGAGCTGGATCGCCACGTCGCAGCACTCAATCGGATGGCAACGATCTCGATCGTCGGGCTGGTCGAATCGAAGGAGCTGCGTCCCGAGGCCCTGGGCTGCGGCAAGCGTTACCGCGATCCCGCCAAGAATCCCGACGCCGGTCAGGCGTCGCGAACGGCGCAGCCCGCGAAGCCGCGCGACTCGCGAGAGCGAGGCCGCGACGACAAGCCGTTCAGCGACCGCGGGCCCAAGGTCCCGAAGGACGCGCTCGGTACGTCCAAGCACGATTCGCCGCTCACCGACGACCTCGACGACGAGACCCGCACGAAGCTCGAGGCGCTGCGCGCATCGCTCGAGTCCTCCGAATGACATCGGACACCACGCTCGACGCTGCCGCGGATGAGGCGATGGCGATTCGCGCGCTCTACCACCAGCTCGAGCGAACGCACGAAGGGCAGGAGTGGTCGACCAAGGACGACATGCTCGGCCTGGTGAATGACGTCGGCACGCTGTCGCGGCTCGTCATGGCAGCGGGCGGTCAGTGGCTGCCGGAAGGTGACATCGCCCTCCAGACCAAGGACAAGCTGGCGGAATCGCTGTGGTGGATCCTCGTGCTTGCACGGCGGCTCGACATCGACATCGATGCGGCATTCGCCGACAAGATGCAGCGGATCGATGCGGGCCTGCGCGACAGCATCGCGCGCACGCATTGAACCGCGCGGCTACCGCAACGCCTACATCGCTCTCACGAATCTCTTAGGCGGCTCGAGGAAAGTTGGAGCAGTGCACAGATGCACTCCAACTTCCCGACCAAGGAGATCCACATGAAGCGTCCTCTCAAGTCAGTCCTCGCGATCGGCGCCGTCTGCGCCGTGACCGGGGCGGCAGCCTCGGGAATCGCCACGAGCTCCGCCGCGACCGAGAGCACGGCAACGACTGCCGCCACCACGACGGCCGCAGCAGGCGCCCCGCCGGCCGATGGACTCGGCGGCCCCGGCGGGCATGGCGGTCGACATGGCGGCGGTGGCCCGGGCGGTGGCGGAGGTGGCATCCATTCCGAGTCGGTCCGCGTCGACGCCGACGGCACCGGCTTCGTGACGGTGGTCCAGGATTCCGGCACGATCACCGCGATCAACGGCACCACGCTCACGATCAAGCAGGGCACGGCAACCGAGACCTTCGACACGGTCAAGGTGAAGGTCGACGGCACGGTCACCGTGGAGCGCAACCGCGCGACGGCCAAGCTGGCGGCACTCAAGGTCGGCGACCACGTGCGCGTGACGAAGGATGGCACCACCACCCGCGTCGATGCCACCACGGCGGCATTCGAGAAGACCGAGGCCGCAGCGCGCGCCCAGCGTGAGCAGCGACCCGCTGTCACCTGGCCCGCGGCATAGCTCCGAGCGCACGGGCATCGGGGTCAGCCTCTGGCGAGGCAGGAGGCTGACCCCAGCCACGTGTGCGGATTCTCGTTCCAGCACCACCCAAGCCGCGGAGCGCCGCGACTGATCCAGAGCGCGGGCACGCTCTTTGCGACCGGGGTGTCGGTGCTGCGGGATGCGAGCAGCGAGAAGGCATGCTTGTTCCGAGCGAGCTCGGGGTGGAGCACCACCGCGCAGACTCCCTCCGTGATCGTCAGCGGCTGGCGGCCGGCAGCACGAATGCTCGTCATCGCGGCGCTGGGCGGATGGTTGCGCAGCTCGTCGCCGGGATCGAAGTCCTGCAGGAGGTACATCGACGTCGCAGGAATGTCGACGCCCTCGATCGTGGCGAAGCGGTTTGGCGTCGACGGATCCATGTCCACGTAGCCTGGCTTGCCGCGCACCTCCACGAGCGGCATCAGCAGCGTGGGATCGATGCCAGTCACGACGAGCAGCCACGGCAGGCGACCGGCGCCTGCGACGGCGGACGCATCCTCGACCGGAACTGCGCCGACGATGGTTTCTGCGGCCTGCGCGCGGAAGGCGTCCTCGCTGAGCCCCGCCAGTTCGTGCACCCCGAGCTCCACGTAGCGATCCACCTGTTCGGCGAGGGTCGTGCGACTGGCAGGCATGGAGCTCCCGGGGTCTGGACGTCAGGTCATGATAGCGCCATGACCCAACCGATCGCCCAGCGCAGCGGCGTGCGCCCCGACACCTCGACGGCCGGTCCGCATCGCCAGCTCACCCAGGTCGCGTCACCGCAGGTCTGGGGCTCGCTCGCCGCACGCCTGTTCTCGCTGGCAGGTGTCAGCGAAGGCCACAGCAGCGTGTCGCTCGCGACATCGCGAGCGCTGTTGCTCGACCGGAGCGAGGCGAACGGTCCCGTCGAGGCATTCCTGGGAGGAACCGAGTTCGCACACCTGCACGACGTGTTCGACACGAGCCTGCACCTCTGTCTCCCGCTCGATCGCGCCCGGGCGATCTGTGACCTCGGCTGGGGCGAGCCGCATGGCTACGCCGAGCAGGGCACCGAGATCATGGTGTATGCCCCGCGCGATCACGCCGAGCTGGAGACGGTCATGTCGATCGTCGTCGAGTCGCTGGCGTTCGCGCGCGGCGAACACTGACGCCGTCAGCGCGGCGGCATGCCCGACTGCGCCGCGTAGTCGCGGCGGACCATCGCGTTGCCACGCGTGAAGCCGAGCCGATCGTAGAACGGCACGACATCGTCGTCGCACGCCACGTCGATCATGTAGCAGGGCGACAGCTCCTCGATCAGGCGCTCGATGAGCTGCGTGCCGATACCAGTGCCGCGAAGCGCGGGCAGGACCTCGAGCAACGGGATGTACGCCGAGAGCACGCCGTCGCCCACCGCGTTGGCGAAGCCGACGACCTGCCCCTCATCGAGCGCGAGGGCCACGGCGCGGCTGCCCCGGAGCAGCTCGAGGTGGCGTTCCGGGCTCGGCGGCGTCGGCCAGTGCTCCCAGAACCCGCCGTCGAGGTGTGCTGCGGTGATCCCGTCGAGGGATGAAGTGATCTCGATCGTCATGGCGCCACACTATCCTTCGCCCGCAGGGGGATGATCGGTGCATGGAGTCGGAACTGGCACGAATCATCGTCACCCGCGCTGACGCCGTGGAGCAGGTCGACCTGCAGCCAGCACCGATGCTGATCCACACCGACGGCGCCGCGCTCGGTGGCCGGCTGGCCGTGATGGAGACCACGCTGCCGCCGCGAAGCGATGGCCCGCCGCCCCACCTGCATCGCGACGTGGTCGAGGTCTTCCACGTCATCGACGGCATGCTGCGCGTGCATGTCGGCAGCGCGCACGTCGACCTCACCGCAGGCGGAACGGTGGCCGTTCCGACAGGGGTGCCGCACACCTACTCCAATCCGCACGACGTACCAGTCCGCCTCCTCATCGTCGTGTCATCGGATGTGATTCCACGCCTCTTCCGCCAGCTCCAGCAGCTGTCGCGTGACGCGAGCGGCAACGCAGACCCGACCGAGATCGAAGCGCTCATGGCCGCGCACGACTCGTTTCCGCCCGAGCTGGCCTGAGGCCCTCCCCGGCCAAGACCCGGCCGAGGCGCGACACGCGGCCGGTCATCATGCAAGGCTTCTCGAATGGAGCACAGCGACACCCTGCAGCGACGCCGAACGATCGGCAGCCTCTTCGCGCGCCTCGTCGGCCGAGCGCCTTGCGCCCACGTGCCGATCAACGTGTCGCAGCATCCGATCTTCGACGTTCCGACCGTGCTGCCGCCCGAGCCCGTATCGGTGGACGAGGCGCTGCGCCGCGTCGATGTCCCCGTCGTCATCCCGCGTACGCGCGTCGTGCGTGGCACGGTCGAGTACCCGCGACCGCGCCCGGAGCGCGTCGACTTCTTCGCCGGCACGGTCACGCGCCCCAAGCCGAAGCCGGCCGACCCCGCCTGACCCTGGTGCGCGGCGGCGTGTAGGTCGAGCGGCGCGGGGTAGGTGCGCTGCATGACTGACTTCACGCTGCGCAACGTTGCCGACATCGAGGACATGGCCCCCAAGTTCGGCCAAGGGGAGTTCTTCGAAGCCCGCTTCGCGACCAAGCCGCTCGGCTGCGAGCAGACCGGGCTGCTCCACATCACCGTGAAGCCGAACCAGGCCTCGCCGTTCGCGCACCGCCATGTCGAGCAGGAGGAGCTCTACTACGTGCTCGACGGCAGCGGGGAGCTCCTGATCGGCGAGACGGTCCAGCCGATCCGGGCCGGGGACGTCGTTCGCATCACACCATCCGTGGTGCGCAGCCTCCGGGCCGGTGACACCGGCGTGACGGTGTTGTGCTTTGGCGCGCCCGCGATGTCGGGCGGCTCGAATGACGCGAAGATGGTCGAAGCGGACTGGCCCGAGGACGCGTGAACCCCTAGGGGGTGACCGGCCCGACAGGTGCGGAAGCGACGGGCGCCGAGACGCCGACGAGGTTGTGGCCGGTCACCTCGACGACGAGCTGGTGGCCCTCGTCCTCGACGGTGGGCATGTAGCTCTCCTGCGTCTCGGCAGGCAGGTCGTGGCAGACGGGGTCGCAGCGGCGCCACTGGTACGTGTAGGTCAGCTCGACGGTGCCGCTCCACGTTCCCGGGTCAGCCGTGAGCGTGGTGCCGACCGCGTAGGGTCCGGCGACGCTCGGCACGACGTCGTTCGTCGGCACGATGCCAGGTCCTACCGCGTTGACGGAGATCGGGCTGGCCTCGATCATCGAGCCGCCAGCATTGGTGCTCGTCACGACCAGCCGCAGGAAGTACGGCGTGCCTGGATCATTCACATCGACGGCCGTCGGCGTGTACTGGGTCAACGTCTCACCGGTGATGTCCTCGCACGTCAGCACGTCGACGGCATCCGCGCAGCGCTGCCACTGCTGGGTGGTCAACATTGGCGCAGTGCCGGTCCAGGTACCGGAATCCGCAGCGGAGACCTTGGTGCGCTCCGGGCTGTCGTCGACGGAGATCGACGTGCTGAGCGACGGCGCCACGGCAGCAAGCACGACGCCGCCCGCATTCGGGAACTGGTTGCTCGTCTCGGTGTCGGAGTTCAGGCCGGGATTCGTGCCGACGACGATGACGCGCAGTGTCCCTCCCACCTCTGCGTGGGTGATCACGTGCGTCGATTCCGTCTCGAACGCGAGATCGTTGCACGTGGGATCGCAGAGCTGCCACTGGTAGGCGAACTGCACTGTCGGCGTGCCGCCCCAATCGCCCGCGTCGACTGACAGCGTGTGGCCCTCGAACGGCGCTGCTGGATTGTCCGGGTCCGCATCAGGAGCCGTCGTGTTCGTGATCCGGAGCTCTGCGGCCGGTGGTGCCTCGGGGTCGGTGGCCTGGATGACGACGTCTGGGGAGTCCGGGAAGACCCCAGCAGTGGCGCTGCCGGAGCCCGCGACGTTGGTCGCCGTCACCTCTGCGCGCACCGTCAGGCCAAGGTCGCCCTGGGAGAGGGTGTGGCTGTTGCCCGTCGCGTCAGGGATAGCCGTGCAGTTGTCGCCGACGTTGGAGCACCGCTCCCACTGGTACGCGAAGGAGAAGTCGGACGGCAGGCCCGTCCACGTGCCGTCGCTGACCGATAGGGTCGTGCCGATGGTCGCGTCGGCTCCGGTGATGACGGGAACCTCGTCCGGG
>JAOPYV010000003.1 GCA_025964435.1 Thermoleophilia bacterium | reverse complement strand
GACGCCGTCGCCAACGCCGACTCGGCCGACTCACGCCAGTTGAATTTGAGACGATCTACACGACCGCTCAAGCGGCGTGAAAACCACTAACCCCCGGTGTCAACCAAACCGGGGGCAGTCCCATCGTTGTGAATGGTGAAGCCAGCGTTGTCGTCACACGCGACAGGGAAGTCGGCCCCAAATGCGCGTGCATTCATGTACTGCTCGATGACGCTGTGGATCGCAGCCCAGCTCCCCTCGTTGATGATTTCGACCGTTCGGGGAGCCGGTCCTGACTCTGTATCGGAGAAGTAGGGTGTACTGGCCATGCGATGATTCTATGCCAGCGTCTGTCCCTATTCGGCGTCAGGACCAGTCAAATCCGGCGACGTAACGGTCCTGCACGCTCTCCTCGGTGCGGCGGATGTAGTGCTGGCGGGTCATGCGGCTGCCGGGCGCGTGTCCGAGTTGAGCTCCGATGATGGATTCCGCGACGTTGTTTTCTTCGGCGAACGAGGCGCCGGTGCGGCGCAGATCGTGGAGTGAGAATCGTGGCTTGCCGCGCTCGTCTAAAAGGCCGGCGAGGGTGATCAATCGGCTAATACGCGTGCCCATCGCTTCGGGGCACATCGTCGAGGAAGCGTCTCGCTTGCCTTCACGACGGCCCCTGCCGGGCCATACGGGGTCGTTGGGGCCGGAGCCGGGGTCTACGGCCGCCTCGGCGCGGTATCCGCTGAGGAGGTCGCACAGCGCCGGCGATATTGCTGGGCGCGCGGTGAAGCCTCCCTTGCGGATCTTCTCAACTCGGCCCTTGGTCTTGGTCTGGACGATTGCGTGGGCGACGTTGATGCGGCGGGCCTTGAAATCGATGTCGCGCCAGCGCAGAGCGACGATTTCGCCTCGGCGTAGCCCGCATTCGAGTGCGACGAGTACGACGGCGCGGTTGGCGGTCTCTTCGCAGGCATCGAGGAGTTGTTGCACTTCGTCGCGTGACATCACGCGCTGGCCTCGTCGGCGATTTGAATTCTTCGGTGCGCGGGGAACGCCCTTGATTGGGTTGCGATCGATGAGTTCGAGCTTGACGGCAAGATTGAGCATCGCTCGGAGCGCCTCCACGGCCTTTTCGATTGTCCGCGTGATCTCACCGGCCTCGGCCTTGAGTGTGTTCTGCCACTCGTCGATGTCGAACGGCGAGATGTCCCCGATTTGCCGGTGGCCGAGATGCGGGTCGATGTGCAGCCGGTATGAGCGCTCTCTGGTGTCGATCGTGCGCGGTGAGAGGTCGTCCCATGTCTTGGTGAGACAACGTCTCGCCCACTCGCGCAGTTCGGGGGTCGATCCCGTGACGGCATGCACGACGGTGCGGCCGGTGGAGATCGCCTCTCGGGCTGCGACCACGAGGCGCTGCTTCTCGGCCCGCGCAGCAGTGGGCGATAGAGATCCGTCGATTTGCGCTCGCCGTCGGCCGCTGGTCTTGGACGGATCCGGCACCCAGCAGGAGTAGGGACATTCGCATCGTCGGCCTGATCTGCGGTCGTTGGATGAGACGCACGCGACTCGGTGATCACGGCGCACGCCGCTGCCGAGAGGTTCGGCCCATCCGCTGCGGGTGCTCATCGTGGCCCTTCGCGCCATTGCAGTGCTTCGAATCGGCGCTCGGTCGAGGCGGCTTCGAGATCCACGCACCACGCGCAGCGATCCGGGACGCAGTCGGTGAAGCTACGCACGTTGTCAATTGTGTCGGCGAGGTGGTCGATCAGGCGCAGTGTTGCGTCCCTGTGGATCGCATAGCGGTCGAGGGCAACGAGCACCACGGCGCGGAGGTCTAGCGCCCGCTCCAGGTCGTCGGTGTGCCCCTGACGGCGGGCACTCGTCAAGTGTTCTTCGGCGCTACCCAGTGTGCGGATCATGTGCTCGATCAGTTCGTCATCGGTCATCGTCGCGTCTCCTGCTCGGGGTCGGCCAGCCAGTCCGATGCGAGCGGTGGAAATGCTCGACAGGTGCTTGGACGGGGCTGCTGCTGGTGGTGGTGTTGATGGTTGCTCGGCGCACGGGCAGCAGCAAGCTCGTTGGCCCGATTCGGCTCGTCCTCCCACGCGAGGAGGCGCTCGAGGCGTATCTGCCAACGACCGCCGATCTTGCGGCCTCCAGCGGTTTCCATAACGAATCGAGCAGCCCGTGGATCTCTCAGTTGGTAGCGCGACATCACCGTGTCGACCGTCATCAGTTGATCGGTGCTTGGGCGCTTCATGCCCGTCGTGCGGATCGGTCGAGGCGGTTGATCGGCGTGCTTGAGAGGGGCCAAGGCCGCTACTAGTCGAGCCACGATCGTAGCGGTGTCAGGTCCTAGGTAGGCAATGCTGGCCATCACCAGACCTCCTCAAGGCCGAGGGTGTCATTGCCGTCATTGCCGTCACTCGCTTTGTCGTCAATGACGTCTGTGACGCTCATGACGACGTGCTGCGCGTTTCGCCGTAGCTCGACATGGCGCGCGGTGCCGGTTCGAGAGAACTCGATATCAACGCCGAGGGCCTCGAAGTCAGGGGAGAGATTCTTGAGCTTGTTGGTGAGCGCGCTCGGAGTTGTTGGCCAGCGCCGGCTCGTGACGAGGTTCAAGTCTCCGATGACGGTGAGCTTTTCTAGGAGCTCCGTGGGCGTACCGATCCACTTGTCCTGACGCTGCAGAAGGTCAAGGACAGCCCTGCTCGCCAGCCAACTGCCGAGTGCGACCCCGTGTGATGAGCGACGGCTGCTGCTGAGCGCGTCGAGCACTGTTAGCTGCGTGAGGCCGAGGGCGGGTGCTGCGGCGCTCGACCACCGTGCAGCATCGGCGAGACGAGGCAGTTCGGCGATGGCGACGGTTGGCTCCACCCGTAGCGCCATTGCCACAGCGTCGAGCAGGCACCCCAAGATCGCAGGACGTGCCAGCTCGAAATCAGCTCGCACCCGCTTGAGTGGTCTTCGCGCTGATGGCGATATCGTCTGCAGCTCGATGATAAGCGACCTGTCGAGGAGGTCGCCTCGGGTTATGACCTCCTCGATGCTGGTGATAATCGTGGGTCGTTCGACGTCGAGGATGATTTCCTCTACGTCGCTGTAGAGCTGTCGCTTGCCGAATCCGCCTCCGGTGGCGATTCGGCACAGAGCATCCGAGAGCCAGACCGGGATCGCGGAAAGGTTGTCGAACACGAGCAGGTGCGAGCGGCTCGCCGCAATCATGAGGTCGTCTTCGCTTCCGGGAGCAGAGCGCAGCGGCGGAGCGGCAGGATCGACGAGTGAGCGGACCACTTCGGCAGCGGTGGACTTGGCGCTACCGTAGGGCCCTTGGATGCTCAGGATCGCATAGGGGCCGCTCGGCCGAAACGCGCCGATCAATCCGATCAGGAGCAATCGCCATGCCGTCTCGTCTGCGACGTTGATGAACGGACGAAGTTGATCGATGGATCCGCCTGACACAGGCAGCGGCAGCCCACGCATCGTCGATGGTCGCTCGAATCGCAGTGGGCAATCCGGTGTCAGCCGCCAGCCAGACATGTCGATCTCCACGATGTTGCGGTCGTCGTCTCCGAGATCGAGGTAGATTGTGTCGTCGACCTGGGCGATCCGGTAGTAGACCTCGGCTGTGGTTCCGTCGTAGAGCGCCTTGGCCTTCAGGAGATCTGTGCATTCATCGAGTACGTGGGATGACGGCGTGGCGCTGAACGCTTGATAGCTTTCGTAGCGCAGCAGGTCGGAGAGCATGGTCGACGGAATCCGCACTGTCTCGCGGTGCCCATCGCGCAGGAAGCTCGCATACGCCTGCTTGCTGGAATCGTGGAACAGCTCCATGTTCTTGGTGAGACCAAGGACCGCATCGGCCTTAGGGCGCGTGCTCGGCTTGGACCCAGATGCGCCGCTAGCTGTCATCCGTATGCCAAGCCATTTGGGGACGGCCATCGCGGTCTTTTCACCGAAGATTTCTGTGAGCCGAGTGAATCCGAGAACCGGTTCGCCGGAAGCGATCTTCGATTGCGTGTCTGCGACGCAGCGCACGCGGTCGGCGATGTCATCATCACCAGCGGCCGTCGCAGTCGCTCGAACGAGAAGCTCCGCATCACTCCGATCGACGCCAGCACCGAGCAGGGATCCAGCGAGTGCAAGTGCCGCATCATGACGACCGCCCTGGCTCGGCCAGTATTTCGCGAGGAGTGCAGCCACCGCGACCCGCGCGCATGCGCGTTCAAGCTCCACTGAGACAGCCGGTGAGGGAGCGGTGTAGGAGGTCCACGCGAGCTGCTCACCCGACGGGTGAATCGTTGGCGGGATGTTGGTTTGCCCGCCGGTACTACGCAGCTCGATGAGCGATGCGCCGTCTACAGGATCCTTGAACGCTTTGGTCTTAGGCGACGGATTAGTCGCGTACCAATGGTGGCTGTTCGGCTTCGTGGGGCGGCCGTGGATCCAGCCTGTGGCAGGCAATAGCATCGAGCCTATCCTGACGGCTTCTGCCGAATCGAGATCGACATCAACCAAGCCTCCGCCGTTCTCCCCGAGAAGGAGACCGATGCCACACCCGGTCGGAAAGCTGGCATCGACTTCGCTCGATTCAATGCGGAACTTCGGCCAGTTCTTGACGTTCGGCTTCTTGGCTCCATGCGGGATCGGGATCGGCTGGAATCCACGGGGTAGATAGGCGCGCGCTGCTTCGGCGGACGTCATTGGAGGCGTGTCGGTCATGGGCTGTCTTTCGTGGTTCGATGGGTCCGGCGTGATTGCCGAATCGATCTCACGAAATCAACTGCCTGAGATGGATCTTCGTCGTAGGTGCGTGTACCGAGAAGGGGCGCACGTTGACACGTCACGCCGGACCTCAGTCCTCAAGCCAAATCGGAGCCGTAACCTGCACGAAGGAGACCTACATCAATTGTGTGCACGTCCTGACATGTCGCGCGGTCACGGGGGAGAATCACGATCTGAATCGCTGCAGTACACATCCCACCCGATCACAATGATGAGCGTGAGAATCGGGATCCAGTGTTCAAGAATCGTGCTCATGACCACGCCGCCATCTTTGCCGCAACCA
>JAOPYV010000172.1 GCA_025964435.1 Thermoleophilia bacterium | reverse complement strand
AGGGCATCAGCGCCGACCTCATCGCGACGATCGAGGGCTACGACCGCCAGGCGGTCGACGAGTACGCCGTGCGCTCGCAGTCGCTCGCCGCGACGGCGATCGCCGAGGGCCGCTTCGCGAAGTCGCTCGTGCCGGTACTCGACCACAGCGGACTGACCATCCTCGACCACGACGAGTTCCCGCGGGCCGGCACCACCGTCGACAGCCTTGCGCGACTCAGCCCGTCCTTCGAGATGATGGGCGAGATGGGTGGCTTCAACGCGGTCGCCCTGCAGCAGTTCGTCGAGGTCGAGAAGATCGAGCACGTCCACCACGCCGGCAACAGTTCCGGCATCGTCGACGGTGCCGGCCTCGTGCTGATCGGCAACGAGGCGGCAGGCACGCGCCATGGCCTGACGCCGCGGGCGCGCATCGTCTCGACGGCCGTGATCGGCACGGACCCGACGATCATGCTGACGGGCCCTGGTCCCGCGGCGAAGAAGGCGCTCGACAAGGCCGGCCTCACGATCGAGGACATCGACCTGATCGAGGTCAACGAGGCGTTCGCCGCCGTCGTGCTGAAGTTCCTGCGCGACATGGGCGACTTCCCGCTCGACCGCGTGAACGTCAATGGCGGAGCGATCGCACTGGGTCACCCGCTCGGTGCCACGGGCGCGATGATCCTCGGCACGCTCGTCGATGAGCTCGAGCGCACGAACAAGCGCTACGGCCTCGCGACGCTCTGCATCGGCGGCGGCATGGGTGTCGCCACCATCGTCGAGCGCATCTGACCCGCGCAGCACGCACCACGCACCGCACCGTCTCGAACGCACACCACACAGGAGCCACAGCCGCATGACCACTTCCGCCCCGAGCGCCGCTGCCGACGCTGTCCGATACGAGCTGACTGACGGCGGCATCGTCGTGCTGACGATCGACGATCCGAACCAGAGCGTCAACACGATGAACGCCGCGTACATCGAGGCATTCGAATCGGCAGTGGATCGCGTCGCCGAGGAGATCGCGGCTGACAAGGATGCGATCACGGGCGTCATCGTGACATCCGGCAAGAAGACCTTCTTCGCGGGCGGCGACCTCAAGCTGTTCCAGACCGTCACGCGTCAGGACGCGCCGCGCCTGTTCGGCGAGGTCGAGCGCGTCAAGGCGTCGCTGCGCAAGCTCGAGACGATCGGCAAGCCGGTCGTGGCGGCGATCAACGGTACGGCGCTCGGTGGCGGCTTCGAGATCGCGCTCGCGACGCATCACCGCATCGCGGCAGCGGGCCGCTACGAGATCGGCCTGCCCGAGGCGAACCTCGGCCTGCTCCCGGGTGGCGGCGGCATCACGCGCACAGTGCGCATGTTCGGCATCCAGGATGCGCTGATGGGTGTGCTCGTAAAGGGCCCCGGCCCGCAGTTCTCGCCTGACAAGGCGCTCGCCAAGGGCCTCGTCGACCAGGTCGTGCCGGCCGACGAGCTGCTCGCCGCGGCACGCACGTGGATCCAGGAGCATGCCGGTGATCGCGATGCTCGCACCCAGCCGTGGGACCGCGACGGCTACCGCATGCCGGGTGGCACGCCGCAGAGCCCGAAGCTCGCGATGATGCTGCCCGCGTTCCCCGCGAACGTCCGCAAGCAGGTCAAGGGTGCGGACTACCGTGCTCCGAAGGCGATCCTCGCCGCTGCCGTCGAGGGCGCGCAGGTCGACTTCGACACGGCGTCGCGCATCGAGTCACGCTACTTCGTCGAGCTCGCCGTCGGCCAGCAGTCCAAGAACATGACGAAGGCATTCTTCTTCGACCTCACCGCCATCAACTCCGGCAACTCGCGCCCGAAGGGTGTCGAGAAGCGCACGTTCACGAAGGTCGCCGTGATCGGCGCGGGCATGATGGGCGCGGGCATCGCCTACGTCAGCGCGAAGGCCGGCATCGAGGTCGTGCTCAAGGACGTCTCGCTCGAGGCTGCCGAGAAGGGCAAGGCCTACAGCGAGGCGCTCGTGAAGAAGGGCGTCCAGCGCGGCAAGCTCACGCAGGAGAAGGCGGACGCGCTGCTCGCACGCATCACGCCGTCGGCGGACTACGCCGACCTCGCGGGCGTCGACATCGTCGTCGAGGCGGTCTTCGAGAGCGAGGACCTCAAGAAGCAGGTGTTCGCCGACCTCGAGCCGGTCGTGCTGCCGGACGCGCTGCTGGGATCGAACACGTCGACGCTGCCGATCACGCGCCTGCAGGAGGGTGTGGAGCGCACGAAGGACTTCGTCGGCATCCACTTCTTCTCGCCCGTCGACAAGATGCAGCTCGTCGAGATCATCGCCGGTGAGCACACGAGCGACGAGGCGATCGCGCACGCGCTCGACTACGTCCAGCAGATCCGCAAGATCCCGATCGTCGTCAATGACTCGCGGGGATTCTTCACGAGCCGCGTGATCGGGAAGTACATCAACGAGGGCCTGCGCATGCTGGCGGAGGGCGTCAACCCTGTGGCGCTCGAGCGCGCCGCGGTGATGGCGGGCTTCCCCACGGGCGTGCTGCAGATCAGTGACGAGCTGAACCTCGAGCTCATGAAGAAGATCGGCCTCGCCACGAAGGCCGCGGTCGAGGCGGAGGGCGGCACGTACGTTCCCGAGCCCGCGGACGAGGTCGTGGCGTGGATGCTCGCGCAGGGCCGCGGCGGCAAGCTCGCCGGCGCCGGCTTCTACGAGTACGACGGCAGTGGCACGCGGCTGGGGCTGTGGGACGGCCTGGCCGAGCAGTACCCGCAGGCGGCCGAGCAGCCGAGCCTGCGCGACATTCAGGAGCGCCTGACGTTCTCGATGTCACTCGACACGATCCGCCTCTTCGAGGAGGGCGTGCTCAGGACAGTCCCCGACGCCAACATCGGCAGCGTGTTCGGCATCGGCTTCCCGCCCATGCAGGGTGGCGCCATCCAGTACGTCAACGGCTACGAGGCTGCCGACGGCTCCCTCGGCGTCGCCGAGTTCGCGAAGCGCGCGGAGGAGCTGGCGGCAACGTACGGCGATCGATTCGCCCCGCCGACATCGCTGGTCGAGAAGGCCGCCTCCGGCGCGATCTTCGAGTGACGGCGACGTACGAGCACGTCCGTGTGCACCGCAGCGATGCGGTGGTCATCGTCGAGCTCGACAACCCGCCACTCAACATCATCACGCTCGACGTCGCACGTGACCTCGTGCGCCTCTGCGCCGAGCTCGCGTCTGGGGACGCGGATATCCCGGATACCTCGGACGGCGCGGTGCGCGCCGTCGTCTTCCGCTCGGCGCATCGTGGACTGTTCACGGCCGGCGCGGACATCACCATGATGGCGCAGCTCGAGGCCGGTGGCGACGAGCTGTGGTCGGCCTTCGAGGAGGTCGCGGCGGTGTTCGACGCTGTCGAGCAGCTGCCGATGCCGACGATCTGCCAGCTCGAGGGCATCGCGCTCGGCGGCGGCTTCGAGCTCGCCCTGGCGTGCGACTTTCGCTACGCCGGCGACGACCTCGCCCAGGTCGGGCTCCCCGAAGTGCGCATCGGCTTGCTCCCCGGTGGCGGCGGCACGCAGCGCCTCGCCCGCCTGGTCGGTGCGGGCGTCGCGACCGAGATGATCATGAAGGGCATGCGCTACGACGCGGCGACCGCGCTCGCCAAGGGCCTCGTCCACGAGGTCATCCCGGCAGACGAGCTCACGGCCACCGTCGAGCTGCGCGCAGCCTCCCTCGCGGCCCAGGCCCCCCGTGCCCTCCGCCACATCAAGACACTCATCCGCGCCTCCTTCACCCACGCGGGAGACGACGGCCTCCGCCTCGAGCGCGAGCTCTTCCGCGACCTCCTCTCCACCCGCGACGCCGCCGAAGGCATCGCGGCCCTCACTGACAACCGCCGCCCCACTTTCACCGGCGGCTGACCCCCTGCCCCGCCCGCGTCGAACGACGCTGCGTGGCCCGCACTCGCCCTCGTGCCGGCCTCGAACGCGGCCGATTCTGTGAGCGCGGTATCCATCCTGCGCTGAGAGAATCGACGGGCTCGCGCGGCAGTCAATTCCGTGAACGGGGTACGCATACTGCGCTGAGAGAATCGGTGAGTCACTCGCGACGCCTCGGCCGCCCTATTCCGAGTTCGGTGGCCGGACCGGTGGGGGGACTACGGGGCCACGCAGCGTGCGCCGCGTCGAAGCTCACGCATCACGGCAGTCGCATCGTGATGGACGCGGTGCCAAGTGATGCGATCGACCCGCCAACCCGCCGCCCTCAGGATCTCGTCGCGTACCCGATCGAGCTCGACTGTCTGTGGGTCGTCGACATGGTGACCGCCGTCGACCTCGATGATCCACCGTACGAGGGGATAGCAGTTGTCTGGTTCGTAGCCCACAATGCCGGCACATCCCCGCACGTTGACCAGTGGCGTTCCGAACGCCTGTGTCAGAAGGGGTAGGAGCAGATCCTCACTTCGACTCTTCGTGCCAACGCTGCCCTGTCGCCGGAGTTCGATCGCTGCGCGGAGCCGAGCTGTTCCTGAGTCGCCGTGTCGGCGCGTCAGCTCCGCATCGAGCTGATCCAGGGTGACGTGGTGCCGGTACTCGGCTCGCCAGATCACATAGGCAAGCTGGTGTGCCGTCAGTTCGCGCGCAGCCGAGAAGACGGCATCGATGATTCCTCGAGTCGGGATCCCATCCAGTTCCGTTCCGACGAGGCGTTGCGTCGGAAGGCGATGGAATCTGAGGCCAAGCCTCGGCTCGGGGGCGATAGCCAAGGGCGTGGCGACATGGATCCTTCCGTCATGTCGATCCCAGACCATGTGCCGCTCCAGCGCGGACGTGCCATCGAGCATGGAGGCATCGCCGCCGCGAGCCACTGCTGCCCGGAGCCAGGTGTCTCGTGGAACAGCGCGCGGATCTACGCCTACGAGGAACGTGTCGGGCAAGACCTGGTGCAGTCGCCCTTCTTGTAGCCGTCGCCTCACGGCGTCTCGATCGACCCCGGCGGCGCGCAGCGCTGAACGGGTCGCAATGGGAAATCCCGGTACGGTCGCGGCAGCGATGCGCGCTTCTATCGACTTCGGTGGACGTGGAGTGAGGCAACCCATGGATCCATCGTGACGATCTACATGCGATGCAAGTCGCGCAGTCCGTCACGAATTCGTCATGCCTATGTGCAATTCGTCATGCATGTGTGCACGAAACGCCCCAACGCCTCGGGACGGCAGTCGGAGCCGGTTCGATTCTCTCAGCGCGGTATGAATCCTGCGCTGAGAGAATCGACGACGCTCGGTGGCGGTCGATTCCGTGAACGCGGTATTCATACCGCGCTGAGAGAATCGGTGATCGCAGGTCGGTCCGAGCGTGCCAGTTGCGCCGTTCCACGCGGTCGGTCGGTACTGAACAGCACGATTCCGTGCCCGCGAGAAATGGCAAAAACCCTGATTCACACGTCGAATTCGGGCTACATACGTACCTAGGTACATAACCTAGGTAGTTCCTCCATCTCTGGACGGGCGGGGCGATCGTAGTTTGGTGACAGAAGGCGCGGCACGGATCGCCGCCAGCCACACACGAGGAGACGCCGAAATGATCA
>JAOPYV010000163.1 GCA_025964435.1 Thermoleophilia bacterium | reverse complement strand
ACAAGGTGGGTGCGGACGGAGAGCCAGTGAGGGGCGAAAGCTGCATGCGGGCATACTTGCGGATCCGCAAGTCGCCACGTCGTCCAGCCTCGCAACTTCCGGCAGCTCCTGCACGCTTCCCGGCGATACGTCGCGCTCTGCCACACGGATCGCCGGGAAGTGGCCGCCGAGCGTCGCCGCGCCGCCCAGTTCCGGAACTTCGGCAGGCAGTCCCCGCTACCAGTGCGCGGGCGGGTCACTCGCCGGGAAGGAGTCGGCCGAGTCGTGGTCGGTCGGATCCGAGTAGTCGTCGTTGCTCGGCGGCGGGACCCCGGGGGAGCGCGTGTGGTCGACGGCATCACCATCGCCGCTGATCAATGAGTGGTACGCATCGACGGCCGCCGGCGGCTCGACGCGCGGCCGCCAGATACGGCGCGCGAGCGCGATGATGCCCGCAAGGGCCGTGAGGAGGAGGATCCAGCGCTTCATGGAGCAAGTGTCCCCGGTGCGCGCGAGGAAAAACGCGGGCGTCAACCGACGTGCGGGACCTCGTGTCCGTGGTCGGCGGGCGGGGTCGCGCCGCTGCGGTCCGAGCGCGGAAGCACGCGCGACAACACGCGCTCGCCGCGTCCGTGCGCGACGTACGCAGCCGCCCAGCGCACGAGCACGAGCACGCGGTTGGCGAAGCCGACGACGTACATCAGGTGCACGAGCAGCCACGCCATCCACGCGAGCGTGCCGCTGATCTTGATGCGCCCGAAGTGCGCGACCGCGCGCCGGCGCCCGATCGTCGCCATGCTGCCGTGGTCGTGGTACTTGAAGGGCTTCGGTGGGGCGCGCCGACGCTCGACCGCGTCGATCGACTTCGCCGTCCACTGGCCCTGCTGCATCGCAACGGGCGCCACGCCCGGCAGGCCGCTCGCCGCCAGGTCGCCGAGCACGCGCACCTCGGGGTAGCCGGGCAGCGAGAAGTCGTCGCCGACGGTGATGCGGCCGCCGCGGTCGAGCTCGGCGCCCGTCGCCTCGGCCAGCTGGGCGCCGAGCGGCGACGCCTGCACGCCGGCGGCCCACACGACAGTGCCGGCCTCGATCCGCTCGCCGCCGACGGTGACGCCGCGCGCATCGACCTTCTCGACGGCCCCGCCGAGCCGCACTTCGATGCCCATGCCCTCCAGCGCCTTGAGCGCCCGCGAGGACAGCGTCTCGTCGAAGGCGCCGAGCACACGCGGCGCGGCATCGACGAGCACGACCTTGGAATCTGCCGGATCGAAGCGGTGGTACTCGCTGCGTAGCGTCTGGACCGAGATCTCCTTGAGCTGGCCCGCGAGCTCGACACCGGTCGGCCCGGCGCCGACGACGACGAAGGTCAGCAGCCGCTTGCGCTCGGCCGGGTCCGCGGCGACGTCGGCATGCTCGAAGGCGCCGAAGATGCGGCGGCGCAGCTCGAGCGCGTCGTCGATCGTCTTGAGCCCCGGCGCGAACGGCGCCCACTCGTCATTGCCGAACCACGAGTGACGCGCGCCGGCAGCCACCACGAGGTGGTCGTAGCGCAGCGTTCGATCACCGTCGAGCGTGCGGACATGGACCTCGCGCGCTTCGACGTCGATCCGGTCCGCCTTGGCGAGCAGCACCGATGCGTTCTTCTGCTTGCGCAGCACCCAGCGCAGCGGCGGCGCGATCTCGCCGGGGGAGAGACCACCCGTCGCGACCTGGTAGAGCAGTGGCTGGAAGGCATGGTGGTTGGTGCGGTCCACGAGCGTCACGCGCACCGGTGAGCGGCGTAGGCCGCGCACGACGCGCAGTCCGGCGAATCCGCCGCCGATCACCACTACATGCTGCATGACCTGCCTCCGTGCGGGGTCGCTTCGTGCCCGTCGCGGTCCAGTGTGCCAGATACCGGGATGCACATTCCCGCACCGGATGTTCTAATCTCCAACGGAATCGATCGATCGAGGAGCCCCCATGCACGAAGACGTCCGCGCAGCCCTGGAACAGCAGGTCGGCAATGAGTTCCACGCCGCCCACACGTACCTCTCGATGTCGGGCTACTTCGAGAAGCAGAACCTGCCGGGCTTCGCGAGCTGGATGCGCGCCCAGAGCGAGGAGGAGATCGAGCATGCGATGAAGCTGTTCGACTTCCTCGTCGACCGCGGCGTCGCCCCGGAGCTGCCGGGCATCGCCAAGCCGCACCACGCCTTCGACGGTCCCGTCGCCGCGTTCGCCGAGGCGTTCGCGCACGAGCAGGGCGTCACGCAGCAGATCCATCGTCTCTACGAGCTCTCGCTCGAGCACAAGGACTACACCGCGCAGGTGCTGCTGCAGTGGTTCATCTCCGAGCAGCTGGAGGAGGAGAAGCTCACGGGCGGCATCCTCGAGCGCCTCAAGATGGTCGAGGGCTCCAAGTCCGCGCTCCTCATCCTCGATGCCGAGCTCGGATCACGCCAGGGCGACGAGCACGCGCACTGACACGCGTACCCGTCGCCCTGTGTGGTGCGGTCCGATCGGGGAGTCGAGGAAATGTCAGTTCGGCAACGCGCTGGGCGCCTCGAACTCCTTGATGAAGCCCTCGAAGAGTCGGCGATGGCCTTCCTCGTCGGCGAGGATCGTCGTGACCATGTCAGCCGTCACGGGGTCGACGCCGCCGTCGCACATCTCGATGATCTTGTTGTAGTGGTCGATCGCGCCGGTCTCGGCCTCGATCACGCCGCGAATGACCGGCAGGATGTCGGACTGGTTTGCCGGCGGCTGCAGGTACGTCTGCTCCGCGGTGAACTCCATCGACCCCGGCACGACGCCGTACAGCTCCTTGATGCGCTGGCCGAACTGGCGCGCGTGACCGAGCTCCTCAAGCACGTCCTTCTCCAGGGCCTCGATCACTTCCTGGGCGCGCAGGCCGTCGGGATTGATGGAGCAGCTGACGTAGCTCATCACCGTCTCCATCTCCATCCAGTAGGCCTGCTTGAGCATCTCGACGATCTCGTCGCGATCGCTGCGTGAACCTTCCGAGAGGACGCCGCGGGTTGCCTGCAGCTTGGATGTCGTTGCCATGCGTGGTGCTCCATTCCGTTACGTGTGTACGGAGTGAGGCTTCCCGGAGACGGCGGCGTTAGGCGGGGAGCGGCTCCATGCCGGAGGCGGGGCGCGAGCTGCGCAGGTCGGCGAAGGAGTCGACGCCGACGATCGCCTGCAGCGTCGCGGCTGCGAGGTTCGGCGTGCGCTCGGCCCACACGGCGAGCCCGGCACGTCGATAGAAGGGACCGTCGACGAAGATCGGGCCGATCGCGTCACGATGCAGGCCCGACAACGGCGCGACGAGCCACGCGCCGTCGGCGGCTGTGCTGATCGCCTGCGCCTGGTTGACCGGCTGGAGGTGCATGCCGTCCATGACCGGCTCCGCCGCGACGAGTCGCGCGGCGCGCAGCGCATCCTCGAAGCTGCCGCGGACGGTGACCGTCGGCGCGCCATCGGCGATGAACGCCTCGATCTCCGTTGTCTTGGTGCCGCCACCCTGCGCGCGCATCGTGTAGTGGAGCGTCGCCTGCGGGGCTGGCAGCGCGGCGCTGACGGGGGCGTGGTGCGGGGCGGCGATGAGCATGCGCGGAGCGTATCCGCCACGTGGCACGGCGCGCGGCACTCCCGCGCGCTCCTGCGCTGCTACTTGGGAAGCTGCAGCGACGTCGCTTCGACGGCTACGTCGATCACCGGCGCGATGCGCACTGGCAGCGACGTGGCGAGCATCGGCATGGCGACGGTGAACGTCGCGCCCTGTCCGACCGTGCTCACGACGGTGATCTCGCCTTCCATCGCGGCCACCAGCCGGCGACAGATGTAGAGGCCGAGGCCCGCGCCGCCGCCCGTGCGCGTCACGGAATCGGCGGTCACGAAGAAGCGGTCGAAGATGTGGCGCTGGTCGACGACGGGGATGCCCGGGCCGTGGTCGCGCACCGAGACGCTGCCGAAGCCGTCGGGTCCGGTGTTGAGCGTGACGTGGATCAGGTCCTCGGAGCCGCCGTGCTTGAGTGCGTTGTCGAGCAGGTTGATGATGACCTGCTCGAGCCGCTGCCGGTCGGCTTCCACGACGAGGCCGACGCCGCCGAGCTCGAAGTCGACCTTCGCCTGCGGGCGCGCCGCCTGGAAGGTCGCGATCGAGTGCTGCACCGTCGTCGTCAGGTCGACGGGGGAGACGTCGACGTCGAGCGGACGGCCCGACTCGATCGCGCTCATGTCGAGCAGGTCGCCGATCAGCCGCTCGAGCCGGTCAGCCTGCTCGCCCATGATCTGCAGGAACATCTTGATCTGGCCGGCGCCGAGCTCGATGTCGTCGCGCTGCATCGTCTGGAGGAAGCCCTTGATCGCCGTCAGCGGCGTGCGCAGCTCGTGGCTGACGGTCGCCACGAAGTCATCCTTGAGCCGCTCGGTCTGGCGCTCGAGCGTGATGTCGCGCACGACGACGACCCACATCGGTTCGTCGCCCATCGACTCATCGTCGATCGACGCGAAGCTCGCGCGCACCTGGCGGCGGTCGCCGTCGGCGGTGGCCAGCACGGCATCGACGACGCCCGGCTCCGAGCCCTTCTCGACGATCGCGGCGAGCTGGGGGGAGATGAGCTCGATCGGCGAGGAGTCCACCGTCGCCTGGTCGAAGCCGGAGATACTCTGCATCGCGGGGTTCCAGCCGCGCACGCGGCCGCGCTGGTCGAGCACGAGCATGCCCTCGCTCGAGTGCTCGAAGACCTGGGTGATCGTGCGCTGTTGCGTCGCTGAGCGCGCCGCAAGCAGCGAGTTGTCGAGCGCCGTCGCGGCCTGGTGGCCGAGCATCTCCAGCAACGTTCGATCGCGCCGCGACAGCGCGCGCGGGGCAGCTTCCTCACGGCGCTCGTGCCAGACGCGCAGCTCACCGAAGACGCCCTGGCTCGCGGCGAGCGGCACCGAGAAGGCGATCCGGCCGTTCATGTCGTCGACATGTTCGCGGCCGCCGGTGGCGTGGTCGCCGGTCTCGAGCCCGTCACCCGCGCGACGCACCCACCATGCACGCGATTCCTCGAACAGGCGCACCTCGGCGCCCGACGCATCGACGACCTCGCGCGCGCTGGCGGCAAGCTGCTGGGCGACGAACGCGAGCGGCATCGCGCCCGACATGCCCCCGACGGCGGAACCGAGCTCGCGCAGGCGCTGCTCGTCGCGGGCCTTCTCCGAGTGCACGCGCCACGCAGCGTGGAGCATGATCAGCGGCACGAGCGCGAAGAGCAGCAGCGCGGGCTCCTGCGCGGCCGGCAGCACGAGCAGCGAGCCGAGCGCCGCATTGGCGATCCACATGCCGGCCTTGAGCCCGAGGTCCTCGAACAGCACCGACCGCATCGAGGTGCCGGCCGCGACGCGCATCACGCCGGCGACGAGCAGCTGGTTGACGACGAACATCACGACGAGGCCGGCCAGTGCCGCCGCGAGCGCCGCGGGGCTGTAGCCGGGCGCGGTCTCCCCGAGCAGCGTCAGGGTGACGAACAGGGCCGCGCCGGTGGAGAGCACGAGCTGGGCCGTGTTGAAGCTGAGCTTGAGCGAGTCCCGCTTGGTGCTGACCATCTGGCCGACGAGCACGCCGAGCGTCACGGCGATCAGCGCAGCGGCGGGCTCGAGCAGCAGTACGAGCGGCACGACGACGGCTTCCTCGACGCGGACGATCTCGACCTGGCTGCCGCGCGGGAACGGGATCGGGAGGGCCTGCACGAGCACGAAGGCGAGTGCGAAGCCGGCGATGCCGATCAGCTCCGAGTTGGCAGGCATGCCACCGGCGGAGAGCGCAACTGCAATGGCGCCCCCGGCGAGTGCGATCACCGACAGGACGTAGGCGCGGACCTTCAACCCCATGAGCTCGCCCACCACTGCGATGATCCCCAGCTGCTCGCGCCCCAGCTACTGGCGCCCCAACTGCTTGCGCCCCAGCTGCTTGCGCCCCACTGGGATGCGCCCCAGCTGCTCGCGCCCCAGCTCGACGCGTCCCACGTGCTGCGATCCAGGAACTCGCCCTCGCGGTAGGGATCCAGCGTCTCGGTGGAGAGGTCCAGCACGTCCAGCACGAGCCCGACGACCGGCGCATCGGCAAGCGTGGGGGGAACCTCGGCAGTCCGCTCGCCGGTCACCGGAACGACGACGTCCTTCGAGCCACCGGTCAGCGTCCGCACCTTCGTCGCGACCTTCACCTTGGCGGAGCCACGCGCATCGTCGAGCCCACCAGTGCCGGTGCTGCGGCGCACGTTGCCATTCGCCTGTCCCTGGCGCGCGAAGTTGAGCGTCCGCGCCGCGCGCACCGTGCCTGCGCCCTGCGCCGCCGGGTCGCCCTGCACCGGCGAGGCGCCATTGAGCAGGCCGTACTTGACCTGGTTCGGGGTGAGCGTCGGGTCCGCGCCGAGTATCTGGGCCACGACACCCGTCACGAGCGGCGCCGCGAAGGAGGTGCCGCTGCCGCGGAAGCCCTCCTCGCCGACGCGTGCCTGCGGGTTGGCGAGGTCGACGGTGCTGCCGGGCGCGCGCAGCGAGACGAGCCGCGTGCCCGGTGCGACGAGGTCGGGCTTGGCGAGCCCATCCTGCGTCGGGCCCCGCGAGACGAAGGTGGGGATGTCATCGTCGCTGCGCACGGGCGTGCCGTTCTCGTTCGTCGCGCCGACCGAGATGATGAGCGGATCGTCGGCCGGCTTCGTGACGGTGCCCGCCGCGCCGCCGAGGTTGCCCGCCGAGGCGACGACGACGATGCCGTTGTCCCAGACCTGCTGCACCGCGAAGTTGAGCGGACTCAGGTAGGCCGACTGCTTCGAGTCATTGCCGAAGGAGAGGTTCACCACGTCGATCGAGAATCGCTCCTTGTTCGCGATCACCCACTGCAAGGCGGCCAGCACCTGGGTGACGTCGACCGAGCCGTTGGCGTCGGAGAGCTTGATCGAGACGATCTCGGCCTGGGGCGCCGCAGCATGGACGACGCCGGCGACGAACGTGCCGTGCCCGTACTGGTCGCCCGCGTCGGGGGCGGAGCTGAGGTTCTCCTGGTGGATCACCTTGCCGTGCATGCCCGGCACGTCCGCGACGCCGGTGTCGATCACGGCAACCGTCACGCCCGCGCCGTTGTATCCATCGGCCGCGAGGTTGGCGGATCCACTCGTCGCACGGTAGAGCTCGGGCGGGGAGACCGGCGGCTCATCGGCGGTCGCGACGGCGGTGCCGGCGCTCACGATGAGCGCGACCGTGCTCAAGAGGATCCGGGTCACCTTGGCTCGGCGCTGCAACATGACGTGGACCCCCGATTGGTACAACCTCCGTGGGTCACTGACCGACCACGCGAAGAACACACAGCTCATGCATGCCGTGCAGACACCGGCTATGCACGTTGACCGTCGAGCTATTCCCAGCAATTCCGCAACAGGTACGTCGAACCTCACCGCACCTGTCGGAAACGAGCGGGAACTACCGGGAAGCACCTTCGAACCAGAGCGTACGCAACAAGACGACAGTCGAACCCCCTGCACTTGTATGCTTGTACCCGAGGCGGGCGTGGCGAAATTGGTAGACGCGCGGGATTTAGGATCCCGTGGGCATAGCCCGTGGAGGTTCGATTCCTCTCGCCCGCATGTAGTGTCATCCCGAACGATTCCGTACGAAGGCGGTCAGACCCATGTTGAACACCACGATCGAGCGACTGGACGAGAACAAGCTGCGACTGGACGTCGAAGTCCCGCAGAACGTGCTCAAGGGCGCCATCGACGACACGCTCGTGTACATGGGCCGCGAGCTGAACATCCCGGGCTTCCGCCCCGGCAAGGTTCCGCCGCAGGCCGTGCTCGCGCGCCTCGGCCGTGAAGCCGTCGTCGGCGAGACGATCCGCGTCTTCATCGACGACTGGTACCGCGCCGCTGTCGTCTCCAGTGGCGTGCGCCCCGTCGCGCAGCCCGAGATCGAGTTCGACGAGACCGATGCCGGCTCCGGCCTCAACAACGCGCCGCTGCGCTTCTCCGCCACCGTCGAGGTCGCCCCGAAGCCGAAGCTGCCCGAGCTCGCCACGCTCGAGGTCGAGAAGCCGAACCTGCCCAACACCAAGCAGTACGTCGACCAGGTGCTCGAGGCGACGCTGCGCGGCGCCGGCACCCTCAAGGACACGGGTGCAGCCGCGAAGGAGGGCGACGAGGTCGTCGTCGACTTCCGCTGCACGATCGAGGGCGAGGATGTCGCTGGCGCGGCGGCCACCGGCTACCAGGCACGCATCGGCGATGGCCGACTGCTCGGCGAGCTGGAGGAGAAGATCATCGGCAGCGAGGCGGGATCCACCGCTGACGTGCCGGTCGACTTCCCGGAGGACCACCCGATGACGCAGCTGGCTGGCCAGCACGCGACCTTCCACCTGTCCCTCAACTCGGTGCAGACGCTCGAGCTGCCGGAGCTGACCGATGAGGTCGCCGCGCAGGTCAGCGAGTACACGACCGCCAAGGAGCTGCTCGACAGCATCGAGGCCGGCATCGTGGCGCGCCTGGAGGACGAGGTCGCAGGCATCTTCCGCGGCAACGCCGTCGAGGCGCTCGCCAAGGCTGCCGAGCTGGAGGAGCCCAACGCGCTCGTCGAGAGCCGTCAGCAGGAGCTCTATGCCGGTCTCAAGCAGCAGCTGCAGCAGGCCGGCCTGACGATGGAGCAGTACCTCGATCGCTCCGGCCGCGACACGACCGAGCTCTTCGAGGAGCTCGCCGTCAGCGCACGTGAGGACCTGCGCCGCGAGCTCGTGCTGCTCGCCCTCGCCGAGGACGCGAACATCGCCGTCTCGGAGGACGACCTGCTCAAGGAGGTCGCCGACCACGCCGTGCACACCGGCCAGGCGCCCGACGAGGCGTTCCAGCAGGTGCTCAGCTCCGGCCGTGCAGACCTGCTCCGTGGCGAGCTGCTCATCCAGCGCACGATCGACCACCTCGTGGCGACCGTGAAGCCGAAGATGGTCGACATGCCGACCGCCGAGGAGGCCGCAGCGGCCGCCGAGGCGAACAATGAGGCGCCCGTCGAAGCTTGATGTGATGCATGGGGGATGAGTGGGCAGGTAGTGCGGGACAGTGCGTGATCGGGTTCCCGATTCGACATGTCTTCGTGGGCCGGGCAGTATGCGGCGAAACCGAGGCTCAAGTCGGGGACGTGACACGCCGAGACAGGCAGTCCCCGGGAAGGCAGTCCCGGGACGCACCATAAGGAGCCATACGCATGCCCCTCGTTCCCTACGTCATCGAGCAGACCTCCCGCGGCGAACGCTCGTTCGACATCTACTCACGGCTTCTCTCCGAGCGCATCATCTTCATCGGTACGCCGATCGACGACCAGATCGCCAACCTCGTGGTCGCACAGCTCCTGCACCTGCAGAGCGATGATCCCGAGAAGGACATCTCGATCTACATCAACTCCCCGGGTGGATCCGTCTACGCCGGCCTCGCGATCTACGACACGATGCAGTACGTCAAGTGCGACGTCTCCACCGTGTGCTGCGGCATCGCGATGAGCATGGGCGCCTTCCTGCTCGCCGGTGGTGCCAAGGGCAAGCGACTGGCCACGGCCAACTCGCGCATCATGATCCACCAGGTCTCCAGCGGCTTCCAGGGCCAGGCGACCGACATCGAGATCCAGGCCCGCGAGACGCTCCAGCTTCGCAAGAAGCTCGACGAGATGCTCGCCGAGAACACCGGCCAGGAGTTCGACAAGGTCACCAAGGACACCGATCGCGACTACTACATGAGCGCGCTCGAGGCGTCCGAGTACGGCATCATCGACAGCATCGTCGGCAAGGTCGAAGAGGCCGATGTCGAGAAGGCACACAAGTAGTACAGTGATATTCGATGGCGCGCTGCAGGCGGCTTCGGCTGCCTGCAGCGCTCCCGATTTACCATCCGACGCTCAGGTTCATGACGAACCGTGACGACAGAGAGCAGCATGGCAGCACGCACAACGGATCAGGAACAACTTCTCTGCAGCTTCTGCGGGAAGTCCCAGCGACAGGTCAAGAAGCTCATTGCCGGACCTGGCGTATACATCTGCGACGAATGCATCGAGCTCTGCAACGAGATCATCGATGAGGAGCTCACCGAGCGCACGTCGCTGGATCTCGAGCACCTGCCGACGCCGGCTGACATCTACGAGACGCTGCAGCAGTACGTGATTGGCCAGGAAGTCGCCAAGCGTTCGCTCTCCGTCGCCGTCTACAACCACTACAAGCGCGTGCAGATGACCGCAGCCGACGGTGACGTCGAGCTGTCGAAGTCCAACATCATGCTGCTCGGCCCGACGGGCTGCGGCAAGACGTTGCTCGCACAGACGCTCGCCCGCATCCTCAACGTCCCGTTCGCCATCGCTGACGCGACCGCGCTGACGGAGGCCGGCTACGTCGGCGAGGACGTCGAGAACATCCTGCTCAAGCTGATCCAGGCTGCCGACTTCGACGTGAAGAAGGCCGAGACCGGCATCATCTACATCGACGAGATCGACAAGATCGCGCGCAAGTCCGAGAACGCCTCCATCACGCGTGACGTCTCGGGCGAGGGCGTGCAGCAGGCGCTGCTCAAGATCATCGAGGGAACGACCGCGAGCGTGCCCCCGCAGGGTGGCCGCAAGCATCCGCACCAGGAGTTCCTCACGATCGACACGTCGAACGTGCTCTTCATCTGTGGCGGCGCCTTCGCGGGCCTCGACAAGATCATCGAGCGACGCATTGGCAAGAAGGCCCTCGGCTTCGGCGCCCAGCTGGAGCAGAAGGTCAACGTCAAGGAGCTCGAGAACGTCTTCGCCGAGGTCATGCCCGACGACCTCACCAAGTTCGGTCTCATCCCCGAGTTCATCGGTCGACTTCCCGTGATCAGCGCGGTGCATCCGCTGCTGAACAAGGTCCTCGTCCGCGTGCTGACCGAGCCCAAGAATGCGCTCGTGAAGCAGTACAAGAAGTTCTTCGCCTTCGACGACGTCGAGCTCGTCTTCACCGACGATGCGCTCATCGCGGTCGCCGACAAGGCGATCGAGCGCGAGACCGGTGCACGTGGTCTTCGCTCGATCATCGAGAACGCGCTGCTGGACGTCATGTTCGAGCTGCCGAGCCGCGAGGACGTCACCAAGTGCGTCGTCACGCGCGAGACGATCGACAACGGCATCCCGCCGACGTTGCTGACCGAGGCCCGCGACACCGTCGCTGACGAGGTCGAGGAAGCCAGCGCCTAGCGCGACTGCCAGGTCAGACCCGATTCACGCGAGCGCCCGTCCCCAGCCAGGGGGCGGGCGTTCGTCGTTTCAGCTGCGTTCGATGCGCACGTGGCGCACGGTGTCGTCCTCGGCGCAGACGTTCACGAGGAGCGTGCCGCGCTGCGTCTTCGCCTCGAACGTGAACCAGATCGAGTTGCCGATCGGTGACGCGTACTGGGGATCCAGATCGTGCCAGCCGTTGATGCCGAAGAGCGCGCCGTGCATGTCCAGGAACAGCACTGCTGCCGCGGCGGAGCGATCGGTCTCGGGGAGCGCCCGCGCCGCCGAGGGCATCGAGACTCGGATCTCGCCATCGACGCCGACCGCGAGGCCGGTGTCCGAATCGAGCGCGACACGCGCCGCCGGGTCACTGATCTGCAGCTCGATCAGCGCGCGATCGAACCTGACCTGCTCGAGGTCGGCGATCGGCGCTGCAGCTGCGGACGGAGCCGAGGTCATTCGCGCCCCGGAACTGCGCCAGCCTGGCCGAAGCCGGCGTAGATGACCGCACCGTTCGGTGCGACGACCACGTCGATCTGTGCCGGGGCGCCACGGCCCACGGCGAAGATGTCGATGCCGAAGGCGAACCAGTCGCCCTGGCTGAGCGGCGTCACGCCGCGGAGGAACAGCTGGTCCATCGGGTCATCGAGCCCGAACAGGGCGCTGAAGCGCTCCAGGAACTGTGCCGCAGGATGGTTGCCCATGTCCCGGGCGCCGATCATGTAGTTGAACTGGCGCTGCTGCGCCGGCGGAACGGGCGTGCCGACCCGGAAGTTGCCGCGCACCGTGCGCGCCCAGCCCGTGGCCGAATCGATCTCGACGCGTGCTGCCTTGTGCACGGTCTTGAGGTCCGCGACGGATTCGTCGAAGCGCTGGGAGGCGCGGCGGATGGACTGTCGCTGCTTCTGGGCCCGGATGGGATTCTCGGGGGTGGGCTCAGCAGCGCGGACAGCGACCGACGGACGATTCGTCATGGGGGGTTCCTCCTGGTTCATGTGCGTCCGAGATCGCCGGCTCGTCCTACCGCGTCGCATGAATGCCGACCTCTCGACGCATGCGGTGGGGGAGCGCTGTGGTGATCTCGCAGGGCAGCAAGTGCCTCACCCTGCTATCCGTCTGGCGGCCCGCGCTGGGGGCAGGTTCGGAGGGGGCTTGGCCGCACCGGCACATGGCATGGCCACCGGCGGCCGCCTTACCTGACGGTTTCACGTTATCGACCAGGGGAAGTGGGGCAACACTCGTACAGATGGACCATCCGCGTCTCCTCCGCACTCCGGGCACCGAACACTGGTCGGTCCGCTCCTCGCGCTTCATGCTGCCGCTCGTCACGGTGCTGTTGCTCGTGGGCGCGATCTTCCTTGCCCTCGCCTGGACCGAGGGGCGTGACGCGATCGCGGTGGCCGATCGCAAGGATGACCAGCAGGCGGCGCGGTATGCGGATGGCGTCGAAGCATTGATCGAACGTCGCTGGACCGACCTCGAGTATTGGGCGAGCGTGCACAAGGACGTGACGCAGCCAGGACGCGAAGCGGCGCTTCGCGATCGACTGGAGGCTCGTGCTGGCCAGGATGCCGAGAAAAAGATGGTGGCGTGGGTCGTCGTGCGGCCCAACGGATCGATTGCCGCGATCGGCGAGCGCAACCCAGGGGAGGTGGCAGGAAGCGGTATCGCCGATGACATACGCGTGTTCGGTCGGTCCGTGGTTGCGCGCGGTACGAATGCCGTCAGCGGGCGGCTTCGCTTCGGTAATGACGCAGCGTTCGCGGTTGGCGTTCCGTTGACGCGCGGCAAGGCGACGGGAGCCGCCGCGACGGATGGAGCGCTCGTGATGGTGCAGTACATCGCGCACAGTGCGTTCCCGATCCTCATCCCACCAGCGAAGGCAAGTGACGTCGACGCCCTCTCCTTGGTGGACCCTCGCGGCAGGACGCTGACCGGTCGACCAGCGATCGATGAAGAGGACCGCATCGTGCAGCAGGTCGGGGAGACCGGCTGGACGATCCAGCTCACGCGCGAGCCCGCACGATCGTTCTTGCCGGAGTGGACGTATCCCGCCTTCGCCTTCCTGCTGGTTGCGTTCGCGCTGGCGTATTCACTGCAGGAGGCAAGCAAGCGCCGGCTCCGTCAGGTCGGCGACCAGCGCGTCCAGCAGGTGCGTACGCTCTACATGCTTGCCTCACGCGTGCTGCACGCGCGCACGATGCGGGAACAGGCTGAGCTGCTGGCGCGTCACGTGCTCGACCTGGTCGAGGTCACGGGGGCGCGTGTCCGCTTCGCGACGACGGGCGATGACGCGGGCATCATCGCGGGCTCGGCGCGCCCGGGCGACCGCGAGTACCGCGTCGCGATCACGGGACCGCGACACCCGGTCGGCGAGCTGGTCGCCTACCGGGCCGGCTACGTGCTCGATGCGGAGGAGCGCTCGGTGCTCCAGACCGCTGCCACGCTGGTGGGCGCTGCGATGCACACGACCGAGGCGCTCGAGACGGAGCGGACGACGGCCTCCGAGCTGCAGCGCCTCGATGAGCTGCGCTCGAACCTGCTCGCCACGGTGGCGCACGAGCTGCGCTCGCCGCTGACCGCCGTGAAGGGCGTGCTCGGGCTGCTGGCGATGCAGGACGACCTCGGCATGCGCGGGCGTGAGTACGTGGAGGTTGCCACCGAGCGGACCGACCGGCTCGTCGCGCTCATCCAGGACCTGTTCGACTGCTCGCTGCTCGAGACCGGCCAGCTCGACATCCGCCCACAGCGCCAGCTCGCCGGCGACCTGCTCGAATCGGCGCTCGGCGCGCAGACCGCGACGCTCGGCGGCAAGCTCATCCTGTCGGCGACGCCGAACCTGATGATCACCGTCGACCCGGTGCGCTTCGACCAGCTCGTGAACAACCTCGTGACCAATGCATTGCGCCACGGCGCGCCGCCGATCGAGGTGTCGGTGCGCCCGTGGAAGGACGGCGCGATGGTGATCGTGTCGGACGAGGGTCCGGGCATCCCCGCCGCTGACCGCGAGCAGATCTTCGGCAAGTTCTGGCAGGGGTCGACGGGCCACGCGCGGCTCGTCGAGGGTGCCGGACTCGGGCTCAGCCTCGTCCATGGCCTGGTCCGGCTCCACGGCGGGCGCATCGACATCGACAGCACCCACGCGGACGGCCGTGGCGCGCGCTTCACTGCGTACTTCCCCGATGTCGTGCCGGGAATGGCGCTCGAAGGGCAGTCCGAGCCGGCGAACATCGCGCTGGATCCGATCTCGCGCATCATCTGAGCCCGCCATTTGGCGACGCCCGGTAGAATTACCCAATGCCGACCTACGAATACCGCTGTGAATCGTGCCGACACCAGGTAGAGGTGTTCGCGCGCATGTCCGATCCCGCGCCTGCAGCCTGCGAGGAGTGCGGCGGAAGTGAGCTCGTGAAGGTGCTCTTCCCCGTCGCCGTCCACTACAAGGGCTCCGGCTTCTACTCGACCGACTACGCCGGCAAGGGCAAGGCGCCGGCCAGCGAATCCTCTTCGAGCGATTCGTCCTCGAGCGATTCGTCGTCCAATGACTCGTCGTCGAGCAGCTCCGCAGACAGCGGAAGCACGGGCACATCGGGGGATTCCGGCGGCTCGAGTGCCAGCACGCCGGCGCCTTCGGCCTCGTCAGATTGATCTGGTCGCGAAGAGAGCTTCCCTGACGGCGTGTGCTTGTGTATGATTCTCCGCACCGCGTCAGCGAGAAGATGCTGTCCGGGGGGCGTAGTTCAGTTGGTTAGAACGCCGGCCTGTCACGCCGGAGGTCGCGGGTTCGAGTCCCGTCGCTCCCGTCACACAAACCCTCGCCTTTAGCGGGGGTTTGTGCGTTTCAGGGGCTGAAGCGAGCCGCATCCCTCTCGACGATGTTCCAAAAATGTTCCAGATTGGTTGGGCGTCCAAGCGAGAGGACCCCCCAATGGGCCGCATCATCGAGCGCACCAACAACTCCGGTCAGACGATCTACGGGATCCGCTGGACCGACGAACACGGCAAGGACCGCAAGCGCTACAGCCGGGTCTGGACCAAGGCGGCTGCTCAGGCCGAGCTCACTGCGACCGAGCGCAAGCTCGCGGTCGGTGTGGTGACGACCAAGGCGATGACGGTCGAGCAGCTCTTCAACGAGTGGCTCGACAACCACGTGCGCGTCAACTGCAGCCCTGCGCACCTCGAGGAGTCGCGCATCCAGTACCGGCTGCGCATCGGTCCGATGATCGGCCACCGCCGCATCGACACGATCAACCGCCGCATCGTGCGCCAGATGGTCGCCGAGATGCAGCGCGTGATGCGTGAGCGCGATCCCGGCAACGAGCACGCTGGCCACCGCACGATCAACAAGACGCTGACGGTGGTGAAGGGGATGCTCACCTACGCCGTCCACATCGAGCAGCTGCCGAGCAATCCGGCGCACGGCGTGCCGGCGCTGCCGGAGTCGCCGACCCGGCAGATCGACGCGTGGCCGCTCGAAGTGATCCAAGCCGTCGCCGACGCCGCACGCGACCTCGGGACGCCAGAAGCGGGGGAGCGCGGCACGGCGTGGGCCGGCGAGCGCGACTACGCGATCATCATGCTGGCGGCGCTCACGGGCCTGCGCCAGTCCGAAGTGCTCGGCCTGCGCTGGGACCGCATCGACGGCGACTGGCTCCACGTCACGCACAAGCTCTGCCGTCGCTCATTCACGCTGCGCGAACCCAAGAGCCGCCGCGGCGAGCGCCGAGTGCCGCTGCTCGAACGCGCCAAGGAGGTCCTGGAGGATTGGCGCGACCTCGGCATCCACGAACAGATCGTCTTCCCGAACCAAGGCGCAACCGACTTCGTCCGCGCACCGCTGTTCGATCGACGGGTCTGGGATAAGGCTCGCGACGCCGTGGCGATCATCGAGGTCGACGGCCGCACGTACGACGCCCGCAAGATGACGTTCCACGAACTTCGCCATACGTTCGTCAGCCGATGCCTCGCCGCCGGTCGCGACATCTGGGAGGTCGCCAACTGGGCCGGCGACGATCCAGAGATGATCAAGAAGGTCTACGGCCACTACATCCCAGGCTCGCTCGGCAACACCGATCGGCTGAACCACATATTTGCGGCGGGGTGAAGCTTCTCGACGTGTGAACGTGGGTTCGATTTCGGTCGCCTCCACTGAAAGCACCCGTTTTGCGGGTATATTCATTTCTTGGTTCGCATTCCCGCCGGGAAAGGCATCCGCAGTACCAGCGTATCGCGTGCGATACCTGTGCCGTCTCCGGGGCCGATTCCCGCGATCGCAATGTCATGATGTGCTCATCGAAATGATTTTCATAATCTGTGCCCATGCGAACGACGGCCTTTCAGCAGACGGCATCGGTTCAATGATCGTGACCGGCGCGAGCATCCTCGCGGCAGTAATTCTTGCGCTAGTTGGTCTCGGCGTCGAGGGAAAGCGACAGCGAGATTCCCAAAAATTGGAGGCACAGAGGTCGCGTGATGCGATCCAGGTCGAGGCGCGGCGGAGTCGCGAAGCGCGATATGTAGATACCGTGCAGCCAATCCTTGATGAGACGATTGCTTGCGGCGCGATGTTGGTGCAGAAGCTCCTCGATGCCTTGGTAGTCGTTTCGGGATCCATCGAGGCGGACGCCATTGTCGACTATGACCTAATCGAAAAGGTCTCCGTCGCATCCATTTCAGCTCGAGACGAGAACAGGCGATTGCTGGTGCTTCAGCAAAGGTGGACGGTGCTTGGAATCCACGGCTCCGAGGCACGGCAGGTTGCCGGAGAAGTTCTGGCGGCAATGCACGAGCTTTGGGATAAGGCCCGAATTCAGCTGAATGAGATTCAGATGTTGTTCGCGATTTACGGACAGCGGCAGCTCATATCCACGGAATGGCCAGGCGAACGGGAGCGATTGCGCGTAGCTGGGCACGGGACGTGGACAGAGTTCGACCGGATGCGCAACCACATTCATGCATTCGTCATGAGCCTGGACGATCGACAGCCCCCGGAAGGTCAACCTCCGACGCTTTCGAGCCTTCTCGCTGAAGTGGAAGGTATTGACTGAGAATGGTCGATCAGAAGAAGGAAATGCTGGTAGCTGGCGATGAAGTGAGCAGCAATGAGGACATCAACCGCGACACTATGCGTCGGATCATTGATTTGACGCTGCCTGATTTCGAGCTTCAGATGGGTCGATGGGACGCTTTGGACTCGAAGGCATGGAACGCACTGGGGGCCGCAAGCCTGTCGTTGACGCTTGGCCTGTCCCTCGGCGATCCAGAAACTGGAGTAATTGCCGCGGGAATCGTTGCGTTCTTGGTCGCTGCTTTCGGAGCTGTCTGGACCGTTTGGGGTCGGGCGGCTCAGACACCCATCAATGCAAACTATCTTTGGGAGAAGTACTGGGACGAATCTGTGGACACGCTGGAACGTATGCTCGTCCACGAGATCCAGAATGCCGCGAGGCACAACAGCAGCGTTCTTAGGAACAAGTCGACTGCCCTGACCGTGGCCTTCGCTGGGGCTGTGCTGTCGATAGTTTGTGCACTACTGGCTGGAGCCAGTTAGCGGCCCCGAGTCTCGTTGCCCGGCGGTGGTGGAGGTGGCGGTGGTGGTGGTGGACGGTCACCCATCAGCGCTTGGGCGGTCGGATGCCAGTCTCAATCCGGCGGGTGCCTGGAGAGGGCGGCGGCGGTGGCGGCGGGCGGTCACTCATGACTTTATTGTAGTCCGAGCTGCGGATACGGGTATCTCGCCCGAATCAGTCGGATGGGTGCCGGTCTCTAGCCAAGTTCGTCCCGATCAAATGGAGATACGACATGGTGCATTCTGAATCTCTTGAGAGTCGAGTTCCGCAGTGTCGGTACTCTCCCAACAAGACTCGGTTGGTTCTATCCAGCCATCAGATTGATCCGGACACTTGGCAATGTCCGGGGGAGCCGTACTCGCCGGGCTGCAGCGGCGGAGAAACGTATGTCCGTTGCGAATCGACGGATGTCCGACTTGAGGCCGCTCGCGCAATGCAATGGGCATCTGGGGAGATGGGATGCCCAAGTCCGGGCATTGAACGTCTCACGATCTGGCAGGGCGGCCGCGTACCGATCGCCTTGAGGTACACCGACAAGAGCCAGGCGATTTACGTAACGACTCGTGAGCCACGGGAGCGGATGCTGTACCAGCTCGCCCATGAGGTGGTGCACTGCATATGCACCCCCGAGTACCCGTGGGCTGACCCCTCCGTCCACGAGATGCTGGCCGAGACCTTCGCCATCCGCTGGATCGATCAGAACGGCTATGAGGAATACGCTGCCAGCCTTGCTTCAAAACGAATGGGCGACGCCGCTCGTATTTCTGCCCGAGAGTTTTTTGATCACAGGCTTGATATGCCGCCGATTACCGACTCCGAGGCTTACTACGGTAGGGCATACGAACGGGGAGCATTGATCACAGCGTCAGTAGGGTGGGCGTCATTTGCGACGATGGCCCAGTTCATAGGTGATGACGGGGGATTTGCGTCGCGGCACTGGCTTCAAAAGCATGTTCCGAGCACTCACCGCGAAGTGGTGGCCTCGCTTCTTGAACGTCCCTGATCAGATGGTCGACTGCGGTCCGTCACCATAGCCGGTGCCCCAGGGTGGGTCGATATGAGGACTAGACCTCTCGTGAAGCAGCCGCTAGCTCGCTTGATGCTGGTGTGACCGGAAGTGAACGCTCCTCGGTGGCTATCGAACGCCCCGCATCTATTCCGTTACGAAAAAGGCTGACAGTGGCTGGCGCTCGCGTGGAAGGGCGGGGGGTCGATTCCCCACCTTCAAATCCGTGAATACGAGGAAGTCCCTGCTCACGCGGGAGTTCTTCTCTGCGCAAACGTCGCGGGGGCACCGGTTGGGGCACCGGCGGATACGAACCAAGCGCGGTCAGGTTGCCTCGACGAACTTCACCTTGCCGGTGAGCTCCTTGGTCGTACCGACCTTGCTGCATGCCTTAAGGAAGGCAGGGAGTGAACGGTCGCTTCGTGCTGGTAGGCGCTGCGTCACACAGGTCCTGCGGCGACAGGGCACACTGCGCGTGTAGTCACAGTCGGACGCTTCGAGCGTCTCTCGATCGCCGGCTCGATAGGTCTTGAAGTAGATGTCCTTGAAGCGCGTGAGGGCTTCGACGTTGCTCCCCTTGACGAACTGCTCGCGGTCGCTGGCCTTGGTCTTGTCGTCCCATCGGATGAAGAGCTGCGAGCCGGTCCTGGTGGCGTCGAGGATCGCCTTTCGGCATAGGGGAACGAGCTGTGTCTGGCCGTCCTTCCCGTGGCATGTGCGGCCCACGACTACGAACAGTTGGTAGTCGGCGTCGCCCGAGGGGTTGAGAGGAGGAATCGTTGACATCACCTGGCCGCCGCTGCCGGCGACGGCGTTGAGCACGAGGTCAATGGACGACGAGGCGCGGATAGTCGCCCGGTCGCTGCCTGCTTGGGCGTCATGATCGTCGGGCGAGCATCCTCCGAAGACGACCATGCAGCAAAGCGATAGTAAGAATGTGAGACGCATTGGTGCTTACCATAGCGTCGGGCAGGGACAGCCGAATGGGGCTGCGGCCGGAGGCAGGATCCCGGTACCAGTTTGGGCAACGGCAGACCCGCGTTAGCACGTCTCCGGCAGAGTGCCGTCGGTGACGGAGCGCGTGAGCCGGTCGAGCTTGAGCACCACCACGGTGTGCAGCTCGCCGTCGGCGATCATTGCGCGCAGCTGCGCCACGCCGGGCCGGTCGGGGTTGGAGCCAGACGCACTCCGCAGCTGCCGTGGTCTACCGGGCCTCAAATCCGTCGGTACTCGCTGGAGACCTTGGGCCGCTGTGACCTGCTTTGCGCCGCCTCGGACCGCGAGGGCGCCGAGTAATGGCTCGCCATGAACTGCTCCAGGTCGGCCTGCGAGTAGCGGATGTGTCGATCGAAACGATACCCAGGTAGTCGACCCGAGCTCCAGAGCCGCCAGACCTGTTCGCGACTCATGCCAAGCAGCGCTGCGACCTCGCTGCTGCTGAGAAGTGGGGACATGTCAGTCAGAGCCGCGCTGCGAGAGTTCATGTCATAGACGGTAGCAACGAGATTGACCTCGGCAACCCCCACGCGCCCGGCCCATTTGGACCGGATGTCGGCGGAGCTCGGTGGAGCTCGGCGAAGCTGAAGCGGCAGCCAGAAGCGGCCACATGATGTCCGAGCAATCCGTCTGGTTTTGGCCCTAGACGGCGAGGCGGAGCTAGTTGTCACCCTTGAGGGCGCGCCGAACGCCAGCCGCATACTCAGTCACGGTGCACATCCCGCCGACGAACATCCAGAGTTCAGGTCCCATTGTGCCGTCAAAGAACATGAGGTCTCCGATGGCAAGGAACGCCGTGAAGCCCAAGCCCCGAAGTGCCGCTGGTATGAGCGCTTTCCTCCAGGGGTTGCCTGTTGCAGCCCGTTGAGTGGGCTCACCGGAAGCATCCGATTCAATGGGGGGATAGTTCACGGCTTGACTATACCCGGCGTTGCGACTGGAACGGGGCACGAGGCTATTCAGTCTAGTGGCCGCGTGGCGCGTACCCTGTCGCGTCACATGGCGCGTCCAACGCGCCACCCTCCTTCTCACAATCCACGCTGTCGCGTGGTTACTGCCCGGTTCACCCTCCTGACCCCTCCCCCTCTACGATGGACAGGGGTCAGGAGGGTGAACCGGGCAGTTCTGTTGGAGATTGAACAATGGAAGGGAGTGGTGGAGTTGGTGAAATGGAGGAGGACGGGGTGGTGGGGGACGGTTGGAGAGGACAGTTAGGTAGGAGCAAAAATGGCGCTCGAGACTCGTGCGGTGGATCTGATAGGGGAGGTCTGAGTCGAGGAGCGCGTGCTGGGAATACTCGCGAGCGTGATGGAACGAAGGCGGCCAAGAGCGGTGGGGAACCTAGTGGAGTTGCAGTTGGTGCCGCCGGCAGCAATCGCGTCGGTGGAGCAGCCTTATTCCGGGTGCGAGTGGCGACCGAGGTTATCAACCAAGTCCGTCCATATCTCGCCCGCCATCTCGTCGGCAGCCGACTGCGGCAAGACGTCGGCGTCCTCAAGGTATCCCACCGAGCGCTGGATGATTCTCGCGACATCACTTGCGCTCGCGGCATGGTCGAGAACGAGAACGCTGATCGCCAGGGCGAGGTACGAGAACTCGTTCTTGTAGGGGTTGGAGCGGGCTAGGTGGCCGGGTAAGCCCATGAGGCGGTCGTTGAGCAGCCCGTTGACCAGATCGGTGAGAGCGTCCACGTCGGCACAGACATCGAGGAACGCGCTGGCGACCACACCCGACTCCGCCAGCGGATTGCTCGACTTGAGTTCGTCCCCGATCATGGATTGACCGTATGACGTGAGACGAGCGATGCCATCTCGTTGAACACCTTGTCTAGGTCGCCACGTTGCCCGCCGCTCATGATGACGCCGTCGGCCAGCGCGACAGCGTTGATCTGCTCCGCTTTCCACCACAACTCGTACAAGTCGTCAGCGTCCGCCTCGCCCTCTCCTTGGAGGAACAGGATCGCGCCTTCCATCGCCGCGACGGCGCTCGGGATGGCGCCGGGATTGTCCAGCAAGGATGCGAGCTTGGACCATGCGTGTTGGATGCCGTTCACGACCGTGACTTACCCAGGTGAGTACGGATGCGATCCGTTGTACATGGCCATCGATGTAATCGACTAGACAGTGACCTGTCGCACCGACTTCATCGGCCCATTCGTTTTCGATCGCGATCAGTAGAGGTGAGTTACGTGCAGCCTCGTTGCTCCCGTTGCCCGCGCTAGAATGTTCCAAGAAATGTTCCAAACGACGTCCACCAGGGACCATCTGGGCAACGTCGCGAGGATGTGGGTTTGGCTCTGGAGCGTTGTTCTCGTTGCTGAGCGGTCTCGACTGACACCCCCTATGGGGACTGTCACGCCGGAGGTCGCGGGTTCGAGTCCCGTCGCTCCCGCTATGTAAAACCCCCGCTTCGGCGGGGGTTTTTCTTCTTCTGGGCCCGAATGCTAGGACCCGGGGAAAAATCCCCCGATACATGCGCCGATCCACAAGTCAGGATGCCTCACAGGGAGCGGTCCGAGTAGCATGGCGGAATGACGTCGCTCCTCAGATTGTCTTGGAAACTCCTTGTGGCAGCTGCTGCCTTGGCGTTGGCATATCTGAGTTTGCCAGAGCTGAGCGGCTGGCCCGAGAGGACTGCGATGGGCGCAGTCTTCCTGCTAGTCGTGAATCTGGTTGCGGTCGAGATCTTCTGGCGCGAAATAGTTGGTGCGATTCGGCGCCGCCGCGATGATGTGGAGGAGGTCGTTCATGCGGCGCTCAACGCCATCATCCGTGATGCCGGTATCACTTGGGATACTGCCGGTCTGCACGTCTTTGTCGTGCGCCGCATCGGCCCGCGTCAGGCGGTAGTTAAATGGGGTTGGAAGGGGCTAGGCCGTGTGGGTGACCGCTACCTGAAGCGGGTGGCGACATTTCGGCACGCGGATGTTCTTCCGTCCTCCGGAGTGGTGTGGACAAAGGCGAAAGGAGTCGTCGGCGTCTGCTGGGAACGAAACGGTGTCTACGGGCGAGATGTCGCAACGGACTTCGGTGATCCGAAAGAGTGGACCCGAGAAACGTGGGGAGACGAGCCCCTGGAGGAACGAGACGGCCTCGACTGGGATGATTTCCGCCGCGTCAGTAGACGCGAGTACGGTGGAGTCCTCGCATTTCCGATCCAGGGCGAGCACGACCGGTTCGTCGGCTGCGTCTCCCTCGATGTGCCCGCAGATGACTTTCAGCACGTTCTCGACGACGATAGGCAGGAGAACGACCTTCGCGCTCGGAATGAGGTGCTCAGTGCCATGAAGTCCGTCGCGGACTACGGGTGGTCTCGCCGAGTGCATCGGAGGGTTCCGCTACCATGGGCCTCAGGAGGTTCGTCATGAGTGCAGTGCGGAAGCGAAAGATCGGCCATCGAGTGGTTGTGACAGATCCGGTGCAGATGAAGACGCTGCAAGCGAGTGGAACGGTCGTTGAGAACCTCCGACGTCTGCGCGCGCGACCGGAGATTCTTGAAGTCGTTGTGAAAGGTTCCAACGGCCAGATCCGCGAGACGTATCAGGTCCAGAGCAGGCATTAGTGCGCGCGTCGCGCGCTTGAGCCGCTCGATTCGCTCCTTCGGCTCGCGCAAGTGCGTGGGCAGTTCGTTGCCCTGCGAGTCGCCGTACAGCTCATCCTGATCCGCGTCGATGCGTTCGGCTTCCTCGCGCAGCTTGCGCCTGATTCCGCCGTTGCTCATGGCCTTGCCCATCGCCGCGTGTGCATTCAACCGCGTGCCATCGAATTTGACGCCCGGACGACAACAGCGAGGAGAGTTCTTCCGGGCTGTGGTAGGTCCGAGATGGCGACCCTTCGAAGCGTCGCTGCCGACTACGGTCGCAGGATGCTTTCCCGCCCTAGACTCCCCAATGGTCCCGGCGCTCAGCGGCATTGATCATCGGGCTCATCGCAAGCGCTCCGACTACAAGTCCGACCGGTGCGCCCCAAGGCTGCCACAGAAGGTAGCCTGCGATGGTGCAAGCCATGGATCCCAGCCAGGCGGCTGCATAGGCCGGGCGCCCTGCAACGAACTCGTCAAACCCCGCCAGAATCGCCCCCCCGCCGACAACTACCAACCCCCACGTTGTGGCTAGGTTTCCTGTTACGCAAATGGCCAAGGTAGCGAGCAATACTGGGATGCCCAGCCCGAGGCTTTTTCCTGAATTCATGGTGTACTCCATAACTGCCAATCACTGCGAGGGACGGCCATCGACATGATGCTCGATGTAGTAACGCGCCGCCCCCGCGTCGAAGGCCATTCGCTTTATCGGGAAACTGCCACATGTGTCGGCACGGACCTGTTCAAAAATTGCGCGCGTTTCGAGCGTCACGTGGCTCTCGATATTGCGCCCATATGCCATTGCGCGAACAGCCTCCCTAGCTACTGGTAAAGACACGCCCAACCCGACGAAATCCGAGAGGAGTTCATGTAGCGCCGCGCGAGGTAGAACGAGAACGCCGTTCGGTTCGACGAATCGCACTTGTCCATCCCTTCCGACGCGGTATCCGGATTCCAACTGATCCGCAACCATCTCGCCGAAACCCATGTCGTCGCCTTCAGGGGAGAGCAGGAGTACAACGGCGGCTAACACGTCCCTCGTCGGGACGAGGACTTCGGGCGCTTCTTGCAAGTCATTCGTCTCTGCAATGGAGCGATGCTTCTTGCGAAATGCGAAGGCCATGTTGTTCCCCTCAAGGACCAGATCATCGATTCGACGGTACCACCGAGCGAGCCGATGAATCACACCGCTATCGTGATGCCGTCAAGGAGGAGCGGGATCAGCGAGAGTTTGCATGCAAGCAACTCGTGACGGAACCGCCCGTGTTTCCGACGGCATCTTTGCCATATCGATCACGCGTTCAAGGGCGTTCCGCTCCGGAAATGGGATCCCGTTGCTGAGCGGTTTCAGTTTGCGTCCGCCATGACGGCTTTCACGCCGGAGGTCGCGGGTTCGAGTCCCCTCGCTCCCGTATGAGAAAAGCCCTGCTTCGATGGGGCTTTTCTGTGTTCTGGAGGAGTGCTAGTCGGCGGGCGAAGAATCCCCCATCCAGTTCCGTATCCAGACTGCTCGAAGGAAAGGCTGCATGAGAGAGCTGCTGCGTAGCCGGGACGTGTGGCGTCCGCTATGGGAGTCTCTCGCTGTGCTCCAGCACGTCTCCCCAGTTCTCGCCGTCGGCGAGGCGAGCTCGCCTCAGTTCTAGGTCGTTGTTGATGGTCTGGAGAACCGTTGACAGGCGTGGCTTGCGGTCGGCGACTGTACTGAACACGGCGTTGATGGCCATGTGGTGCAGGGTATTGGCGAACTGGCTGACGCTTCCAACGACAACGGGGTCGACAGGTGTTCCGTGTGTGATCGCGTTCCGCTGCCTACGCCAGCGTTGTAGGAGGCGGTCGAAGTCCTGATCGAGGCTTCGGAACCAGGCAACGGTGCGAGTCCCCGTAGAGACATATCCCACGAGTTCCTCTGCATCCGCTCTCAGAACCGAGCCTGCGGGCAGTTCCCTAGCGCGCGACGCGAGATTGCGGACGGCGGTGGGTAGATTGACGGTTGCAGTGTCGGAGCCGATCGCCACGCCGATGTTCGTCGTGTTTGATCGAGGAAACCAAGATAGGTTTGTAGCACACGCGAACACCTCATCCGTCGCCGCGTTCTCGCTCCACCATCGTCTCAGGTGCTGATTGACCGCATCCCCCCATCGTTCGGACGAGCGTCGGGGCAAGATGCGTTCGAGTGCACTCGCTACGAGCAGGAGTCGGTGTCCCGGATCGGGTGTCCGTGAGACCGATGCCAGCCATCGGATTTCATCGAATGCTTGATCCACCGCGGCTGAACGCCCGGCATGGTCAGCAGCCAGCTCTACCCGTTCGTCGGTACCAGCGCTTTCCAGTCGACGTGCCGTCCATCCGGCATTTCTGTGCCCACTTGCTGAGTCTTCGGCGGTGGTGAACCCTCTAGACGAATAGCCTGCATCAAGCGCGACGAAGTGACCGTCATAGATGGTCCACGTGTTGTTTACGTCGACGACGTCGAGCACATCACGAAGAACCGTTCGTGCGGTTGACGCTGCGCGTGCAGGTGAGACATCTGCAAGGACGATGCGGGCGAAAACCGTGGCCTCGTCGATGCGTGAAACCAGCTTTCGCATGGTCTCACGATGCTCGACCATTTCATGGGGGATGTTGGGCCGCTCGGGCGGGATGTTGAGCTGATCGGTACCGCTGTTCTCCTCGGCGAAGCAGCGAAGCCATTCGGGGTAGGTGTAGAGCGTCACGCGCGAGCCGACCGAGAGTTGCCCCTGAGGAAGCGTGGCATCGCCGAGCGCCAAATGAACGATCGCGTCGGTCTGTTGGGCGGGCGCAGCGATCACGTCATCGGAGAGCTGGTCTCTTTCTTCGAAGGAGGTACCGCTCCCCTCCGTAGGAATCTTCCCCGGTGGGAGTTGTTCTCCTCGTGCTCGGCAGATCTCGCCGATCCAGTCTGCGTATACGCGCGTCACGCGTCTCGTTCGCTCGTTCCAATCGACGCCCCGCAGGTCGAGCTGGCTCGAGACGATCAGAAGCGCATCTTGCAGATCGGCCTGTGTCTTCCCCGGAGCTTGGAACGCCGCCTTCACGTCTTGCCACGCTGCGCGAACCGCAGATTCACTTGCGAGAACATCAAGAAGTGCCTCGACCGATCCAAGGAATAGATTCGCTCCTGGCGGAGACGCAAGTTCCTCAGGCAACGATTCGAGCTGGGACGCTACAGCTTTGCGAGCCACTCCTGCCTCGCGCTCCAAGTTGGACTCGAACGGCTTCAGTGACGAACCGAGGTCAACTCGCAGGGATGTCCGATCTGCAGGCCAAGGCGCAGGTGCGCCTCCGACGACAGATCGGGCAATGAGCCGTGCCTCTCGGAGGGCGTACACCGGCGACAAGACAACGGGATCCGACGGGTCGAGGTCAGCCGCAAGGACGACTAGCAGGGCGTCGACCCATGGCGGAACGTCCGACGACTCCGAGTAGGTGCTGGAGAAGGTGAACTGAGCACGGCGCGACATGAGGCCTCAGTATGGGAGATCGTCGAAGGGAGATGCGGACGCTGGCTCCGTTGGGATTTGGCGGCTCAGGCGGCCGGTCTTGGTAAGCAAGACGTGCATCAGCGCGTATGCCCGGCTGAAGAAGTAGTCGACATCGGCCGGGTCGGTGATCTGGATCTTGGTTGTCTCGTGGTGGCGGATGTCAAAATCGTTGCCGATGGCGGTGAGTGCGAGCATCTCGGCTTCGGCGCGCTTTCGCGTTTCCTCGTCTGGGAAGGCGCCGGCGAGTAGAGCGGCGCTGCCCGTCTTCTTGTCCGAGTGTTCGATTGTCTTTAGGCGCTCGAAGGCATCCCAAAGTGGGTCTAGCGATTCCCGGCGCACAGCCGAGTCAGGATCGAGGAACTTGCGTCGTGCAGATTCCATCAGCCCGTCGAGCTTGTCGTCGCTGGACGAGTAGATCGCGGTCGATAGCTCCTCACGGACAGCGGGCGGCCCGAGGCGCGTGATGGTCCCGTCGACGTGTAGCTCGAACGCCACGCCTCGTCGTTGGAACATCTCGTTGATGTCGGTGCGGAATTTGTCCTGCCCTGCTTCACGGTTGAAGGAGAGGTGGTGATGCTCCATGTAAGAGTGCCACTTGCCATCGATGGGATCAGCGACGTGACGGAAACCGACCTGGATCGCGTCCAACGCCTGCGGGGTGGAAGGCACCTCAAGCTTTGCCTTGCCGTAGCTCGGTGACTGTGGGTTCCACCGCAGACCCGGCACTAGCGCCTCCATTCGAGCGATAAAGGCGTCTCGATCGGGACTGCCCCCGGTTTGGTTGACACCTGAGCTGAGAGATCGTCTGATCTCTTGGAGAGGAGTCATTGATGCCAAG
>JAOPYV010000147.1 GCA_025964435.1 Thermoleophilia bacterium | reverse complement strand
GCCAAAACGAACGCCACTCCCGTTGCCCCGTGGTCAGGATGGACCGAGAGGGGGATCTGGGCTAAGTCAGCGGTCGCACTTGGACTCATTGCATTTGCGACCTCGCTGTGGAGCATCTTCATCGACGGGGAGTGGTACCACTCGCTGGGTGCCGCGATCCAGATTAGGGAAGCTGCCGAAGCTGTCGGGCGCCTCACCCCGTTCGTCGCCCTGCTATCCGTGCTTGTTGAGCCGGTGCGCTACCGTGGCTGGGTCTACGCAGCGTTTCTAATCTGGGCCGTGGCAGCAGCTTCGTTAGCCGTGGGGAACATCCAGGACACGATCACTCTCCTGGAAGATCGCGCAGCGAGCGTTCGGACGTTCAGCGGACACCCGTAGGCCTGGGGTGCCACGGATCGAGGGCGAGGACAGACCTTGGCCCACTGGCGCGTGCACCGGCGCGTTGGGTGGCGCGTCCAACGCGCCACCTCGGCTCTCACAATCCACGCTGTCGCGTGGTTACTGCCCGGTTCACCCTTGTGACCCCTCCCCCTCTACGACGGGAAGGGGTCACAAGGGTGAACCGGGCAGTTCTGTTGGGGATTGAACATAGAGAGGGTGTAAATGAGGTGAGTTGTTGAGAGAGAAGTGGTTGGCGGTGGAGGTTGGAAAGGGAAGGTCAGGCAGATCGAAGTGGAGCCACTCGGGCGTCGGTAGCTGGAAGGTTGTCGAGGAAGTCGAGGTCGGGCAGGTCTTCAGGCATGAGGTGGACGTAGGTCTCGAGCGTGAAGGCTGCGGAGTGATGACCCAGCAGCGCTTGGACCTGCTTGAGGTTGCAGCCGTTGCGGAAGCAGCGCGTCGCGAAGGTGTGACGCAGCGCATGGAGCGTCGCCCAGGGCATCCCGATCTCGATCGCGGCGGGCTTGAGCACCCGACGCAGGATGTTGTTCTGTGACATCGGTGTGCCGGTGGTCGTCTGGAAGACTGTCTCGAAGTCTCCCGAACTGCGGAGAGACAGTCGATGGGCGGCGAGCTTGGTTCGCATGTCAGGTGTCAGTGGCACGGTGCGCACGCCGTAGCGGCTCTTGGGAGTGTCGTAGGTGCCGCGATAGAGGCGGCGAGTGACATGGAGCTTTCCCCTGTCGAGATCGAGGTCGCACCAGCGCAGCGCGATCAGCTCGCCGATCCGCAGGCCTGTGGTTGCCAGCAGCTCGATGATCAGGCGATTGTCTTCGTCCACCGCTGCGATCAGCGCCGCGAGCTCGGTGTCGGTGAAGGACCGCGCTCGCCGCACCTCGCCCGCGGTCGTCACGTAGGTCGTCGCGAGTCGAACGTTGGTCGCCGGGTTGTTGCGGATCACGCCATCCTCGAAAGCGGTGGCCAGCAGCGCCTTCACCGGAGCCACCGCGTTGCGCACGCCATCGCGGGACAGCCCCTTGTCGGCGATCGACTGCGCGTAGCGCTTCACGTCGCGCGGCTCGATGTGCGCGAGCGGCATGCGCCGGAAGTAGGGGATCGCGTGGTTCTTGAGTGCGCCACGGTAGTCGCCGCGCGTCGTCTCCTTGAACCCCCGGCTCGTGCGCCCGGTATAGGTGTCAATCCACTCCAGCGCGTACTCGGTGAAGGTCACGTTCGAGGCGGGGCGGAATTCCCCGCGCGCGGAGTCGGTGCGAATCTGCGCCTTGATCGTCTTCGCCTGCGCGAGGGTCTGCGCAGAACGGGTCTGCATGCGACCGGTGTGGTCGCGTTCCTTCACCACGTAGCGCGCACCGCGCTTGTAGATGCCAGGGGTCGATGTTCGTACGAGCGGAGCCGACATTGGCCGTCCTTTCGGTGGGTGTAGTCGTCGCATCGCTGCTTCCGTCACCACCGGGTCGGACGAGGGCGTGTGTTACCACCCCGTTACCACCCCAATTATATGGGCGTTTCGCAAAAACGAAAACCCCCACAAATGCGGGGGTTTTCATATAGCGGCGGAGGGACTCGAACCCCCGACACGCGGATTATGATTCCGCTGCTCTAACCACCTGAGCTACGCCGCCGTATTGCCGAATCCTAGCGTACGGCCGTAGCGGCATGCCACCAGTGCGCAAAGTGCCGTTGCGTCGATTCGGCGAGTGCAGGTAGGATGGGCGGAGCACACGGAGGTGTGCCCGAGTGGTTAAAGGGGACGGGCTGTAAACCCGTTGGCTATGCCTACGATGGTTCGAATCCATCCGCCTCCATGCAATACGAAGGCCCCGCAGCGATGCGGGGCCTTCGTGTATCTCGGGGCTGTCGCGTGCGAATCGCGCTCAGGCGGCGGGCAGCGGGGAGCCGATGTCCCCGATCAGCAGCACGATCGCGTCGGCCACGTCGCGGATCGCACCGTCGAAGCTGCGTGACCATCCGGCGCCGAAGGTCGAGTGCGTCTGGGCCATGCCGCTCAGTTGTCCGCCATCGGCGGCGACCTTGAGGACGTCGGCCTGGAGCCTTCGGTGCAGGTCGGTCGCATCCGGGCGCAGGTCGCGCAGCGCGAGGCGCGCGTCATCGAAGCGGTAGGCGATCGAGCGCACGCCGGCTGCCACCGCGACGCTCGGATACACGTTGCCGCGGGCCTGCCAGTTGGTGAAATTGGCATCGTGGCGCGTGAGTTCGCTCTGCAGCGTGGCGAACCGGCGAGCGAGCTCGCCTGCGGTCGGCGGCGTGCTCGGCGGCGTGCTCGGCGGCGTGCTCGGCGTCGTGGGCGGCGCGATCGGCGCCGGGGAGGCTGGCGTGGCGGCTACCTGCATGTCGATCTCCATCCGTGGGTCTCGAATTGTTCACATGATCGTACGGAAATGCTGATGTGCGTGCGCCGGTTCCCGCGTGGGTAGAGGTCGGGAATGGCTGCACACGGTATGGGAGCAACACGCAAGCGGATGGACCAGGCGCTCAATGCGCTGCGTCGCGAGCTGGGCACGCTGCGTACGGGCCGCGTGACGACGGCGCTGGTCAGCACGCTGCGCGTCGACGCGTGGGGCACCCGCATGCCGATGGAGCAGGTGGCGCAGATCACCGTGCAGCAGCCGCGCGGCCTCGTCGTCACGCCGCACGACCCGTCGCTCGTGGCCGAGGTGGAGAAGTCGCTCGTCGCGGCCGAGCTCGGCTGCTCGCCTCGGATCGATGGCGGCCGGCTGCGGCTGGAGATTCCCGCGCCGACCGAGGAGCGCCGCATCGAGCTCAAGAAGCAGGCACGCGACCTCGCCGAGCAGGCCCGGGTCGCGATGCGGCTCGCGCGCCGCGATGCGGTCAACGAGCTCAAGCGCCGCCGCGCCTCGGAGGAGATCTCCGAGGGCAAGCTGCACGGCCGCTCCAAGGACCTGCAGGAGCTGACCGACGAACACGTCGCCGAGGTCGAGAAGGCCCTTCGCGACGCGCTTGCCGCAATCGACGAGTAAGCTCTGAAGGTCCGCCACCGGGAGTATTCCTTGCGCCTTGCCATTCGTCGTCGCCTGCTGCTCCCATTCCTCTGCGTCGTCGCGACCGTCGCTGTTCCGGGAACTGCGAGTGCGATCGTCTCGGTGCCGCCGGCGACCAACGCGCCATCGGTCGACGTGCTCTTCACGGATGAGATTCCCGTCGACCCGACCGGCCGGGACTGGTCGATCAACCGCGCCCAAGGTCCGCTCAGCAACGGCAGCTGCGGCACGCTCTCCAACTACAGCTCGCTGTCCGGGGCGGACCCCGCTTCGCCCTACACCGACGCCACGATCGCCGACGGATTCTGCTACTCCTACCGCTTCGCACTCGACGGTCAGCCGGCCGTGACATCGGCCCTGGTGATGGTCGACTACACCTTGCCGGCAGGTTCGATGGGCGCGCTGCCACTGAGTCCGTTTGCCGACAACAAGACGCTGACCGGAACCGCCGTCGACTCCGGCTCGGGCGTCGACTCGATCAGCATCGTGGCGATCGATCCGCCGGCAGGCCCGACCTTCCCCTGCAACGGTGTTGGCGTGGTCAGTGGTGCCTGGAGCTGCCCCTGGGACACCGACGGCTTCCCGGACGGGACCTACTCCGTGGACCTGTTCGTGTTCGATCTCGCCGGCAACTACAACGGCCCGTTCACGCGGACGGTGACGCTCGACAATACGCATCCGCTCGTCAGCTTCACCGCGCCGGCGGCGACGCCGCTGCTGACGACCACGACGCTCGCCGGCACCGCCAGCGATGTCGCCTTCGATCGCGTGGACGTCGTCGAGGTCGGCGTCCCCGCGACGGTGCTGTGCAGTGACAACGCGCTCAGCGGCGGCGCATGGTCGTGCGACCTGGACCCCGAGCTGCTGAGCAACGGCAGCCACAACCTCGTCGCCCGCGGCTACGACATGGCGGGAAACACGACGGACAGCACGCCGCAGCGCACCGTGACCGTCACCAATCCCAGCGTCGACGTCGCCCCGGGCTCGTTCAGCGTGACCGAAGGCAGCGCCGCGCAGGTCGTGCAGGTCGAGCTCTCGCGCGTCCCGACCGCGGATGTCACCGTGACCCTCAGCTCGAGTGACGGCGCGGCCACCATCTCCCCGTCGACGCTGACCTTCACGGTCGCCAACTTCGACACGCCCCAGCCGGTCACGATCACCGCCGTCGATGACGCGCTCGATGAGCCGTCGCCCGCGGCGACCGCGGTCACCGGCGCGGTGACCTCAACCGATCCCGACTGGAACGGCCGAACGCTCGATCTCGCGGGCGCCGTCGTCGACGACGACACGCACGGCGTCAGCGTCGCAGCGAGCGCGGGCGCGACCATCGTGTCCGAGGCCGGCGCGACTGACAGCTTCGCCGTCGCGCTCACCAGCGAGCCGCGCGCCACCGTGACCGTCGCGGTCGCGACCGGTAGCCAGGTTGGCGCGACGCCGACCACGCTCACCTTCACGCCGCTCACCTGGGCGACGGCGCAGACGGTCACCGTGACGGCGGTCAACGACGACGTCGACGAGCCGGCGACGCACCTCGATGGAGCGACGTTCACGGTCACCAGCACCGACCTCGACTATGCCGGTGAGGCAGTTCCGGCCCACACGATCACCGTGGTTGACAACGACGACGCAGGCGTGGTCTTCGACACTCTCGACGGGTCGATCGCCGCCACCGAGGCGGGAGCCGGCGACAGCTTCGGGCTGCGCCTCGCCACGCGACCTGCCGCCAACGTCACCGTCGCCTTCACCAGCATGCAGCTCACGTTCGCGCCGTCGTCGTTCACCTTCACGCCCGCGAACTGGAACGTCGCCCAGGTCGCTGCCGTGACTGCGATCGCCGATGCGCTCAACGAGGGGTCCCATGTCACCGTGCCGACCGGCACGCTCAGCAGCGCCGATGTGATCTACAGCGCGCTGCCGGTGACCGGTCCACAGATCCTCATCACCGACGGCGTCGCGCCAGCCGTCACGCTCGCCCAGGTTGCTGACCTGCGCCGCGACGGTCGCCTGCCGCTGCGCTGGGTGCCTGCCGCGCTGCCGGGCGGCCCGCTCAGCTACGTCGTGCAGTCGCGCACCGCGCCAGCCTCCGGCGGCGTGCTGAGTCGCTGGCGCACCGTGTTCGGCCCGACCAAGCTGACCTCGCGCACGCTGCTGCTGCCGACCCAGGGCAGCACCTACTGCTTCCGGATCATCCCGACCAACGCCGCCGGCCTGGTCGGTGCGTCGAGCGCCGAGCGCTGCACCGCGACGCCGGTCGACGACCGGATCTGGCAGCGAACGCGCGGCTGGACCCGCGCCGCGCGCGCCGGCACCTACCGCTCGACCGTCACCCGTTCGACCACGCGCGGCGCCTTCCTCGACCTCGGCATCACCGGTACCCGTGCCGCGATCCTCGCCACCAGGTGCCCGACCTGCGGCACCCTGCGCGTGCGCTTCAAGGGCCGCGTCGTCGCCACCTTCAACCTCCGCTCACGCACCGTGCAACCCAGCCAGCAGCTGCGGATCAAGTCCTTCGGCGCAGTCGCCAAGGGCACGCTGCGGCTCGAGGTCGTCGGCGCCCGCCGGCTCGTCGAGCTCGACGGCGTGCTCGTCTGGCGCTAGCTGAAGAGCCCGCCGATGCCGCCGCCCGTGGTGTTCTGGCCCTGGGCACCCGTTGACCACGGGTAGCCTTCGCTCGGCTGGACGATCACGAAGCCTTGGCCGTGGAAGGCGAGTGAGAAGAGCTCGCCCGAGCCGCGACCGATCAGGCTCTTCATGATGCCGTCGGTCTTGTGCACGTGCGGGGCGAGCTGGGTGCTCCATGCCACTGCCGCGGCCGGATCGCAGAAGGTCGGCTGCGTCGCCGGATCAAGCACGACCGGCGTGCCGATCGTCGTCAGCGCGAGCGCGCCGGTGCCCTGCACGACGATGTTGAAGAGGCCCTGCGCCGCCATGCCGCCGACGCCCTGCACGCGCTTGAGGTCCCAGCTGAGCGCGGAGTCGAAGGCGAGGATGTTCGCGCCGTTGACGGTGACCGACTCGTTCTCGAGGTACACGATGTGCACTTCGGCGGCGTAGTCGGCCAGAAAGACGTCGCCCTGCCCGGAGATCCGCATCAGCTGCAGGTCCTCGCCGGTCACGAGCTTCTTGATCATCCGCTTCGCGCCGGCACCCTCGAAGGCGAACTTGATGTCGCCCTGCCAGGCGACCGCCGCGCCCTGACGCGCCAGCAGGTCGCCGTTGAGCGTCACTTTGAGCAATCGCTCGTTCTGCAGGCCGAAGCCGCCGGGCACGTTCTGTTCGAGGTTCGCCGGAGCGAAGAGTTCACTTTTCATGTGCTGACGGTATCAGTGCCCGGCAGGTCGGTGCCCGTGGCCTGCCTTCGCGCCCTCGTGCAGCGTGGCCGGGGCGTGCATGCGCCGCCCGTTCGGCTGCGGCTGGCGACCGCCGGTGATGCGGTTCTGCTCGGTCGTCGATGTTTGCGACATCAGCTCGCCCTTGTCGGGGTGCGCCTCGGGCCGGGTCTCGCCGTGCTCGGCGCGATGTGCATTGACCACCTGCGCTGCGCGTAGTCGTGCCTCCTTCTCGGAGAGCCCCTCGGTGACGTACTCGTCGCGCAGCTGCGTGTATTCGCGTTCTTCGCGTGTCGTCCAACCGGTCTTCATGTTCGATGCTCCTTGCGATTGCCTATCTGTTGCAGTGGATGTCACCCGGGAGGTGCTCGTCAAACGCAATACCTGAGTGAGACTTCGCCCCGTTCGGACGTGGTACGGTCCGCCGATGACTTTTTCACTGCGCCGCCGAACCGCCCTGGCCACGCTCTGTGCCACCGCCCTTGTGGCCTTGGTATGCACCGCCTCGGCGGCCGGCGCTCTCCCATCACGCACGTGGGTGTCGGGCGTCGGCGACGACGTGAACCCGTGCTCGCGGACCGCGCCCTGCAAGACCTTAGCCGGCGCGATCTCCAAGACGGAGGCCGGCGGTGAGATCGATGCGCTCGACAGTGGCGGCTTCGGGTCGATCACGATCACCAAGTCGATCACGCTCGATGGCACGGGATCGCTCGCCTCGATCCTCAATGCGCTCTCATCCACGGGCGTGCTGATCAACGGCGCGAACATCGACGTCGTGCTGCGCAACCTGTCGCTCAATGGGGCGGATGCGGCGGGCGGCTGCGACTTCGGCGGTCTGAAGGGCATTCGCGTCCTCAACGCCCGGTCGGTGACGCTCGAGAACGTCGTGATCAACGGCAACAGCGTGGCAGGCATCGAGGTGGCACCGGCCGCTGGCAACGTCAACGTGCTGCTCAATGACGTGGAGATCCGCAACAACTGCGCCCACGGCATCCTGGTCGCTCCGACGGTGCCCGCCACCGCCAAGGTGTTCCTCAAGAAGACGACGATCTCCAACTCGGCCACGGCACTCAGCGTCGGCGCAGGCGGCGAGGCGTGGGTCACCGACAGCACGATCTTCGGCAACGTGCTCGGCCTGCAGACGATCGACGGAGGCATCATCAACTCCTCCTGGGGGACCAACAACGTCGTCGGCAACACGACGAACGGCACGCCGACCAACGTGCTCGATGCGCCGCCGGTTGGCCTCCCGGGAGCTGCCGGCGCGCCCGGTCCCGCAGGTCCCGTGCGTGTCGTCGTCGCCAGCCTCAAGCCATCGATCGCCAGCCGCACCGGCGCACGCGTCGTGGTCCCGTACCTGTCGACCTCCTCGGGCATGACCACGCTGACGATCCGTCGCGGCGTCAAGGTCGTGGCCACGACCAAGGCGAAGGCGAAGCTCGGACGCAATGCGATCGCCTGGAACGGCAAGCTCGGCAAGAAGTTCGCCCCCGCCGGCACCTACAAGCTCCTGCTGTCGACCACGAGCGCCGACGGCCAGTCCGGTTCGGCCAGCCTCATCGTCAAGCTCAGCAGGCCAAAGACGACGAAGCGATGAGGCGTTTGCGGACCATCGACGCCGTCCGCTAGACTTGCGTTCGCGCCGCGCGGGTTCGCCTCGTGCAGTCAGCGCGGCGCACTTGCCCTCGTAGCTCAGTGGTAGAGCACTTCCATGGTAAGGAAGGGGTCATCGGTTCAATCCCGATCGAGGGCTTATGAAAACCCGCTGGAAACGGCGGGTTTTTTCGTGCCGGGATGCGATTCGCCCTCTGCCGAAATCCCCCAATGGGTCCAAAATGGGTCCACTGGAAATCGGCTGCAGGGCCACGAGATTGACCGGTAGGACCGGTCCGAAGCCGGCGTGCGGCATCGTTTGATCGTCGTCGCCGCCCCAGAAAATGGGTGCCCGTCACCGCCCACTTGAGGAGGCTGGTCTACCCGATGCCGCCGCGGACCGTAAGGTCCCCAAGGCGGTAAGCGTCTTCGCACGCCTCGTGTGACGCGCCCAACGAGCGGAAGGCAGACTTGCCCCCGTAGCTTGCTACTCGGTCTCCCGTCATCGCTTCGGCGCATCGACTCTTGGCTAGCATCGGGAGCGGGCCCACGCCCAGCATGTACCAGTCGACGGCAAGAAGGGCGACGACGATGGCGGCTACAAGGGCGAGCCTCTTCATGGCCAGGGCACGTGAAGCATGAGCCGGGTCTTGATCATATGATGATTCTACTCAGGATCTCTTACGAGCCGGTTCAAGTAACGGTCCGCGTATGGCGGCTGAGGGTGTCAAGGGATCGGGTGAACCGGCGTGCCTTCGAAACGTAGCTGTGGCAGTCAGCTCGAGTGACTGCTTACACCCGTCAATTCGATTGACGCGCCGGAGGCGATCCGCTGGGACCGCTATGTGAGGGCCAGACGCAGTTGCACGAATTCGTGGCCGGCGTCGTCGACGGACCGCGCGACCGCCTCGAGGCCAGCGGAGCTACAAATGCGACGACGGTCGCCTACGCATTATCTCCGGAAGCTTCGCCGATGTGCGATGGGCAGATGTCCTCGAAGTCCACCTGACCCGCGGGCGGAGCGTCAGGCTGGGAGCTGCGATGCCATGAGCCGCACCGGGCGACCACTGGGTCCAGCGAACTCTACGGCGCGGCCGCTGCGGACTACCTCGTAGTCTCCTTCCACGGTCCACTCGCCGAGATCCGTCCATGTGTCGTCGGCTTCCAATCGCCAAGCATGGTGCTTGTCTCCGCCGAGACCATCACCGAGGCCACGAATGGTGAGCACGAGATGCCCGTCGAGATCGAAGCCGAGGAATGCGAAGCCTCGGGGGTTGCGGAACCGCTGGGGCACATCCACGGACCGAGCTTCTGCACCGAGCCCGCCGACGTAGAGCTTGTCCCGGTAGTCGATGGTGCCAGCGATCACATCCCCGCGCGCGGCGAACGCGCCGCAGTAGTCGAAGTGCTCGTCAGCGAGATCCGTGGTGAATCGAGGCTCGCCCCCGTCAAGGCGAACAGGAATGGTGAAGCCCAGCACGTCACTCTGGGCGTACCAGTACCAGGAGACGACATGTCCTTCGACGATTCCGACGTGGTCACCGATTCGGTCCACCTCATGGACCATTCTCACAGCGTAGTCGCGTAGGTCGAGTACGACGATCTGGTACGTCCCTTCGATGGGGAAGTCGTCGTCCTTGTTTTCCGGTGCGCGGCTCGGCGGGCCACCAGCCAGGACCACAAGCGTGCCGTCAGTCGCCACGCAGTGGATGGGGGCAGGAGGAAGGACCTCGCGAGGGAGCAGCTCAAACGAATCAGGTGACTTCGGTGACGCAGGCCCGATCCACGCCTTGGTGTCAGTCGCCACGACCAAGCGCCCGCCTTCACAATGTGCCTTCCAGTTGCCCCGTGCCATCCGCGTCCCTGTTCGCCTCCGTCCGGCCTACCCGATTCCGTGTAGTCGGATGCCACCGGTGGGCGTCCTACGAGCGTTCCTCGAATCTTGGGTGCCCATCGGCGAGGACGACGCAGGCGTAGTGATTCGCATCTTGCCAGCTCGGCGGAGAGGCCAGTGTGCGCGCCATCCATCCGAACACCTCTAGGAGCACCGACTCGAGGGCTGCGGCGACTGACTGGCGTTCCGGCGCCGCTACGGCGGAGACGGACAGGCTGAACATTCCGGTGTAGCTGGCCTGTGCCGTGCCCCACCAGTGGACGGCAACAAGGGGAATGTCGTCTCCATAGAAGTCGCGGCCGCCGGCGCGCTGGAACGAGACAGCAGCGATGGACTCGTACAGACCAGCATCCTTGAGCGCCGCATCCAGCAGGCTGCGCTTGAGCGGATGTGACCACCCTTTGGGCGCTGTTTGCTTCGAGAAGCTGTAGGCGTGTGTCGTCTCGGAGTTGTTCACACTGCGACCGTTCCCGTCGAATACGGATTACGCACCCGCGGTCAGGAATCGATGGCGGGCAGGCCGAGCGCGGTCTGCTGAGGATCACCAGTGGATCGAAGGTCGAGGCTTGACCCAACTGGGTACCGGCCGGACATGGATCACGTTGACGCTGACGACGACATGGAAGACGAGTGGTCCGATGACGGGCCCGCGTGGGGCGAGCCGGTAGATCCGGAGTGTCGTGCCGTGCTAGATGCATTCGCGTTGGCGCTCACCGAACGCAGGACGGCTGATGCGGCGGCGCTGGTACTTCGCGACATCGTCAAGAAAAACGGTGGAGAGGCAGCGTACGCCGAGCGGCTCGCGCACGCGCTCGACGATGCCGGGGGTTTGTCCTTTCGCGGCGCGATCAACTCGCCCCAAAACGACAACGTGTGGTGGGCGGAACTAATAGTCGCTGGTCCTGATCCGGATGAGTCGCCTCGAAGATACTCAGGCAAGTCGATCAACCTAGCCATGCGTCGCACTGGAGCATGGCACGTGGACGCCGACGTCCTTGATCCAGACCACATGCCGCAGATCGACGAAGCTGAAATTGACTACCGGCGCATTATGGGTTTTCACCGATACGACTCGCTTGCCTTCGTCCCGTTCGGGTTGGCCGACTGGGACGGCCCGATAGGCATCGGCGGCTCGTCAGGCGAGGGGGACCGTGACATCAAGATTACCGCGCTCTCACTAGTACACGGCGAGGTGTACGATCGATCGCCCTCATCCGTCACAGTCGAGACCTCGACCGGTTCCGACCAACTCCACAACGCTCTATATCAGCTCGCGTCCATGATGACGTCGAGCCCGTCGGAATCCCGAGCGCAAAGTCGTGAGCGCCGCGAGGACGAGGAGCGACTCGCAGAGCGCTGGCGTCGGCAACCTCGAGCGACCATGCGAGGAGTCATAGATGGTACCGAGCAGGAGTTCGTCCTGATTCGCGCCGACGACGAGTCCTATGTCGCGCACGCGAAGGTCGGCGATCGATATGTGACCGTGACGGTCGCGGCGACGAGCTTGCCGGACCTGCGGCTGGTCTCCGTCAATGACATGGAGCAGTATTTTGACGGAACTGTGACGTCGATGAAGCGGATGCACGAACAGGCGATCGTCGAGCATGGCGACCTCGAACTGGATGACGAGCATGGGCGAAGCCGGGGCGTGAGCATCGTTATGATCGCCGGCGCGGACTCCGACGTCGAGGAGATGGTCATTGACTTCTGCCTTGATCTCACCAATCGGCTCACCCGACTTGAGCCACGCGAGATCGCGGACGTCACGAGTTCAGACGTGACCAAGGGTGATGTCGACGACTACTCCAATCGGCTCAAGAACGCGATGAAGTCAAGGCCGATCATCCAGGCTTGTTGGGCCGATCAGCCTCGTGATACCGGCGACGGCATCTACACGGCGGTGGTGGAGCTGCTATTCCAAGGTGGCAATCCGCTGACGCGATGGCGCACGATCCAATTCAGCGTCGAGGACGGAAGCCCCAAGCTGCGCACCGATCTCGCGGAACTCGCTGAAGCCGGGTCATGAAGCCGCGCATGGACCGAGCGGTCGACCTCCAGGAATCAAACCGAGTCCACTTGCGACGGGGAGGGGCATGACCGAAGCGGCACAGCGTGGAAGTCCCCGACTATGGAGTTCAGCGAGTTAAAAGTGTCCCAGCAGCTCCAGCGCCGGTAACGCAACTCCAGCGAGCGTCATGAAGAGGTATGCAGAACGATTCGGGCACAGACGGTGAGCTATTCCTGCGAGCGCGTCGGGACCCGCATGCGTTCGATGCCGTGTATGCCAGGCATGCGCGAGTGATCAAGGATTGGTTGAAACGCCAGTGCGGTGACGAATCCGAGGCATGGGAGCTGACTGCGGAGGTATTCGCTCAGGCGTGGATCTCGCGCCGTCGTTTCCGTCCAGATGCCGAGGGCAGTGCGGCGCCGTGGCTCTTCGGTATCGCCAAGAATGTTCATCGCCACTCCTCTCGTCGGCGGCGGTCCAGGCACAAGGCGACTCGCCGCTTGGGGATGCAGGTGCTTCAGGTCACGCCGAGCGACGAGGATGATCGGCTCCAGCGGATGGTGATCGAGGCCATCGGTCCGGACCTGCATGCTGCGCTTGACCGCCTGCCACATGGCCAGCGCATTGCCGTTCAGTTGCGAGTTCTCGAGGAGCTTCCCTACGAGGAGATCGCCTCGCGACTCGACTGCACCGTAGAGGCAGTGCGCGTACGCGTGTTGCGCGGCCTTCGCTCGCTCCGCGCTGACCTGGAAGGACGCCTGACATGACTGACAGTGCAATCGATCCATTCGAGTTGATTCGCCGAGAACTGTTGCTAGCGACTTCGCGTGACATGCGAAGCCGCGTCCGCCGCCACCGCGCCGCGCGCCTAGTCCTCGTCATGGTCGTGTCGCTCGCGCTGCTGACGGGCATCGCGGCTGCTGCGAGCGAGCGCGTCGCGTCGACCATTCGCACTGCGACGGGTTCCCTGCGTGATGTAGTGGCGAACTCCGAGAAGACCGTAACGCCCGACCGGTCGCGCGATCGCGCACCCGGCGCGCCGCTGACGAGCGTTATCGAGCAACTTCAGTTTCACGACGACCTGATGAATGGCGTTAATCCGGAGGAGCGGGGCGATGCCCCTCTGACGGTTGGCAATGCGAAGCTCCTCCTCGACGAGGAAGTTGATGGCTTCAAGGTGCAAATTGCGGCTTTCGAGCGGCCAGCGGGCAGCCCGACACTGCACGGATCAAGTAAGCAGACGGAAACGTGCTACGCGGTCCTGCCGGGCGGTACGACGTGCACCAGCGCCTTCAACCCGGGTCTGCCGATCAACTACGGGACATCGTGGGAGGTCGGTCGGGGGAGCATCAAGGCGGTCCTTGCTGGGATCACAGCGAGCAGCGTCGAGCGCGTCCAGTTCGTGACGAAGGACGGTGTCGAGCAAGCAACCATGGGTGACCACGCGTTCTGGTGGAAATCCTCCAAGTCGCTTCCTGTAGCAATAGAGGTTGTTCTGAAGGATGGCTCGAAGCGCTCGCGCGCCATTGAACGTCCGGCACAGCTATGCACGTCTGTGCCCGAGCAGTGCGACTGACTCATGGTTCGCCAAGACGGGCGCAACATTCGCGCAACCACTGAAACTACCGGGATCCGTAGCCGTGATCAGCTGTCCGATTTGCGTGAGGGACAGAGGCTTGTTCGACAATGGCCTGCCAGTCCAGTGGATCGACGAGACGTAGGGCTCAAGCGGTCGCCGGGGCCTGACGCACCCAGCACCGTCGCACGGCATGATGAAGACGTGACCGATGACCTACCGACCCCATCTCGCCGCCGGGTCCTCAGGCTGGCGTCCCTCCTTGTGGTCATGGTGCTCGTGATCGGAGCGCTCGCGGCGGGATATCCGGCTATGAAAGATGGCGTCAAGGCCCCCGGAACCGCTCTGGACTGCGTCGGGATGACGCCGGGGACGGTCGTGCCCGCTTCTGGACCCTTCCTCTTCGGTCCGGGCCCGCAGCCGAGCGGCGACCCTGATCTAGCCGCCATCCACTACATGTTCGGCAATGAATTTCTCGGGCCAGGCGACGACTTTGTCAGCAAGCTGGTTCCTCGAGACACCTTGGATCCTCCCCTCAAGAACGGCGAGGATGTGTCCTTCGACCCCTCGGGCGATGATTTGCGAGTCACTCGCTCCTGCTGACCCAGTGTCCAAGGCCCAGTCGGAGGAAGGGCAACAGTGTCGTGGTCGTCGGTTTGCCTTGCGGTAGTCGCTCAGTCGTAGCGAGCCGGAGCTCCGAAGGGCTGGAGAAGGAGGGCCGGCGCTCCCCGTGCCGCGTCCTCGAATCTCACAGACGCCACTTCCTGCTCCTGGGGGATGGAACAGCCCGACAGGCGACGAGCGACGAACAGGGTAGTGGAACACTTTCTAAGATCTCGATGGAGCTATTGGCCAGCCTTTGGATTGACGGTTGTGCTGGCCTTCACGCTCACCTTGGCGGGGTTGAGCGTCACCACCCGCTTAGCGTATGAGCAATCGTCCGGGTGGCAGACGTTGGAGTTCGCGACACGTCTAGCCACACACGCGACGGCCCTTCTGGGCATTGGACATGGCTGGTACAGGGATCGATTTCTAGGCTCTGTCCTGTGCGTTGCAGGAGCTTTCGGGGCAGCACGTATCCCGTTTTGGTTGGCATCCGAAGTCGCCTTTTGAAAACTGGGTCAGTGCTATTCCATAAGCGCGAGCAGACGGGGCACGATGATCTGTCGTCGTGCGTATCGAACAGTACGAGTGGACGACCGGCGCACTCCTGAATCGCCTTGCGAGCCATCGTGACGCGATCTGCGGCCTACATCGATGGCTGAACCGCTCGTGCCGACGGCGGAAATTTCTCGTCGCACGCTAGTGCTTGAGAGGTGGCCCCTTGGATGTCCGATACCTGGGATTCGCTGTTGCACCTGAGCCACTTGATCTTTGCTCGGTCCTGGGCTGAGGAGCCACATTGCCGAGGTATTGCCGGCGGTTCATCAAGGTCCGCGAACATTCTGGCCATCCTTTGTCGCGTCTCCTCGGGCAGGCAATCTGCATACCTCGGGTCCATGTCATTCGTGACCGAGACCGCCGAACGGCTGATGTCTTTCCCTGGAGCGGCGCATGAAGACAGCACGAGTGCGGCAACGATTATCCAAAGGCGATACATGGTGGGTGACGTACCCGTTGAGGGGCGAGGCGGACCTTGTCTGCGCAGGCTGGGTCAGCGATCTATTCCAAGCGCGTAGCGCTCGTGCGGCCCGCCATAGACGTCGACCGATCCTTCATGTTCGAAGCCGAGGGACTGAAGCAGGGCGGTGCTCCCGGTGTTCTGGGCTCGAGCAACGGCCACAAGCCCGTGCAGTCCGAGGTGTTGGAAGGCGTGCTCGATGCACGCTTCACCACACTCGGCCGCAACGCCCATACCCCACGACCGTTGTCGAAGCGTGACGCCGAACTCAACTTCTGGCCCGCGACCTTCCAGCAGATAGAGACCGCAGTCGCCGAGAAGTTCGGACGTCTCGCGATCCTCGATGCCCCAGAACGTGAAACCGTTGCGCGCCTCGTGGTCGATGTACTCCGTGATCGCAGCCTCGGTCTGTGACTGCGAGGCATGGGCCCCGCCCGCCACGTGCTCCATGACCACCGGGTCGCCGTAGACGGTCGCGAACAGCGTCGTCGCGTCGGTAGCCTGCAACGAGCGCAGGAGAAAACGCTTCGTCCTCATCACATCGTCACGACCTGGCCGTTGCCCACGGCGAGGACCCGACCGCCGCCGCTCACTTCGACGTTGAACTTGTTTCCGCCCGAGCCGCCGAAGCTCCATGCGTTCGGAAGGAGCTCGGCGCCGGCCGTGGCGTCCTGCTTCAGGGTACGCAGGATGCCTTCATCGAGATGGGTCGTGCCGCCGAGCACCTTGACGAGGTGCTCGCTGCCCGATGTGATTCGGGCAGCGATCTCCCGGTGGCCGGACGACATCAGCGTCGCCGCGCCGCTCCGTAGCTCGGGCACGGCGAATGCGGCAGCGCTCGTGTCGTTCGGTGTGACGTGGTCGAGCAGCTTGGCTGCACGCGTGAGCACGTTTCGGCCCTCGGAAATGAGCGTCATGGTGTTCCCCCCCAGGAACGATCGACGTCGGAAACGTCGTCCCCCGTGTATCGGGAATGCTGCTGCGCGCGTTTCGGGGCCGCTGTCGGCTAGTACCGCAGCGTCGCCACCGCGTTGACGCTGGTCGCGGCGGCGAGGGACTCGTCGTGGAACGAGAACACTTCGCCGCCCTGCTCGTAGACGGAGCGGATCAGGTGCTCGATCGAGCGGCGTCCCTCCACGTCGCCGGGATCCTCGTGGTCGAGCATGAGCAGGTCGACACGGCCCTGCTGGGCGAGCTCCTCGATCTCCTCGACGCCGCGCGCGATCTTGGAGGGGACGGTCTCGCGGACCAGCTCGAGCAACTGG
>JAOPYV010000066.1 GCA_025964435.1 Thermoleophilia bacterium | reverse complement strand
AGGCCGACAACTACGGCGTGCCGCGCATCGCGTTCGTCAACAAGATGGACCGCATGGGCGCCGACTTCTACATGTCGATGCAGACCATGCGCGACCGCCTCGGCGCGAACCCCGTCGCCGTGCAGCTGCCCTGGGGTGCCGAGGACCAGTTCGTCGGCATCATCGACCTCGTCAAGATGGTCGCGATCAAGTACGACCAGGAGGACGGCTCCACGTTCGAGGAGCTGGAGATCCCGGCCGAGCTCAAGGAGCAGGCCGACGAGTACCGCGAGAAGCTGCTCGAGGAGGTCGCATCCCACGACGACGCGATCATGGAGCTCTACCTCGCCGGCGAGGAGATCCCGATCGAGATGCTCCAGGCGGGGATCCGCAAGGGCACCATCGGCAACCTGTTCAACCCGGTCCTGTGTGGTTCGGCCTTCAAGAACAAGGGCGTCCAGCCCCTGCTCGACGCGGTCGTCGCCTACATGCCGTCGCCGCTCGACGTCCCCGCCATCAAGGGCACCGACCCGAAGACGGGCGAGCCCATGGTGCGCAACTCGAGCGAGGAGGAGCCCTTCTCCGCCCTCGCCTTCAAGGTCGCGACCGACCCGCACGTCGGCAAGCTCACCTTCTTCCGCGTCTACTCCGGCAAGATCAGCGCCGGCACCCAGGTCATCAACGTGACCAAGGGCAAGCAGGAGCGCATCAGTCGCATCCTGCAGATGCACGCGAACACCCGTGAGGAGCGCGACTCGATCGCCGCCGGCGAGATCGGCGCGGCAGTCGGCCTCAAGGACACGGGCACCGGCGACACGCTCTGCCTCAAGGACAACCAGGTGCTGCTGGAGACCATGGTCTTCCCGGAGCCGGTCATCCGCGTCGCGATCGAGCCGAAGACCAAGTCCGACCAGGACAAGCTCGGCATCGCGCTGCAGAAGCTCGCCGAGGAGGACCCCACCTTCCGCGTCAACACGGACCAGGAGACTGGCCAGACGATCATCGCGGGCATGGGTGAGCTCCACCTCGAGATCATCGTGGACCGCCTCATGCGCGAGTTCAAGGTCGACGCGAACGTCGGCAAGCCGCAGGTCGCCTACCGCGAGACCATCCGCAAGCGCGTGGAGAAGGTCGAGGGCAAGTTCGTCCGCCAGACCGGTGGTTCGGGCCAGTACGGCGTCGTCTCGCTCAACGTCGAGCCGAACGAGCCGGGCAAGGGCTTCGAGTTCGAGAACAAGATCACCGGTGGCTCGATCCCGAAGGAGTACCACTCCTCGATCGAGCACGGCATCAAGGGCGCCATGGAGAGCGGCACGCTCGCCGGCTACCCGATGGTCGACGTGCGCGTCGAGCTGATCGACGGCAAGTACCATGACACCGACTCCTCGACGATGGCATTCGAGTTCGCCGGTTCCATCGGCTTCAAGGAAGCGTGCAGCCGTGCAGGCGCCATGCTCCTCGAGCCGATCCAGGACGTCGAGGTCGTGACGCCCGAGGAGTACATGGGCGAGGTCATGGGTGACCTCTCTGCTCGTCGAGGCAAGATCGAGGGCATGGAGCCCCGCGGAAATGCGCAGATCGTTCGAGCACGCGTCCCGCTCTCCGAGCTTTTCGGATATGCTACGGCGCTGCGCTCCCTGTCACAGGGACGAGCCAATTATTCGATGCAGTTCTCACGGTACGAAGAGGTGCCCGGGAACATCGCAACGGAGATCGTCGCCAAGGCCCGTGGCGAGGCCTGACACATAGCTATTTCGCACCATCCAGCCAGATATCACCACCACCACGTACGACACCGACTGACACAAGAGGGAACATCACACCATGGCAAAGGAAAAGTTCGAGCGAACCAAGCCGCACGTCAACATCGGCACCATCGGTCACATCGACCATGGCAAGACGACGCTGACGGCCGCTATTTCCAAGGTGCTCGCCACCCGCTTCGGTGGTGTCGCGACCGACTTCGAGAACATTGACAAGGCGCCGGAAGAGCGTGAGCGTGGCATCACCATCGCCACCGCCCACATCGAGTACGAGACCGAGGCGCGTCACTACGCGCACGTCGACTGCCCGGGCCATGCCGACTACATCAAGAACATGATCACCGGTGCCGCCCAGATGGACGGCGCAATCCTGGTCGTGTCCGCTGCTGACGGCCCGATGCCGCAGACCCGCGAGCACATCCTCCTGGCCAACCAGGTCGGCGTGCCGTACATCGTCGTCTTCCTCAACAAGGAAGACATGGTCGACGACGAGGAGCTCATCGAGCTCGTCGAGCTCGAGGTGCGCGAGCTCCTCAGCAAGTACGACTTCCCGGGCGACGACATTCCGATCGTCAAGGGTTCCGCACTCAAGGCGCTCGAAGAGCCCGAGGGTCCGTGGGGCGACAAGGTCGTCGAGCTGATGAACCAGGTCGACACCTACGTTCCCCAGCCCGTCCGTGACGTGGAGAAGGACTTCCTCATGCCAGTCGAGGACGTCTTCACCATCACCGGTCGTGGCACCGTGGTGACCGGTCGTATCGAGCGCGGCGTGCTCAACGTCAATGACGAGGTCGAGATCCTCGGCATCACCGAGAAGCCGCTCAAGACGGTCTGCACCGGCGTCGAGATGTTCCGCAAGCTGCTCGACAGCGGCCAGGCGGGCGACAACATCGGCGCACTGCTCCGTGGCGTCAAGCGCGAAGACGTGCAGCGTGGACAGGTCCTGGCCAAGCCGGGCTCCATCACCCCGCACACGCACTTCGAGGCTGAGGTCTACGTCCTCTCCAAGGAGGAAGGCGGCCGTCACACGCCGTTCCAGGACAACTACCGTCCGCAGTTCTACTTCCGCACGACCGACGTCACCGGCGTCGTGAAGCTGCCGGAGGGCACCGCGATGGTCATGCCTGGCGACAACGTGAAGATCAACGTTGAGCTCATCCAGCCGATCGCCATGGACGAGGGCCTCCGCTTCGCCATCCGCGAGGGTGGACGAACCGTCGGCGCAGGCGTCGTCACCAAGATCAGCCAGTAATCAGCCCCACCCCGGTAGCCAAGAACGGCTACTGACACGCAATACCGAAGGACAGGTACCCCGGAATGGCACAGCAGAATATCCGCATCAGGCTCAAGGGCTACGAGCACACGCAGCTCGACCGAAGCGCAGCTTCGATCGTCGAGACGGCGACTCGTACCGGCGCCGAGGTAGTAGGCCCCGTGCCGCTGCCGACCGAGCGGAACATCTACTGTGTCATCCGGGGCCCGTTCGTCAACAAGGACTCGCGCGAGCACTTCGAGATCCGCACGCACAAGCGCCTCATTGACATCAAGAAGCCCACCCCGAAGACCGTCGACTCGCTCATGCGACTCGACCTCCCGGCGGGCATCGACATCGAGATCAAGCTCTAGAACCAGTTCTGTCATCGGCGCTCTTCCCTTGCCGGGGAATCGCTGCAACCCTGAAAGAAGCCCCCAATGGCTATCGGCATCATCGCCAAGAAGATCGGGATGACGCGCGTCTTCAATGAAGACGGAAGCGTCACTCCGGTCACCGTACTCCTCGCAGGGCCCTGCCCCGTGGTGGCAGTGCGAACCGAAGAGAAGGACGGCTACACCGCTGCGCAGCTCGCGTGGGAGGAAGTCGCCGACCGCAAGCTTTCGAAGGCAGAGCTCGGACACCTCAAGTCCGCTGGCGTCGAAGGCGGCTTCCGCCGCCTCGCCGAGATCCGCGACTTCGCGGATGTCGCTGCAGGTGACTCGGTCACCGTCGGTCGCTTCGAGCCGGGCACGTCCATCAAGGTCCGTGGCATCAGCCAAGGCAAGGGCTTCGCCGGCACGATCAAGCGCCACAACTTCCATCGTGGACCGATGAGCCACGGCTCGCACAACAAGCGTGCGCCGGGTTCCATCGGCGCGAGCGCCTGGCCGAGCAAGGTCATCAAGGGCCAGAAGATGCCGGGCCGCATGGGTGGCAAGAACGTCACCCAGCTCGGACTGAAGGTCGTCAAGGTGGACGAGGAGAAGAACCTGCTCCTCGTCAAGGGCTCCGTGCCCGGCCACAAGAACGGTTTCGTCGTGGTGGTGAGCGAGTAATGGCCAAGACCACAGCTCCCAAGCTTGGTGCCTCCGGCACCATCGATATCAACGGTGACGCTTTCGCAGCGGACTGGAACGAGCACCTCGTGTGGCACGTCGTCCGCAACGAGCTCGCCTGGCGCCGACAGGGCACGCACGCGGTGAAGAGCCGCGGCAAGGTCGCCGGTGGCGGCGCGAAGCCGTGGCGCCAGAAGGGCACCGGCCGTGCTCGACAGGGCACCACGCGTGCGCCCCAGTGGCGCGGCGGTGGCGTCGTGTTCGGACCGCAGGTCCGTCAGCACGGCGGCAAGGTGAACAAGAAGGAGCGCGTCAAGGCGCTGCACGCGGCACTGTCGCTGCACGCCAACCGTGGCTCCCTCGCCGTGCTCGCCGACGCGACCTTCGCCGAGGCACCCAGCACGAAGAAGGCAGCCGAGGTCCGTGCCGCATGGGCCTTCGAGTTCGCACAGAAGAAGATCACCGTGATCTGCTCCACCGAGCAGGAGAACGTCTGGAAGAGCTTCCGGAACCTGTCCGACATCATCGTCGTGGCATCGAGTGACATCGATGTTGCCGACGTGCTCTGGGGCCGAGGCCTCGTCGTGACGGAAACCGTGCTCGCCCAGCTGGAAGGACGTGACGTCGATGCCTGACATCCACAACGTCATCCTGGCGCCCGTGCAGAGCGAGCAGTCCTACGCGGGTCTCGCGTACGACCGCTACGTCTTCAAGGTCGCGCCGGATGCCACCAAGGAGCTGATCCGTGAAGCGATCAAGCTCGCCAATCCAGGCGTCACCGTGCTGAGCGTCAACACCTCCACGGTCAAGGCCAAGCCGAAGCGCCGCGGCGCGTTCCTGGGCACCCGCTCCGGATACAAGCGTGCTGTCGTGAAGCTCAAGGCTGGCGACACCATCCAGATCTTCGAGGGGGTGCACTAGCATGCCGACCAAGAAGTTCCGACCAACGTCACCGGGTCGCCGGTTCATGGAGATCAGCGATTTCGCTGACGTGACCCAGGGCAACGACCCGGAGAAGTCCCTCACACGGGGCATCCACAAGACAGGCGGCCGTAACAACAACGGCCGCATCACCACGCGACATCGTGGTGGTGGCCACAAGCGCCGCTACCGCGTGATCGACTTCAAGCGCCGCAAGGACGGGATCCCGGCCAAGGTCGCCTCAATCGAGTACGACCCCAACCGCACCGCCCGCATCGCGCTGCTGCACTACGCTGATGGCGCCAAGGCGTACATCATCGCTCCGCAGAAGCTCGAGGTCGGCCAGTTCGTGGTGAGTGGACCCGAGGCTGACATCAAGCCCGGAAACGCGATGCCGCTGGCGAACATGCCGGTCGGTACCGTGGTCCACAACGTGGAGCTGCAGCCCGGCAAGGGTGCCCAGATGGCACGCAGCGCCGGCACCTCGATCCAGTTCGTGGGCAAGGACGGCGACTACGCCACCCTGCGCCTGCCGAGCGGCGAAATGCGACGCGTGCGGCTTGACTGCCGCGCAACCGTCGGATCCGTGGGCAACCCCGAGCACCAGAACGTCAAGGGCGGCAAGGCCGGCCGAACACGTTGGCTCGGTCGTCGCCCGAAGGTCCGTGGTGTCGTCATGAACCCGGTCGACCACCCGCATGGTGGTGGCGAGGGCAAGACCAGTGGTGGTCGTAATCCGGTGACGCCCTGGGGCGTTCCGACACGCGGCTATCGCACGCGAAACACCAAGAAGTCGTCCAGCAAGCTGATCGTTCGCGGTCGCAAGCGCGGCAAGCAGTCGAGGTAGGTAGGACATGGGACGCAGTTCAAAAAAGGGACCATTCGTCGAGGATCGCCTGATCGGGCGCATCCGCAAGATGAATGAAGAAGGCACCAAGCGAATGGTGCGCACATGGTCGCGCTCGAGCACGGTGTTCCCCGACATGGTCGGACACACGATCGCGGTGCACGACGGCCGCAAGCATGTCCCCGTCTTCGTCTCCGAGGCGATGGTGGGCCACAAGCTCGGCGAGTTCGCGCCTACGCGCTACTTCCGAGGCCATGAGGCGGATAAGGGCAAGAAGCGCTGACGCGCAGGTAACCAACGATGACTGACGAGAAGAAGACAGAAGAGGGCACCGCGACGCCGAAGAGCGCCGCGACCCCCGAGGAGAAGGCCCAGGCTCGCAAGGCCGAGGCAAAGGCGTCCGCGCCCGAGTCCCGCCCCGTGCGTGCCGTCGCCAAGTACCTCCGCTTCAGCGCCCAGAAGGGCCGACTTGTGGTGGACCAGATCCGCGGCAAGAAGGTGCTCGAGGCAGCGACTGCGCTCGCATTCAGCGATCGCAACGCAGCGCGCGAAGTGATGAAGGTGCTCAAGAGCGCCGTCGCCAACGCGGAGAACAACCACGGCCTCAACGCCGAGGAGCTCTACGTGAGCGCCGCGTTCGTTGACGAGGGCCCGACGTTCAAGCGTTGGAAGCCGCGTGCTCGTGGTCGCGTTGACCGCATCAACAAGCGCACGTGCCACATCACGGTCGTCGTCGACAACGCGCCGCTCGCGCTGCTTGAGGGCCGTAAGGGCAACAAGACGCCGAACAGCCGTGCCGATCGCGTCGCGGGCTCCAAGGCCAGCGCCGAGACCAAGGGTGCAGCCAAGAAGCCTTCAGCGAAGAAGGCTCCGGCCAAGAAGCCGGCAGCCACGAAGACGACGGACGCAGCCGCGGCTGCGACCACTGAGGACAAGGCCTGATGGGACAGAAGATTCATCCAGGCGGCCTGCGGGTCGGCATCATTCACGACTGGCGCTCGAACTGGTTCACCGAGAAGGACTTCTCGGACTACCTGATCGAGGACGTCAACATCCGTCGTCACATCAACGGCAAGCTTGCCCACGCGGGAATCAGCGACATCCTGATCCGCAAGGACAAGCAGAAGGTGACGGTGGACATCTACACCGCTCGCCCCGGCATCGTGATCGGCAAGTCCGGCTCGGAAGTGGACGCCCTCCGCAAGGAGATCGGCGCCATGACCAAGAAGGGCGTGCACATCAACATCAACGAGATCAAGCGCCCGGAATTGGACGCCAAGCTCGTTGCCCAGGGCATCGCCGAGCAGCTCGAGAATCGCGTGGCCTTCCGCCGTGCGATGAAGCGTTCGCTCGCCAGCGCCATGCGCTCCGGCGCACACGGCGTGCGCGTCCGGTGTGGTGGTCGCCTCGGCGGCGCCGAGATGGCACGTGTCGAAGGCTACAGTGAGGGTCGTGTGCCGCTGCACACACTCCGCGCAGACATCGATTACGGCTTCGTCGAGGCCAAGACCACATATGGCCGCATTGGGGTCAAAGTGTGGATCAACAAGGGCGAAGTGCTGCCTGAGGGCTTCGAGTCCGGGCGCATGCGCATCGATGATGGTGATGCACGTCAGGGCAAGGGCCGTCGTGGTCCGCGTCGTGGCAACGATGGTGGCGCCCCCAGTGGTGGCGGAGCCGGTCGTGGCCCCGGTGGTCCTGGTGGTGCCGGTGGCCGTGGCCCCGGTGGTCCTGGTGGTGCCGGTCGTGGACCTGCAGGCGGGAACGCCGGCGGTCCGAGTATCGGCGGACGCAGCCGCGCTCCGCGCGGTGGAAAGTGATTTGAACGATGCTCCTCCCAAAGCGAACAAAATTCCGAAAGCAGCACCGCGGCCGACGCCGTGGACTGTCGAAGGGCAACGTCAAGGTCAACTTCGGCCAGTACGGCCTGAAGACGCTCGAGGCCGGTTGGATCACCAACCGCCAGATCGAGGCCGCTCGTATTGCCATGACGCGCAAGATCAAGCGTGGCGGCAAGGTGTGGATCAACGTCTTCCCGCATAAGCCCTACACGAAGAAGCCTGCCGAGACCCGCATGGGCAAGGGCAAGGGTTCTCCCGAGGGTTGGGTCGCCGTCGTCAAGCCGGGCATGGTCATGTTCGAGCTCGCCGGTGTCGACGAGGCGCTCGCACGTGAGGCAATGCGCCTCGCCGCGATGAAGCTGCCGGTCAAGTGCAAGTTCGTCACCAGGGACGGTGAACTGTGAAGAAGCGCGAATTCGAAGACCTTCGAAAGAAGGACATCAGCGAGCTCGAGAAGCTGCTCGTTGCCAAGCGGAGCGAAGTCATGAACTTCCGCTTCTCGCTGGCAACCGGCGCCCTCGAGGATCCCACCAAGCTCGGCCAGGCCAAGCGCGACATCGCGCGGATCCTGACCCTGATTGGCGACAAGCAGCGAGCCGCTACGGCTGCAGAGGTACCCGCATGACCAGCCACGCAGACCACAATCCGGAAGTGAAGGCGCCGATCGTTCGCGAGTTCGTCGGCGTGGTCACCAGCAATGCTGGCGACAAGTCCATCACGGTCCGCATCGACAAGCAGAAGACGCATCGCCGCTACAAGAAGGTGATGCGCCTGTCCAAGAAGCTGCATGCGCACGACGAGACCAACACCGCCAACAATGGCGACAAGGTCCGCGTCGTCGCCTGCCGTCCGCTCTCGAAGACCAAGACGTGGCGACTCGTCGAAGTCCTCGAACGGGCCAAGTGAGGTAGAGAAGATGCTTCAGCAAGAATCACGCATGCGAGTTGCCGACAACACCGGCGCCCGAGAGCTGCTGTGCATTCGAGTCCTTGGTGGCTCGAAGCGCCGGTATGCCCACGTGGGCGACGTCATCGTCGGCACCGTGAAGACAGCCCAGCCTGGCGGCGCGGTGAAGAAGGGTGAGGTCGTAAAGGCCGTCATCGTTCGCACCAAGAAGTCATTCCAGCGCGGGGACGGAACGTCCATCCAGTTCGACGAGAACGCTTGCGTCATCATTGACGCACAGCGGAATCCGCGCGGTACGCGCATCTTCGGACCGGTTGCACGCGAACTGCGCGAGCGCAACTTCATGAAGATCGTTTCGCTCGCTCCGGAGGTGCTCTGACTCATGGCACGTTCAGCAAAGACACTCAAGATCCGTACTGGTGACACCGTCGAGGTGCTGGCTGGCAAGGACCGCGGCAAGCGCGGCACCGTCAACAGCGTCGACCGGAACACCCAGCGCGTCGTCGTCGAAGGCGTGAACATCGTCAAGCGACACACCAAGGCTCGCCCCCCGGCGACCACCGCATCCGCGGCCAATCGACAGCAGCAGCCCTCCGGCGGCGTCATCGAGAAGCCCGCGGCAATCCACGTATCGAACGTCGCGCTCGTCAGCCCGGCCTCCGGCAAGCCCACGCGTGTGGGTTACCGTGTGGCGGATGACGGTCGCAAGGTGCGCGTCAGCCGACGCGACGACGTCGACCTCGACGAGACGAAGGGCAAGTAAGACATGGCTCGCCTGAAGGACAAGTACCAGTCGGAGATCCGCCCGAAGCTCAAGGAAGACCTCGGTCTCTCGAGCATCATGCAGGTCCCCGAGATCACGAAGATCACGCTGAACATGGGCGTGGGCGACGCGAAGACCAACTCCAAGCTGCTCGATGCGGCCGTGGAGCAGCTCGCGCTCATCTCCGGTCAGCGACCGATCATCACGAAGGCGAAGAACTCGGTTGCCGGGTTCAAGCTCCGTGAAGAGATGCCCATCGGCTGCAAGGTGACGCTGCGCGGGGAGCGCATGTACGAGTTCCTCGATCGCTTCCTCGCCATCGCGCTGCCACGCATCCGCGACTTCCGCGGCATCAAGTCAACGGCGTTCGACGGCCAGGGTAACTACGCCGTCGGTATCTCCGAGCAGATCATCTTCCCCGAGGTCGACTACGACCAGGTGGACGTGATTCGCGGACTCGACGTCGTGTTCACGATCAAGGGTGGATCGAAGGAAGGCTCGAAGGCATTGCTCGACGAGTTCGGTTTCCCCTTCGTCAAGCCTGCTACGGCCACGGCGCAGCAGTAAGGGACGAGGACAACTTTCATGGCAAAGACATCACTCAAGGTCAAGGCGGCTCGACCGGCCAAGTATGCGGTGCGCGGATATACGCGCTGCCGCATGTGCGGTCGCAGCAAGGCCGTGTTCCGCAAGTTCGGGCTCTGCCGTATCTGCCTGCGCGAGATGGCGCACAAGGGACAGATCCCCGGTATGACCAAGGCAAGTTGGTAGCAGCATGAAGCAGACAATCGACATCAAGGACATCCGGTACACCGGACAGATCTCCGACACGGTCGGCGACCTCCTGACGCGCATTCGCAATGCGAGCCGCGCGCTCAAGGACGAAGTTGCCGTGCCGAGCAGCAAGCTGCTCGTGGCGATCGTGCGCATCCTGAAGCGCGAGGGCTACATCGAGGACTTCTCGGTGGAGCAGGGCGACTACACCAAGGTGTTGGTCGTCAAGCTGAAGTACACGCATGACCGCAAGCAGGTCATCACCGGCATCCGCCGCATCTCCAAGCCCGGCCGTCGTGAGTACGCTCCCAGCGCTCGCCTGCCCAAGGTGCTCGGCGGACTCGGCATCGCCATCCTCTCCACTTCACGTGGCGTCCTGACCAGCAAGGAAGCAGCCGCCCACAAGGTCGGCGGCGAAGTTCTCTGCTACGTCTGGTGACGTACGAAAGGCATTAGAACCATGTCACGCATTGGAAAACTCCCGATCCAGGTGCCCGCGGGCGTCGAGATCACGGTCGACGGCACCAACACGGTGACGGTGACGGGTCCGAAGGGCTCGCTCACGCAGACCATGGATCGCGACATCACGGTCACGATCGAAGACGGAACCCTCACGGTCCTCCGCCCGACGAACCGCCCGAACCATCGTGCGCTGCACGGCCTCTACCGGTCGCTGCTGCAGAACATGGTGACCGGCGTGACCGAGGGTTACGAGAAGCGTCTTGAGATCGTCGGCGTCGGTTACCGTTTCGTCCAGAAGGGCACGGACGTCGACCTCTCGGCCGGCTTCTCGCACCCCGTGGTCCTCACGCCGCCGGACGGCGTCGAGTTCAAGGTGATCGCGCCGAACCAGATGGCCATCATCGGGATCGACAAGCAGGTCGTCGGCGAGCACGCCGCCAAGATCCGCGCCAAGCGTCCGCCGGAGCCCTACAAGGGCAAGGGCATCAAGTACCAGGGCGAGCACATCCGTCGCAAGGTCGGCAAGCGCGCCCAGTAAGGGCCAGCGCAGGCATAAGGAACATCATGAGCAAGCGAACTCCCGAACAACTCCGAAAGCGACGGCACCTCAGCCTGCGCAACAAGGTCGCCGGCACTGCCGACCGACCGCGCCTGGTCGTGCATCGCTCCAACAAGGGCCTCGAGGCCCAGGTGGTCGACGACCGTGCAGGTCGCACGCTCGCCGCAGCCTCCTGGCAGGACAAGGACATCCGCTCGTCGGAGCGCTCCGAACGTCCCGAGAAGGTTGGCAAGCTGATCGCGGAACGCGCCCAGGCTGCCGGTGTCACCACCGTGGTCTTCGACCGCGGCGGCTACCTCTACCATGGCCGCGTGAAGACGCTGGCAGACGCAGCCCGCGAGGCCGGGCTCAAGTTCTAGAAAGCGGAAGGCAGTACCATGGCAGAGAGCCGAGCAGGAACATTCAACGGTCGCGAGCTCCAGGAGCGCGTCGTCCAGATCAACCGAGTTGCGAAGGTCGTCAAGGGCGGTCGTCGCTTCAGCTTCACCGCACTCGTCGTGGTCGGTGACGAACTCGAGCACGTCGGAATCGGATACGGCAAGGCCAACGAGGTCCCCGTCGCCATCTCCAAGGCGATCGAAGAGGGCCGCAAGAACATCCAGCGGATCCCCAAGATCGGCACCACGATCCCGCATGAGGTGAACGGTCGCTACGGCGCCGGTCATGTCATCCTCAAGCCCGCGAGCGAAGGTACCGGCGTCATCGCCGGTGCCGGCATCCGCGCAGTGCTCGAGCTCGGCGGCATCAAGGACGTGCTGACGAAGTGCCTCGGCACTCGCACACCGATCAACCTCGTCCGTGCAACGGTCGACGCGATCAACCAGCTCCGCCTGCCCGAGGAAGTTGCGGCACTGCGCGGCAAGACGGTCGAGGAAGTCCTCGGCAAGCGTCTCGCCTACAGCGCCAGCAGCGGTCAGGTCGGCATCGACGTGCACGCATGGAAGATCCGCGAGGACGCGGCAGCTGCCGCAGCCGCCGAAGCTGGATCCACCACCGCAGTGCTCGACGCCGATGATGTGCCGCTCGAGGCAGTCGACACCACCCCCGAGGCTGACGTCACCGTCAGCGAGGACGCCTGAGGAACATGGCAACGAAGCTGAAGATCACCCAGGTACGCAGCAAGATCGGTCAGAAGCATCGCCACCGCGCGACGCTCGAGACCCTCGGCCTGCGCAAGATCAACGACACGACCGTGCGCGAGCACACCGACGTGCTGGAAGGTCAGCTCCGGCTGATCAACCACCTCGTCAAGGTCGAAGAAGCGAAGGAGGCCTGACATGACGGTAGGTCTGGAAGACAAGGGTCTGCACGACCTCTCACCCGCCAAGGGATCCACCAAGGTGCGCAAGCGCGTTGGTCGTGGTCCGGGTAGCGGCACGGGCAAGACGTCCGGCCGTGGCCAGAAGGGTCAGAAGTCGCGCTCCGGCGGCGGTCCCCGCCCCGGGTTCGAGGGTGGACAGATGCCGATCTACATGCGCATCTCCAAGCTCCGCGGCTCCAACAAGAAGATGTCCATGCCCATGGGCCCCTTCCGCACGCACACGATTCCCGTGAACGTGGGTCAGCTCGCGCAGTTCGAGGCCGGCACCACGGTCGACGCCGCACTGCTCAAGCAGGCTGGCGTGCTGCGTCACACGCGGCACCCGGTCAAGGTCCTCGGCGAGGGCGAGCTGACAGTCAAGCTCACCGTCATCGCTGGTGGCTTCAGCGCCCAGGCGCGCGAGAAGATCGAGGCCGCTGGCGGTACCTGCCAGCTGCTCGAGGGTCCCGCACCGCACGGCCGCCAGGCCGTCAAGCTCGAGAAGCAGGCCGCCTACGAAGCCAGCAAGGGCTCTGCTGCCCCCAAGGCCGAGAAGGCAGCCAAGGCTCCGAAGGCCGCGAAGGCCGAGACGACCGAGGCACCTGCCACGGACGCTCCCGCCGACGCGCCCGAGACGAGTGACGAGGCCTGAGGCCTCCCGTGCCAGCTTCGGCTGGTACGACATGACATGTAGCGGAGGCTCGCCGAATGGCGGGCCTCCGTTCGTTCCACGGCAAGATCCGTGCCAACGGGCGCGGACGGGGGTAGGACTACATCGTGCCGAGACACGTTGATATCAAGATGCCATCCGAGATGAGCGTCAATCCAATCGCGCAGCTGCTCAAGCGGCTCTCCATCGGTCTGATCCTGACGGTGCTGGTGACCTTGGGAACATGGCTCGAGCGGAGCGGTTACTCCGATAGTGCTGACGGCGCGGTGAACCTGCTCGACTCGCTGTACTACGCGACGGTGTCGATCACCACGACCGGCTACGGCGACGTCGTGCCGGTCTCCGACAGCGCGCGGCTGTTCACGACGTTCATTGTCACGCCCGCGCGTGTGATATTCCTCATCCTGTTGGTCGGCACGTCGGTGGAGCTCATCGCGTTGGCCAGCCAGAACATCCTGCGTGAAAGTCGATGGAGGAAGCGCGTGAAGGACCATGTGGTCATCTGTGGATTCGGCGTCAAGGGACGCACGGCCTTCGATGCGCTCGTCGAGCGAGGCGAGGCCGGTGAGCGCGTCGTCGTGATCGACACCGACGAGGATGCCCTCGCCCAGGCCGCGCGCCTCGGCTGCGTCGGCATCCACGGCGACACGTCGAGTGATGAACTCTTGCGTGCCGCGCGCGTGGATCGCGCGCGGGTCGTGATCGTGACGCCGCACCGCGACGACGCCGCCGTGCTGACGGTGCTGAGCGTCCGCAACATCAACCCGACCGTGCGCATCGTTGCCGCGTCGCGCGAGCTGGAGAATGCGCCGCTGCTGCGGCGCTCCGGTGCCGACGTCGTGCTGACCACCTCCGGCGCCACCGGTCGCATGCTCGGCCTCGCAGCCGTCTCGCCCCACTACGTGCAGGTCGTGGAGGAGCTGCTCGAGAATGGCGCGGGCCTCGACCTCGAGGAGCGACTCGTCTCCGAAACCGAGGCTGGCCCCTTGACCGGCCATCGACGACCCGGTGAGCTCGTCATTGCCGTCTTCCGCGGCGACGACTGCGTCGCACGCAACCCGAACGGTGACTTCGTGCTGCTCGTCGGCGACCAGGTCGTCAGCGTCACGGCCCCCGACCGGACGGTCGGAAAGGGTCGCTCCAAGTCGAAGGCCTGACCCGTCCGGAGTGACCTGCGCGAATCCATCCCACTCGTTCGTCCCCCCATGCGGTAGGCTCCCGCGCATGGGTACCATCTCCTTTTCCGCGCTCGGCAATGTCTTCCGAATTCCCGAGCTGCGAAACAAGCTGATCTTCACGCTTGCAATGCTCGCGATCTATCGCTTCGGCTCCTTCGTCACCGTGCCGGGCATCAACGCCGACGCGCTGACCGGCGCACTGGACGAGGGGATCTTCGACTTCCTCAACCTGTGGACCGGTGGCGGTCTCGGCAACGCCGCGGTGTTCGGGCTCGGCATCATGCCGTACATCACCGCGAGCATCATCATCCAGCTGATGACGATCGTCATCCCGCAGCTCGCCGAGTACCAGAAGGAAGGCGAGATGGGCCAGATGCGGATCAACCGCATCACCCGCTACCTGACCGTCGGCCTCGCCATCATGCAGTCGATCGGCTTCTTCTTCGTGCTGCGCAGCCAGACCGGCTCGCAGGGCGCCTCGCTGCTGCCGGCCGACTTCGAGCTGGCCTCGGTTGCGGGCATCGCGCGCATGCTGCTGTTCGTCGTGTCGCTCACCGCGGGCACCGTGCTGCTCATGTGGATGGGCGAGCTCATCACGCAGCGCGGCATCGGCAACGGCATGTCACTGCTCATCTTCGCCTCGATCATCGCGGGCATCGGACCAGGCATCCAGACCTGGCTGACGCTGCCGGTCACGACGCGTCTCGCCGTGCCGGTGCTGCTGATCGCCATCACCGCTGCAGTCGTCTTCATCCAGGAAGGCCAGCGCCGCATCCCGGTGCAGTACGCCAAGCGCATGGTCGGTCGCCGCATGACCTCCGGTGGCAGCACCTACCTGCCGCTGCGCGTGAACATGGCCGGCGTCATCCCGATCATCTTCGCCTCGGCGCTGATGGCCTTCCCGACGCTGATCGGCTCCTCGATCCCGAACGCGGGCGTGCAGGACTTCATCAACACCTACCTCGGCCCGTACAGCCCGGTCGGCGTGACCATCACCGCGCTGTTCGTCATCCTGTTCACGTTCTTCTACACGCTCGTGCAGTTCAACCCGGTCGACCAGGCTGACAACCTCAAGAAGTACGGCGGCTTCATCCCGGGCGTGCGCCCAGGTGCGCCGACCGCGCAGTACCTGAACCGGGTCATCACGCGACTGACGTTCCCCGGTGCGCTGTACCTCGCCGTCCTGATCATCCTCCCGGCGATCTTCGTGAACGTCTTCGGCATCAGCCAGGCGGTCTCGGGCGCCTTCGGCGGCACGACCATCCTGATCGTCGTCGGCGTCGCGCTCGACACGATGCGCCAGATGGAATCGCAGCTCGTCATGCGCAACTACGAGGGCTTCCTCAAGTAGCACGCGCGATCCATTGCGAATCGAAGAGGGGCCCCGGAGCGCAGTTCGCCCCGAGGCCCCTCGTGTCTTCAGCGTCGGCGCTGCGGCACCTCGCCTCGCCGCGGTAGCCGCCCGCCACGGGCTCCGCGAGGTCGAGCTGTTCGATCGTCCGTGCACGGCGTGCGCGGGCGGGTTCAGGAGCACGCGGTGCACGTACACACAAGGGGCTGGTAGCGTAGAGCCTTCGCGAAGGAGACAGGTATGGCTACGGCACCGACAGTGCTCATCATGGGACCGCCCGGAGCGGGCAAGGGAACGCAGGCCGCCCACCTCGTGGAGGAGTACGGTCTGCGGCATCTTGCGACCGGCGACCTCCTGCGCACCGCCGTCGCCGACGGCACGCCGCTCGGGGTCGAGGCCAAGCGCTTCATGGATGCCGGCGACCTCGTGCCTGACGATGTCATCATCGGCCTGATCCGCGAGCTCGTTGCGGACCTGCCCGATGACTCCGGCATCCTGCTCGACGGATTCCCGCGCACCGATGCGCAGGCGACCGCGCTCGACGAGATGTTGGCGAGGCTCGAGCGCAGCGTGGATGTCGTGCTCGACATCGCAGTTCCGAACGACGTGCTGGTTCGCCGCCTCTCCGGTCGCTGGATCTGTCGGACCTGCCAGACGCCGTACAACGTCGACACCAAGCCGCCGCGCGTGCCCGGGGTCTGCGACCTCGATGGTGGCGAGCTGTACCAGCGCGACGACGACACTGCGGACTCCGTGCGCAATCGTCTCGAGGTGTACGTGCGCCAGACCGCTCCCGTCGCCGACCACTACGCCGCGCAGGGCACGCTCGTGCGCGTCGACGGTGCCCAGGACTTCCCGGTCGTGCGTGCGGCGATCGACGCTGCGATGCAGCCCGTCACCACCTGACCGGTGGCTGGCCGGGTCACCTCCCTGTACCGATCGATGGCGCCGTGGCGTCCGGCGACCGGCTGGGCGCTGTTCGCCTCGAGCATCATCTTCGTGTCAGCCGCGATCTCGCACGGGCTCGAATCGGGCGCACGCGGGGGCGTGGCCGCACTGCTCGCTTGGATGATCACGCGTGAGCTCGCGCCGAAGCGGATGCTGCCGTCGCTGCTCGCGCCGTTCGCCGCCGTCGCCTGGGCGATTCCCGCGGAGACCGACCTGCTGGCCTGCGTCACCGTCCTGCTCGCCGCGCGCATCGCGTCGCGAACCGTCGGTGCTCCGCCGACCGGCTTCGACTGCGTGGTCCTGATCGCGCTGGCCGGCTGGGCCGCGACGCGACCGGCGGGGCTGCCGGTCGCGCTCGTCCTCGCCGCCATCCTGTTCACGTCCGCCCGGGGTCTGACACGCACGCGCGTGGCCGGTCTCGTCGCGCTCATCGTCGTGCTGTTCGTCGGATCCGTCGAAGGCACGCTGACGCTGCGCCCGGAGTGGGAGCACGCGAACCTCGCCGTCCAGGTCCTGTACGCCTTCGCCATGGCCGCGGCGCTCCTGCTGCTCCTGCGCCCGTTGCCGACGGTGCTCGCCGTGCGCGACGACCGC
>JAOPYV010000136.1 GCA_025964435.1 Thermoleophilia bacterium | reverse complement strand
GGACGCCGAACACGGTGCAGACCGTCACCGGTGGCCCGCAGTACTCGGGTACCTTCGAGTACGCTCCCGGCGCGTCGATCCCCGGCCCGCAGAACGTGCTGTCGACCGACAACGCGGGCAACAGCGCGACGCTCGGCTTCGAGGTCGTCGAGGACAACGTCGCGCCGACCGGCTCCTCGGTGACGTACGCCTCCACCACGACCTTCAACACGAGCATCCCGATCGACTTCGTGGTCGGCGTCGACGGTGCTGGTTCGGGCGTGGCGACGCATCAGCTGCAGCGCCGCAGCGCACCCTTCTCGGGCACCACGTGTGGCGCATGGGCGGGCGCATGGACCAACCTCGGCACCACGACCGAGACGAGCCCGTTCGCCGACACGACGACCGCTGATGGCTTCTGCTACCAGTACCGCCTCGTCGTGACCGACAACGTGCAGAACGTCGAGACCGTCGCCTCCACCAACGAGGTGCGCATCGACCGCACGCCACCGACCGGCACGATCAACGTGATGCCCGCCTGGATCGGCGGCACCTACACCGTCGGCGGCACCCACGCCGACACGTCGAGCGGCGTGGCCGACTTCGACCTGACCTTCGCCGACACGGCGACGGGTGACATCTGCTTGGCCGAGACCGAAGCCAGCCCGTGGAACTGTGACTGGAACACGACGCTGAACGGCGACGGCCCGTACGAGCTGACGTTGATCGTGCGTGACATCGCAGGCAACGTGAGCGGACCGATCACGGCTACCGTGGGCGTCGACAATGGCCCGCCGGTCCTGATCAACCCGGTCTGGACCGAGGGCACCAACCCGCTCAACCAGCACGTCGCTGGACCCAAGCTCTGGTTCAACCCGGCGCTCGCGGGCACCGCGAAGCTCGGCATGACCGCGACCGACGCGGGCAGCGGCGTCGCCAACGTCTCGTACCCGGTGCTCGGTACCGGCTGGTCCCCGACGCTCGCCACCGTGGTGCCCTTCGGCCCGTACGAGGTGGACTACTCCTTCGTCAGCGGCGCCGTGACGAACCTCGCCGCGACGGCAACCGCGACGGACAACGTCGGCAACTCGAGCACGCGCGGCTTCGAGGTCCAGGCAGACGGCACCGCACCGACCGGCTCGTCGCTCAGCTACCCCTCCACGGGCTACCGCAACACGACCTCCGTCGACCTGACCTTCGCCCGCGGCAACGACGGCGGCGGCTCGGGCCTCGGTCGGCACCAGCTCCTGCGTGAGCAGACGACGCTGCTGAACGGCGTCTGCCAGGCCGGCTGGAGCGCCCCGACGAACATCGGCGCGCTCAACGCGCCGAGCCCCTACACCGACGCGACCCTGGCGGACGGCTTCTGCTACCGCTACACGCTCGACGTCTGGGACAACGTCAACAACCGCGAGCGGGTCATCGACCTCGGTGAAGTGCGCGTCGATACGACGGTGCCCACCGGCACGCTGGATCCGCAGCCCCTGTTCGTCAGCGGCAGCATCGACGTCACCGGCGTGCACGCGGATGCCGGCAGCGGCGTGGCTGACTTCGACATCACCTTCGCGGGCACCTCGGCATCGGGCAACATCTGCGCACCTGAGGTCCAGACCTCGCCGTTCCTGTGCGCATGGGACACGGCCTCCGGTTCCGTGCCCGACGGCCTCTACACGATCCGCCTCGTCGTGCGCGACAACGCGGCGAACATCAGCGTGCCCAACGAGATCCAGGTGACCGTCGACAACGGCGACCCGACGATCGACCTCGACGAGTGGATCGAGGGCACGTCGCCGCTGTTCCACCATGCCATCGGCTCCACGATGTACTACAACCCGACGACCGCCGGTAGCTTCACGCTGCGCATGGATGCCGTCGACACGGGCAGCGGCGTCAACAACGTGAGCTTCCCGCCGCTCGGCGCGGGGTGGACGCCGGGCGCCGCACAGCTCGACTACAGCTCGACCTACGACGTCGCCTACGCGTGGAGTGGCGGCGCCGCCGTGCCGCCTGCCGGACTCGTCGCGACCGCCACCGACAACGTGCTCAACACCGCCACCGAGCCGTTCGCGGTGGTTCCTGACACCGCGCCGCCGACCGGTTCGACGATCACCTATGTCGACACGATCACCAACGGCAGCAACGCGAGCATCACGTTCGCTGCCGGAACCGACGCGCTCTCCCAGATCCGCGACCTGAACATCCAGCGCCAGAGCTCGCCGTACCTCGCGGACGGCACCTGCAGCGCAACCGTCAGCGCGTGGACGACGCTCGTCACGAACCCGGCGATGTCGCCGTGGGTCGACACGACCCTGATGGACGGCCTCTGCTACCGCTACCGCCTCGACGTGGTCGACAACGTCTCCAACCACGAGCTCGTGGCACCGGCCCAGCTCGTCAGGGTCGACAAGACCAAGCCGACCGGGACCTTCAACCCGCTGTCGCCGTTCGTCGGTGGCACCGTCGCCGTCGGTGGCACCCACTCCGACAACGCCAGTGGCGTGCAGCGCTTCGACCTCACGTACTCCGGTACCGCGAGCGGCACGATCGTCTGCGATCCGCTGCAGCCGTCGCCGTGGACCTGCAACTGGAACACCCTCGCCGGTGGCGATGGTCCGTACACGCTGACGCTGGTCGTGCGCGACAACGCCGGCAATGACAGCGACCCGATCGTCACGACCGTCATCGTCGACAATTTCCCGCCGGTGATCGATTCGATGGTCTGGACGCCGGTTGGTCCGGGCACCTTCCAGTACGCCGACGGCACCCGACTCTGGTTCAACCCGGCACAGACCGGAACCGCACGCCTGACCGTGGCAGCCAACGACGGCGCCGGCAGTGGCGTGGTCAGCGCCAGCTACCCCGCGCTCGGCACGACCTGGACGCCGGCCGGAGCGCTCGCGCCTGCGCCATCGCCCTTCATCAACGACTACACCTGGACGTCGGGCGCAGCCACGGCGCTCAACCAGTCGGTCGTGGTGACTGACTTCGTCGGCAACCCGACGACCGGCACCTTCTCCGTCGAGGCCGATCCCGACGCTCCGACGAGCTCGACGATCGCCTACGCCGACGGCTACACGAACACGCCGTCGATCGATGTCACGCTCTCGCGCGGCAGCGACGGCTCCGGTTCGGGAATCAAGCGGCACCAGCTCCAGCGCAGCTCCGCAACGCTGACGAGTGGCACCTGCGGCGTATACGGCGGCTTCACCGACGTCGGTGGCGTCGACACGCCCGCGACCTACACCGACACGCCGCTGGCCGATGGCTTCTGCTACCAGTACCGCCTCCAGGTGACCGACAATGTCGGCAACGTCGAGACGGTCACCGAGACCGCCGAGGTCAAGGTCGACACGACCGATCCGCTCGGCTCGATCGACCCGATGTCGCCGTACGTGTCCGGCTCCGTGAACGTGACCGGCGCGCACTCGGACCTCGGCAGCGGCGTCCTCAACTTCGACCTGACCTACTCGGGCACGGCGAGCGGCAGCGTCTGCAGCGCCAGCACGCAGGCTTCGCCCTGGACCTGCGCCTTCAACACGACTGGCCTCGGACTGCCCGACGGACCGTACGTCCTGACCATCCTCGTGCGTGACAAGGCCGGCAACGAGAGCACGCCGTTCACGCGCAACGTCATCGTCGACAACAGCGATCCCGTGATCGACGCCGTCGCTTGGGTCGAGGGCGCGACGCCGACCGAGCAGCATGCGGTCGCCAACAAGCTGTGGGTCAACACGGCGAGCATCTCCGGCGACGCCTCGCTCAAGGTGACGGCGCACGATGTCGGCAGCCTCGTCAACCGCATCGAGTACCCGACGATCGGTGCGGGCTGGACCCCGGCTGCGCTCGTGAGCGACACGACCGGCACCCCCGACTACACGCAGACGTACGGCTGGACGACCGGCTTCGTGCAGCCCGGCTTGCAGCAGGTGCGCGCCGTCGACAACGTCGGCAATGACGCCTTCGCGAACTTCGAGGTCGTCCATGACGGCACCGCTCCGACCGGCTCGACGATCGCCGTCGTCGACCAGTTCACCAGCGCCACCAGCATCGACGTGACCTTCGCCGCAGGCACCGACCCGGTCGGTGGCTCGGGCGTCAGCCGGTCGCAGCTGCAGCGCCGCGCCGGCACGCTCGCCGCCGGAACCTGCACGATGCCCGCACCGGGTGCTGGCTGGGCCGACCTCGGTGCCCTCAACCCGACGAGCCCGTTCGCGGATTCGGCGCTGGTCGACGGCACCTGCTACGAGTACCGCCTCCAGGTCTGGGACAACGTCGACAACCGCGAGGAGACGATCGCGTCGCAGCAGGTCAAGGTCGACCGCACCGCGCCGACCGGCAGCTTCACCCTGCCGAACACGCCGTACGTCTCGGGCACGGTCCCGGTCGAAGGCCTGCACGGCGACGCGAACAGCGGCGTCAAGCGCTTCGACCTGACCTTCTCGGGCACGGCGTCCGGCACGATCACCTGCAACAACCTGCAGACGTCGCCCTGGGCCTGCACGTGGACGACGCCGGGCATCATCGCCGACGGCCCGTACACGATCACGCTGCTCGTGACCGACCTTGCCGACAACACGGCCAGCTTCACCGTGCCGGTCATCGTCGACAACACCGCGCCGGCGGTCCTCTTCCACCACTGGACCGAGGGTGCCCAGCCGCAGGCACAGCACGCCATCGCCAACACGATGTTCTACCGACCCGACGTGTTCGGCACCTTCTCGCTGTTCATGGATGCGACCGACGCAGGCAGCGGCGTGTCGCACGTCGACTTCCCGACGCTCGGCGCGGCTGGCTGGACGCCCGGCTCGGTCACCGTCGATCCGTCCGGCACGCCGCAGTACGAGGCGACGTACTCCTGGACGGCCAACCCGACCGTGCCGACGGATCCGCAGGTCGCCACCGCCGTCGACTTCGTCGGCCTCTCCTCCACCGCGCCGTTCCGCGTCGTGCCCGACGCTGACGGCCCGCTCGGTGGCAGCATCGACTACCCGAACACCCCGACCGGCACGTCGGCGGCCAACGTCGCAGTCACCTTCGTCCTGCCGACCGATGCGCTCTCGGGCGTTGCCCAGACGCAGCTGCAGCGCCGCGCCGCGCCGTACACCGGAACGACCTGTGGCGTGTTCGTGCCGTGGTCGAACATCGCACCGGTCGATACGCCGAGCCCGTTCTCGGACACCACCACGCAGGACGGCTTCTGCTACGAGTACCAGCTCCTCACGACGGACAACGTCTCCAACGAGCGCGGCTTCACCGTGGGCAAGCAGGTCCGCATCGATCGCACCGCCCCGACCGGCACCTGGAACGTCCTGCCGCCGTACATCGGCAACATGCAGACCCTCGCGGGTACTGCGAGCGACGGCGCGAGCGGCCTGACGACCGTCGGCCTCTGGGCTGATCCGGGCACAGGGCCCTTCATGATCTCGCCGTGCGACCCGACGACGATCGGCCCGGACGCACTCAACCCGGACCCCGACAACTGGTCCTGTGACTGGGATACCACCAGCGCTGCAGACGGCGCGTACACGCTCATCGCGCGCATCCGTGATGCCGCCGGCAACGTCGGTGAAGTCACGACCACGGTCACCGTCGACAACACGAACCCGACCGCCACGCTGCACGGCTTCACCGAGAACACGACGACGGCCGCATACCACCACGCCATCGGATCGACGATGTGGTACAACCCGCTCCAGCCGGGCTCCTTCACCGTGCAGGTCGACGCCACTGATGCTGGCTCGCTCATGCGGGACGTGGCGTTCCCGAACGCCGGTGCTGGCTGGTCGATGGTGCCGCCGCTCGCCGTGACGGGCACCCCGTACTGGGAGTCGACGTACTCCTACACCGCCAGCCCGTTCGACAACGGCGCTTCCGCACTGACGGCGGTCGCCTCCGACAACGCCAGCAACTTCACCAACGTGCCGTTCACGCTACGCCCCGACACGACCGCACCCGACCCGGCGATCGTCTCGTACAGCTCCGGCTACCAGTCCGCGACCTCGGTCTCGATCGGCTTCTCCGGTGGTGGCGACAGCCAGTCCGGTCTCTCGCACCTGCAGATCGAGCGTCGCCAGGCCGCGCTCGCGGATGACGTGTGTGCTGCCTTCGGCGGCTGGGGACCCGTGGGCGGCACGTCGCCCGTGAACCCGTACGTGGACACGACCGTCGTCACCGATCGCTGCTACGAGTACCGCGTCGCCGCGGTCGACAACGTGGGCAACATCACCGTCACGCACGCAGGAACCGGCCCGGGCACGACCATCGTCAAGCTCGATGCCGTCGCGCCGCTCGGCGCGATCGATCCGAACCCGCCGGGCCCGGTCAGCGGCACCACGGTCGTCAACGGCACCTCCGATGACGTGACGACGGCAGTGAAGCGCGTCGACGTGACCTACGCGGGCGTCGACAACCTCGGCGCTCCGATCGCCAGCGGCACGCTGTGCAGCGTCGTCGGACCGCCCGAGCCGACCACCTGGTCGTGCACGTGGAACTCCACGCTCGTGCCGGACGGCGTCTACACGCTGACGCTGCGCGTCGTCGACATGGCCGACAACGAGTTCATCGCGCCGACCAAGGTCGTCACCGTGGACAACACGCCGCCGGACGCGAAGCTCATCGCGATCGTCGAAGGCGCCAGCCCGCAGTACCAGCACGTCACTGGCGCCGGGGCGACGAGCCAGCTCTACTACAACCCAATCCAGTCGGGCGGCTTCCAGGTGCAGGTCGAGGCCACGGACGCCGGAACCGGCATGAGCCACGTGCGCTTCCCGGACCTCGACGGTGCGCTGAGCACGGGCTGGACGCCGGATGCGGCTGCCGACCAGGCGATCGGCAACCCGAACACGCCGGTCCCGGCATGTGGCTACTACTGCGCCAACTACTCGTGGGTCAACGGTGCGACCGTGCCGACGAGCCCGGTGCAGGCGCGCGCCTTCGACCAGGCCCTGGCAGGCACTGACGTCGACTTCCGCGTCGTTGCCGATCCGGACGACCCGATCAGCGGCAGCATCGACTACTCCGACGTCTGGAACATCGGCTCCACGACCGCGATCACCTTCAACGCCGGTACCGACGCGCTCTCCGGCGTGCGCGACTGGGCCATCGAGCGCAAGGGCGCCACGGTCTCGGCCGGCGTCTGCGATCCGTCGCTGGCGACTGCCGTGTGGTCCGACGTCAGCGGCCCGAGCCCCACGTCACCGTGGACCGATGCCACCATCGCCGACGGCATGTGCTACCAGTACCGCCTCCGCGTCACGGACAATGTCAGCAATGACACGGAGTTCACGAGCGCGAAGATCGTCCTCGTCGACCGCACGGCGCCGTCCGGCACCATCGATCCTGCCCCGACCGGCCCGATCCTCGGTGCGACCAACGCATTCACCGGCACCGCCACGGATGCCGCGAGCGGCGTCCAGCGCGTCGAGTTCCGCGCCCGCAGCGTCGCTGATCCGCTCGACGTGTACGACCTCTGCCTCTCGCCGGTGCTGACGCCGCCGTCGCCGAGCATCTCCTCCACGTGGGGGTGCAACTGGGATACGACCGCCGGCACGCCGGACGGCCTGTACGACCTCGAGCTGACCGTGTTCGACGTGGCGACCAACAAGACGGCGCCGCCGATCACGCGACGCATCCTCGTCGACAACACGCCGCCGGCCACGCTGTTCAGCAAGTTCATCGAAGGCACGAACCCCGGCTACCAGCACGTCAAGGTGGCAGAGCCCAACCGCCTCTGGATCAACGCCAACCCGATGTTCAGCGGCTCCTTCCGTGTCGAGGTCACCGCCAACGACGGCCTCGGCTCGGGCATGAACCGCGTCGAGTTCCCCGACCACGGCGTCGGCTGGTCGAACACGCCGGCAAGCCGCATTGACCTGGTCGCCACCGCACCCGATGTCTTCGACATGGAGTACACGTGGGCCAGTGGTGCGGCAGCACCGGCGGTGCCACAGACCTTCACCGCCTTCGACAACGTCGGCCTGTCGGCGACCAAGGGCTACGAAGTGCTGCTGGACGCTACGGGACCAAGCGGCGGTTCGGTGACCTACCCGAATGGTTGGTTCACGCCGTCCAAGGTCGACGTGTACTTCGACAGCGGCATGGACTTCGATATCGGAGGCACGGTCGTTGAGAGCGACATCGCCTCCACTCGCGTGCAGCGCCGCCAGTCGGTGCTGAGCGCTGGTGTCTGCGCGCCGATGCCTGCCTCCTGGGCGAACGTGAGCGCGCCCAACCCGGCGAGCCCGTACGAGGACACCACCATCGCCGACGGCTTCTGCTACGAGTACCGCATCGACGTGGTCGACAACGTCGGCAACCACAGCTACTTCGACCTGCCAACGAACACGATCATGGTCGACACGACCAAGCCGATCGGCTCGATCAGCGGCACGCCGGTCGGCCCGATGGCTGGACCCTTCGACATCACGGGTACGAGCTTCGACGGCGGCTCGGGCGTGCAGCGCGTGAATATCGGCGTCGACGACGGCAACGGCTTCGCGATCAGCAACCTCTGCATCATCATCAGCCCGGCGCCGACGGCGAACTGGACCTGCAACTTCCCGACGACGACCGGCGACGCCGGCGGCCCGGTGCCGGACGGTACGTACACCATCACGCTGCGGGTGACCGACAACGCGACCAACCAGAGCCTGCCGATCACGCGCACGATCGTGGTCGACAACACGCCGCCAGCGATCACGCTCAAGTCCTTCACCGAGGTCACCAACGGCCAGTTCATCTACGACGACATGCCGAACAGCCGTGTCTGGTTCAATCCGAACCAGTCGGGCGCCTTCACCGTGGACTTCGATGTCACCGACGCGCCGGCTGGCGTGAACCGCGTCGCCTTCCCCGACCTCGACGGTGCAGGTGCACTGTGGAACCCGTCCGGCGGCACGTCGCAAACGGTGCCTGGCGGAGCGGGCGGCATCACGTATAGCCAACCCTACGGTTGGGCTACCGGCGCCACCGAGCCGAACCTGCAGAGCGCCACCGCGTTCGACAACGCGGGCAACTCGGCGACCGATGACTTCGAGGTCCGCATGGACGGCACCGCGCCGACCGGTCTCGTCATCGACTACTTCAACGGCTACGTCGTGCCCGGGAATGCGGTCGTCACGTTCGACGAGGGCACCGACGCTGGCGCCGGCCTCAGCACGACGCAGACGCAGCTGCGTCGACGCAGCTCGGCGATCAACCCGCTGACGGGCAACTGTGGCGCCTTCACCGGCTGGACCACGGTCGCCACCGACCCGACCAGCCCGTTCACCGACGCCGGAGCGATCGAGGGCGCGACCGGCATGTGCTACCAGTACCAGCTGAGCGTCTTCGACCGCGTCAACAACAACGCGACCGTGACCCCGGTCGCGAGCCACGAGCTCAAGGTCGCGACGCCGGGCGTGCTCATCACCCAGACGGCCTGCTCCAACAGCGTGATCGAGAACCCCGTCGCCATCCCTTGTGACATCCGGGTGCGCCTGAACACGAAGCCGACCGGCCCGGTCACGATCACCGTCGATGGCGGCACCCAGCTCCTGCCGGGCGCAGCTACGCTGACCTTCACGCCCGCCGACTGGAACACCATCCAGACGCTGCCCGTCAGCGCGATCGACGATGCGCTCGACGAGGACCAGCCGCACCTTGCCGACGTGACCTTCACGACGACGAGCATCGATCCGCTCTACAACTCGATCGTCACGCCGCCGCAGACCTTCTCGATCGTCGACAACGACACGGCCGGCATCCTGATCGGCCACACGAGCACGGACACGATCGTGACCGAGGGTGCGATGGCGGACTTCGTCACGGTACGCCTGACCTCGCAGCCGACCGCCAACGTGACGATCACCGGCAGCACGCTCGCCGGCATGATCGGACCGGGCCTCGACCTCGCCTTCCCCACGACGCTGACCTTCACTCCGATCAACTGGGCATCCGACCAGATGCTCGAGGTGCAGGCGATCGACGACAACCTCGACGAGGGCACCGTGCCCGAAGCCGCCACCGTGTTGGTCGGGGCGACGAGCGCCGATGCCGACTACCAGGGCCTCGCCTCCTTCCCGACGTCGCTGCCGGCGACCGTGATCGACAACGACGTCGCCAACGTGATCTGGGGCAGCACCGGGCCGTTCGACGTCACCGAGCAGCAGGGCGGCAAGACCTTCACCGTGCGCCTCGACACGATCCCGACCGCCAACGTCGTGATCAACCTCGACGTGCGCGGCGTCCCGGTGCGCGGCGACCAGGCATCGCTCAACGTGACGCAGGTCACCTTCACGCCGCTCAACTGGAACGTCGCGCAGACGATCACCGTCACCGCGATCGATGACGCGATCGACGAGACCGACAACGACCAGGAGTGGATCGACGTCACCATCGTCAGCGCCGACCCCGCGTACGGCGGCTTCCCGGCCGGTCCCTTCTCGGTGATCGTCGATGACAACGACACGGCCGGCATCACGATGGTCGCCGACGTGCCCGAGGCCGTCGTCGAGGGTGGCGCGACCGCGACCTACATCATCAAGCTCGACTCGCAGCCCAGCGCGAACGTCGTGATCGGCATCCAGCCGGCCGTCGCGCCGAGCCAGCAGGCGCAGACATCGACGAGCAGCATCACCTTCACCCCGCTCAACTGGAACCTGCCGCAAACGATCACCATCAACGCGATCGACGACTTCGTGGCCGAAGGCGTCCACACGACGACGATCGGACACACCGTCGTCAGCGGCGACCTGCAGTACAACAACTGGACGCTCGCGCCCATCAGCGTGAAGATCACCGACAACGAGACGGCCGCTGCGGTGCAGACCCGCACGACGCTGAACGTGTTCGAGAATGGCGCCACCGACAGCTACACCCTGCAGCTCGGCTCGCAGCCGAGCGGCGACGTCACCGTGGTCGTCACGGGCGACGCAGACGCGGTTCCGACCTCCGACGCGCGCGACATCGACAGCTCGCCGCTGACCGTCACGATCGTCTTCACCACGCTCAACTGGGACGACCCGGTCCAGGTCGTGGCCAACGCGATCGACGACCTGATCGCCGAATCGACGCCGCACCAGTCGACCTTCCGCACGACGATGACGAGCGCGACGGATCCTGCCTACAACACCTCGGGCGTCGCGACGCCGCTCGTAATCGCGGACATCACCGTCAACGTCACCGACAACGACGTGCCCGGCATCGAGGTCGAAGCGACCGAGGGTGCCACGGTCGTCACCGAGGACGGCGGCAAGGACACGTACCGCGTGCGCCTCAAGAGCATCCCCGCTGGTGCCGTCACCGTGCGCATGGCGCCCGACGCCCAGATGACGGTCGCCTCCGACACGCTCATCTTCGATGCCAGCAACTGGAACGTGTGGCAGGCCGTCACGATCGGCGCCATCGACGACTTCCGCGTCGAGGGTGACCACACGGGCCAGGTCTTCCACGCGCTCGACAGCCTCGATCCGTTCTACGACGGCCTGAAGGTCGACCCGATCACCTCGAAGATCGCCGACAACGACGCCGCGAACGTCATCATCACCGACGACGACAGCACGCTGGTCGCCGAGGAAGGCGCCTGCGACTACGTCATGGTCTCGCTCGGTGCCCAGCCACGCACGAAGGTCATCATGCGCATCATCCGCGACGAGCAGGGCTTCGCGTCACCCGCCGACACGGAGTTCACGCCGGAGAACTGGAGCACGCCGCAGCGCGTCTCGATCTGCGCCGTGGATGACACGCTCGTCGAGGGCAACCACTCCACCGAGCTGCTCGTGCGCACCTACAGCGACGACCTGTTCTACCAGGGCGGCGTCTGGCCGAACCTGCTGCTGCGCATCATCGACAACGAGGGTGAGGTCGTCACCCGCAAGCTGCCGAACAACTCCGAGACCGTGCCGCTCATGACGAACCGCAGCGATGCGCGCTTCGCCACCTACACGATCAAGCTCGCGCGCAAGCCCACGGCCAACGTCGTGATCAAGCCCGTCGCCAACCGCTACCTGACCTTCAGCCGCAAGTCGCTCGTCTTCACGCCGGCGAACTTCAGCAGGCCACAACTGATGCGCGTGGGCTACAAGCGCGGCTCGGGCGGCACGGGCACGCAGAAGCTGACGATCCGACACTCCGTGACGTCATTCGATCGCAAGTACAACCGCGTGGCCGTCAAGCCAGTCGCGATCTGGATCACGCCCAAGTGGACGCCGGGTGGCATCAAGTCGGCGGGCGCGCCGTCATCGGCGAACGGACGCCCGATCGTGTCGGCTCCGAAGGCACCCGCGGTGAAGGCGATCCTGCCCGCCGCGCCGGCCGCCTCGCTGGTCGCGACGCTCCCGGCCGAGGCCGCCCTCGATGCCGCATCGCTCGTCGGCAAGGTCATCACCGTTGGCGCCGCCACGTCGGCGGATGGCACGAAGGTTGCCGGCTCGCGCCTCAAGCTCACGGGCGTCGTGCGACAGCCGTACGCGACATCGGCCGAGGCGACTACCGCACTCCGCGCTGCTCGAGCCAAGACCGGTGCGCGCGCGACCGCGAAGAGCCGCTGGGTCATCGCCCTGGGCGTCGACCGCAAGTACCACGTCTACACGGCGGAGACGACCACGGATCCTGCCACCGCCCTCGAGACCGGCGTGACCTTCACCGTGTTCACCACGGGCGTCGTCAGCTTCTACAGCGACACGACCAAGGGCTGGGTCGCCCGCCGCGACACTGCCTGAGCTCAGCCGGTCGTGCCGACCAGCAGCTCGACGAGGTTGCCGAACGGATCGGTGACCTTGCACCGCGCCTCTGCGATCGGCACGTCAGCCCACTCCACCGCATGTCCTGCCGCCGCGAGCGACAGGACCAACGTGTCGAGCGCTGTCCGGTCGGTGATCCGGAAGGCAGGGTGCGCCTTCGTCGCGGGCACGAACGGCTCGAGCACACCGACATGCAGGCCGACGTCGCCGATGCGGAACCAGCAACCGCCCCGTGCGGCGAGCTCGGCCGGCTTCTCGACCTCGGGCAGGCCGAGCAGCCCACAGTAGAACGCGCGTGCGCGCTCCTCACCGCCCCGCGGGCAGCACACCTGGAGATGGTCGAGCGCGATGACGTGTCCTACGGGATCCATGGAGCGATCCTACGCACGCGAACGGCCCGGTGGGGAACCGGGCCGTTCGGGTCTGGATGTGGGGAGATCGGCGGGAGTGGGACGTGAAAGTGACTGGCTCAGGCCGCCTGGAGCACGGCGACGTTGCGGGTGTCGTCCTCGTGCATCGCAACCGGGGTCGGCTGCTCGGCGGCACGGAACAGGGGATCACGGGTCGAGTAGCCGTCGGCCGTGTTGATGACCTGCTTGGCGAGCCGTGACTCGTTGTTGATGACGATCGGCGAGAAGAGGTTGATCGTGCCCTTGCGAACGTCGCTGCCGACGTTGACGACGCACATGATCGAGATCTGCGAGGCGTTCTCCACGCCGACGCTCTCGAGGTCCTCGTCACCGAGCTTGACCTCGTACTCCCAGTAGAACGCCCACGGGAGCACGACCGGGAAGGCGAGCGCCGCATCGGTGGTCGAGTGGAGCCACATGAAGACGGAGTCGGGGCGCTGCTTGAGCAGCACGTAGTCACGATGCTCGGGGAACCCGATCATGCCCTGCGGGAACTCGAGGCGGATGGCGCTCGGTACCTCGACGGTGCCGAATCGCGTGCTCTCCAGCACGAGCGTCTCGCCGGAATTCGTGTCGTTGCTCTGGATCATGTGGGTGTCTTCCGTGACTAGGTTGGTAGGGGATCAGATGAAGTCGAGGATGCTGGTCTGCATGATGCGCGTGCCGGCCGCGAGCGCGGCCTGGTACATCGACTGCTGCTGCGTGAAGTTCATGTACGCC
>JAOPYV010000089.1 GCA_025964435.1 Thermoleophilia bacterium | reverse complement strand
ATCGCCTCTCGCCTCGGTGACATGGAGGCGGGCCCCGGTTCACTGGACGAGATCGAGGATCGCCTCGCTGCCTACGACGAGCTCCATCGGCGCTTCGGCGGCACGACCGAGTCCGTGCTTGCCGCATGGGACGAGCTGCGCGAGCAGGCCGCGGCGATCGATGATTCGAGCGGCATGTTGGCCCAGGCCGATGCGGCACTCGCGACGACCCTCGCAGCCGCCACGCGAGCCGCCGAGCTGCTCGGCACATCCCGCTACGCGCTGGCCGACACGCTGTCGGCTGACATCCGGGGCTCGCTCGACGAGCTCGGCATGGGCGGCAGCGTCTTCCAGGTCGAGGTCGCCGAGGCAGTGCTCGGACGTCACGGCGCCGACCAGGTGACGCTCATGCTCGCGCCTGCCGTGGGCATCGAGCCGCGTCCGGTCGCGCAGGTCGCCTCCGGTGGCGAGCTGTCGCGCATCGCGCTCGCCCTGCTGGTCGCCACCGACGCCCATGGCGCGGGCACGATCCTCTTCGACGAGATCGACGCTGGCATCGGCGGTCACACGGCGCATGCCGTCGCGACGATGCTCCGGCGCCTCGCCGACACGCGACAGGTCGTGTGCATCACCCACCTGCCGCAGGTTGCCGCTCGTGCCGATGCGCACATCGTGATCGAGAAGGCGACGACCGACGTCGGCGTGCGCACCACCCTGCGCCCAGTCGACGGCGAGCCGGCCGTGCTCGACGAGCTCGTCCGCATGCTCGGCGCAGATACCGACGATGCCGCCGCGCGTGAGCACGCACTGCAGCTGCGCGGCCCGCGCTTCGGCCTCAGCAAGTCATCTGCCGCTCCCGCAGCGCCCGCACGCGCGTAGGATCCTCGCCATGCGTTCCGTCCTGACACGCCTCCAGCCCTTCCACGTCGCGGTGCTCGCGTGGGTCGTGGCGTTCGTCACCTACTCGGTGCAGGTCGGGCTGCCGACCAAGCGCAGCAACGTGCTCGTCTGGATGATCCTCGCGATCCTCGCGCTGGGTGTCGCGCGCCCACGTCGCACGCTACGCGCGCTGCTCGTCGACTGGTCGCCGATGATCGTCGCGCTCGTCGCCTACGACCTGCTGCGGGGCCTCTCCGACAACGCGACTCGCGTGGCACACACGTGGCCACACCTGGACCTCGACGAGTGGCTCGGCGCAGGACAGTCGCTGTCAGTCCGTCTCCAGGACCTCTTCCACACGCCGGGGCAGGTCACTTGGTTCGACTATCCGGTCTGGGCCGTCTACACCTCGCACTTCCTCGTGCCGCTCGGCATCGCCGTCGCGCTCTGGGCGATGGGCTCGATGCGCTTCCGCCCGTACCTCTACGGCCTGACGCTGCTCAGCTGGTTCGCGCTCGCGACGTACTACCTCTATCCGGCGCAGCCCCCGTGGATGACCGCGAAGCTCGCCGGCAACGACGACGTCGCCCGCATCGTCCACGGCATGTGGAAGGAGGTCGGCATCGATCGCGCCGCCCGCGTGTGGGAACCCAGCACGAAGGTCTCGGGGAGCAAGTACTCCAACCCGGTCGCCGCGCTCCCGTCGCTCCACGCCGCGTTCCCGTTCTTCATCTTCATCTCGATGCTCGGCATCCGCCGCTGGCTCAGCGTGCTGCTCGGCACCTATGCAGCCGCGATGGGCTTCGTCCTCATCTACGCCGGTGAGCACTTCCTCTTCGACATCCTGCTCGGCTGGGCCTTCGCAGCCCTGGCGGCATGGCTCATGGCCGTCGCATTCCGCCACTTCCGCGGCACCCCTGCCGCCGCACCCGAGCTCGACGCGGACGACGACTTCCCGGACGACCCGTCGCCCGGTCCCGGTCCGCAGCGGCAGCCGCTCACCTCGGCTGCTGCCTCACGCGTCCCGTAACGGGGATACAGTGCCAGTGTAGGAACACCATCGAGGGAGACGCATGACCGCCCAGACCAGTCCCGAAGCCGCCGCCGATCGAACGCGGTACGTCTTCGTCACCGGCGGTGTCGTCTCGTCACTCGGCAAGGGCATCACCGCAGCATCGCTCGGGCGCCTGCTCAAGGCGCGCGGGCTGCGCGTGTGGATCCAGAAGTTCGACCCGTACCTCAACGTCGACCCGGGCACCATGAGCCCGTACCAGCACGGCGAGGTGTTCGTCACCGCCGACGGCGCCGAGACCGACCTGGACCTCGGCCACTACGAGCGCTTCGTCGACGAGAACCTGTCGCGCGCCGCGAGCGTCAGCTCCGGTCGCATCTACTGGGACATGCTGCGCCGCGAGCGCGCCGGCGACTTCCTCGGCGACACGATCCAGGTCGTGCCGCACGTCACCGATGCGATCAAGCAGGGCTACGGCGCCGTCACCAAGACGCGCGAGGTCGACGTCGTCATCACCGAGATCGGTGGCACCGTCGGTGACATCGAGTCGCTGCCGTTCCTCGAGGCGATCCGCCAGTTCCGCAACGACGTCGGCAAGGATCGAACGCTCATCATCCACTGCACGCTCGTGCCGTACCTCGGTGCTGCGGGCGAGCTCAAGACCAAGCCCACCCAGCACTCCGTCCAGGAGCTGCGCCGCATCGGCCTGCAGCCCGACATGCTCGTCTGCCGCTCGGCGAACCCGCTCGAGGACGACATCAAGGGCAAGATCGCATCCTTCTGCGACGTCGACCTCGACGCCGTCATCTCCGCGCCCGACGCCGACGACATCTACCGCGTGCCGCTCCTGATGCGCGACGAGCGGCTCGACGAGGTGGCCATCAAGAAGCTCGGTCTGCAGACCGGCGACCTCGACTTCACCGAGTGGGAGACGCTCGTGCGCCGCATGGACGGGCGCAGCCGCGAGGTGGAGATCGCGCTCGTCGGCAAGTACGTGAAGCTGCACGACGCCTACCTGTCAGTCGTCGAGGCGCTCAAGCACGGCGGCATCTTCCACGGCGCCAAGGTGCGCATCCGCTGGGTCGACAGCGAGATCGTGACAGACGACAACGCGGCCGACGTGCTTCGCGGAGTGGACGGCGTGTTCGTGCCCGGTGGCTTCGGCGACCGAGGCATCGAGGGCAAGATCGCGGCGGCCAGATGGGCCCGCGAGAATGAGGTCGCCTACCTCGGCGTGTGCCTGGGTATGCAGGTCGCGGTCGTCGAGTTCGCCCGCAACGTCGTCGGGATGACCGGCGCCAACTCGAGCGAGTTCGATGAGCTGAGCCCCTTCCCGGTGATCGACCTGCTCCCGGAGCAGAAGGCGGTCACTGACATGGGCGCCACCATGCGGCTCGGGTCGCAGCCGGTCCACCTCGTGCCCAACACCAAGGCACACGAGGCGTACGGCAACGACACGATCGCCCAGCGCCACCGTCACCGCTACGAGGTCAACCTCGAGCTGCGACCGCGGCTGGAGGAGGCCGGACTCATCGTCTCGGGCACCTCGCCCGACGGCCGTCTCGTCGAGGTGATCGAGCTGCCTGACCACCCCTTCTACGTCGCCGCGCAGTACCACCCGGAGTTCATCTCGCGCCCGACACGCCCCGAGCCGCTCTTCCGCGACTTCGTCCGCGCCATGGTGCGTGTCCGCCACGCTCGCGAAGGCGCCATCTACGCGCCGCGCTGATGCGGCCGACGGCGGCCAGACGGCCGTCCGCATGCGGAGCGGTCAGTGCCTCAGCGTCGATGCGTCGATCTTGGTAGCACTACGATCTGGTGCATGATCACCACCGGCGCACCGCAGCTCCCCCCGAACCTCGAGCTCCACTGGAAGTGGGACCGCCTCATCGCACCCGACCACTTCCATGATGTCGAGCTCCACGCGCAGTCGCATCCGAGCGGGCTCCCCGCGATCGCCGTCCAGCGTCACCTGATGTTCACGTCGCCCACGGCGACCCTCGCGCCGGAGCAGGCGGCTGCCTCCGAGCAGGTGCGCGACGGCTGGAAGAGCCTCCAGACCGCACTCGCCGGCATCAACCTGTCGTCCTTCCCCAAGGTCGACCGCAGCGTCCCGCAGGACGGCGAGCTCATCATCACGGACCTCGACGCCTTCTCGCACCGCTCGGTGACCGGCCCCACCAGCGGGTCGATCATCGAGGCGCTCCAGGACCTGACCAGGGCCGTCCGCTCCGTCGCCGATGAGCGCTAGCAGCGGCATCGATAGGATCGGGTCATGAGCCCAGCCGTGACGCATCCCCGTATCGACCTCGCCGACCTCACCGACGACCAGGCGTCGCCGGTGCTGCGGACCTTCATCGACCTCGCGGCCATCCCGTCTCCGCCGCGTGACGAAGGTCGCGTCTCCACGTGGTGCCGCGGCTATCTCGAGGGACTCGGCCTGGAAGTCCGGGAGGACGACGCCGCAACGACCATTCCCGGTGGCGGCGCCGGCACCGGCAACCTCTTCGCGCGACTGCCCGGCACCGTGCCCGGCACGCCGATCTTCCTGTGCGCCCACCTCGACACGGTCCCGCTCGAGGACGACGTCGTCCCCGTGATCGAGGACCGTGACGGCGTGCTGGTGGTCACGAACGAGAATGAGGCGATCCTCGGTGGCGACAACAAGGCCGCCGTGGCAGTCATGCTGGAGCTCGTGCGCGAGCTCGTCCAATCGGGCGACGCCCATGCCGGCCTGGAGATCGTACTCACCCCGTGCGAGGAGATCGGCCTGCTGGGAGCGAAGGCGGTCGACGTGAGCACGCTCGTCGCCGAGTACGGCTACGTCTTCGACCACGCCAACGACATCGGCAAGATCGTCGTCGAGGCACCGACGCAGGTGTCCATCACCGCAACCTTCACGGGTCTCGCCTCACACTCCGGCATCGCGCCGGAGGAGGGACGCTCGGCGATCCGCGCCGCAGCCGATGCGATCGCCGCGATGCCGCACGGTCGCATCGATGCCCGCACGACGGCCAACGTCGGTCTCATCAGCGGTGGCACCGCCGTGAACATCGTCGCGGAGGAGTGCGTGCTCCACGCCGAGGTGCGCGGGCTCGACCACGAGCGCTGCGCCGAGGTGACCGAGGATGTCCTCGCCGCCTTCGCCGACGCGGCGACCCGCCACTCGGTCGACCTCGACGTCTCGCGCCGCGACGAGTACCTCGCCTACGGCTTCAAGGAATCCAGCCGGCCCGTGGCGCACGCCGCCAGGGCGCTCGCCGCCGCCGGCTACGAGCCCAGCTACGTCCCGTGCGGCGGTGGCTCGGACGCGAACGTCTTCAACGTCGCTGGCAAGCCGTGTGTCAACCTGCCGAACGGCATGCGCCTCATCCACACCCGCGACGAGTACGTGGAGGTGCGCGACCTGACCGGCATGCTGGACGTGGCTCGCCAGCTGGTCGCCCTCGCCCGCGACTGATCGCGATATCTCCAGATTCTTCGCCGCAAGGTCGAGATTTCCCGTATATTTTTCGGGTCTCGCGATCTAAAGGGAGAATATTTCCTGATTCTGGGTTGCAGGACGAGGTGCGGTCCGGTACCATTTCGTCCCGCAAGGACTGCTGCCCACCATTCGGAAAGGATCTCCGTTGATCGCTCCCCCCATTACCACGCTTCCCCTCCCCGTCCCGCGCCCCTACATCCCGGTGCCCGGACCCAAGCTCCCCTACGACCAGGGGATCACGCAGCCGCCCATCACCACCCTGCCCCTGCCGGAGGCCAGCAAGCAGCTGCAGGGCAATGGCCAGGGTCCCGACGCCTTCAGCTGGGGCAAGCTCGATGTGACCTACACGGGCAACCGCGTCTCCCATCGCACCTACGACCTGGTCGCCCCGCTCAGCCCGGCCATGCCGCTGAATGCGGCCTCCTACGAGGACGCCGTGCAGGGAGTCCGCCACCTGCTGCTCGCCGCCGACCATAACTTCAACGCCTTTGCGCTGACCAACCACGACAACGCGTGGTTCGCTTCCGGACTGCGCCTCGACGATGCCGTGGAGTACGCGTTCGAGACTCCGACCGGCACCGGTGGCATCGACAGCTGGCGCCTCCATGACGGCCCGCGTGGCGCCGTGGCGCTCATCACCGATGCGCAGGTCGCACGGTACGAGCCGGCGCCCGCGCTGCCCGGCGTCTGACGTATCGGCCCATCCGCGTTTCCCGACGGGGCGTCATCTCTCGAGATGGCGCCCCGTCGTGCGTCCCGCCATGTACCGCGCGGGGCGCGTGTGGCGCGGAGGAGGGGAGATGAGTAGGCTCGTAGGCAGCCGCCCACACAGCTGGAAGCGGGCGTGCCACGGGGCACGCGAAATGCACGAGGAGCATCCATGAAGGTCGGCGTCGTCACCGAGATCAAGCCCGATGAGTACCGCGTTGCGCTGACCCCTGCGGGCGCACACGAGCTTGCCGCGGCTGGGCACCAGGTCTTCGTCGAGCAGGGCGCCGGCGAGGGCAGCCAGTTCGCCGATGCCGACTACCGCGCCGTGGGTGCCACCATCACCACGCGCGAGGAGGTCTGGGCGACCAGCGAGCTCCTGCTCAAGGTCAAGGAGCCCGTCGAGGACGAGCCCGACCTGCTGCACGAGGGCCAGATCCTCTTCACCTACCTGCACCTGGCACCGGAGCCCGGCCTGACCGCGCGCCTGCAGGCATCGGGCGCGACCTGCATCGCCTACGAGACGGTGCAGACCGACGACGGTCGCACCCCGCTCCTCGCCCCGATGAGCGAGGTCGCTGGTCGACTCGCAGCCCAGGAGGGCGCGAAGTACCTCGAGAAGAACCTCGGTGGCCGCGGCATCCTGCTCGGCGGCGTCCCGGGTGTGAAGCCCGCCAAGGTCGTCGTCATCGGTGGCGGCAACGTCGGCTACAACGCCGCCAAGATCGCCCTCGGCATGGGCGCCAACGTGAACATCGTCGACCGCTCGATCGATCGACTGCGCTACCTCGAGGAGATCCTCGACGGCCGCGTGAACTTCATCGTCTCGACCACGCTCTCGCTGGCCGAGCAGATCATCGACGCCGACCTCGTGATCGGCGCCGTGCTCCTGCCGGGTGCACTCGCCCCGCGCGTCGTCACCCGCGACATGCTGCGCACGATGAAGCCGGCCAGCGTCGTCGTCGACGTGGCGATCGACCAGGGTGGCTGCTTCGAGACGAGCCGCGCCACGACCCACACCGACCCCGTGTACGTCGAGGAGAACGTCCTGCACTACTGCGTGGCGAACATGCCGGGCGCCGTGCCGATCACCTCGACCAAGGCGCTCACCAACGTGACGCTGCCCTACGTGCTCAAGATCGCCAACAAGGGCGTCCGCGACGCACTGCTCGACGACGTCGTCCTGGGCCGTGGTGCCAACGTCGTCGCCGGCCAGGTCACCAACGAGGTCGTCGCCGATGCGGTCGGTGCTCCGTACGTGCCGATCGCCGACGCGCTGGGTGAAGTGCTGCACGTCTGATCGCGTGCAGCGATTGCGCAGGAACTGCGGAAATCGTCAGCGGTGCGTGATGGCGTGAGTGGGTATGTTCGCCGCAGCACACCCCTTCGATCAGGAGTTTCCCATGCAGGTCAGCCGTTCAGCTCGTCCGTCGCACGTTCGCCGTGTCGCCACCACCTTCTGTGCCCTCCTCGCTGCGGCAGTGCTCGCAGCCGGCTGTGGTGGCGACGAAGATTCGGCCGATGACGACGCCACGACCACCACGACGGCCACGGAGGAGACCACCACGAACGACGCCGACGCCGATGGCGGCGACGCCGACGCGGAGCTCGGCACCATCCTCGAGGTCGAGGCGGTCTCGGGTGAGCTCAAGTTCGACAAGACCGAGCTGACGGCGCCTGCCGGCAAGGTGACGTTCCGCTTCACCAACCCGGATCAGATCCCGCACAACATCGCCGTGCGCGACGGTGATGAGATCACCGATGAGAGCGAGCTGATCACCGAGGACTCGGTCGACCTCACCGTCGACATGGAAGCCGGCGAGTACGAGTTCGTCTGCACCCCACACGTCGGCGCGGGCATGCTCGGCAAGCTGACCATCACCTGACACTGCGGATCGCCCTGGAGGGCGGGCGCGTCAGTTCGCTGCGACGACAGCGATGGTGCGCTCGCCCTTGGCACCCCAGCACGCGGCGTCAGCCGGAACGACCGGCACGCCCGTGGGACGCACGTACAGGCCACGCGCCTGGTCCTGCGTGAGCACGAGCTCATCCTCACCGCGGTGGATCGTCACGGAGCCATTGGCCTCGTGGACGACCTCGATCTCGACATCAGGTGTCAGCCCAGCGTCGTAGAAGAAGCGGAGCAGGTCGCCGTCGTGCTCGGCGAGGCGCACGATCACGCCGCCGGAGCCCGTGTCGAACTTGCTGAGTGGCTTGAGCGTCGGGTTCTCGCGCAGCTCGTGGCGCGCGTCCAGCGGATACCCGTGCGGGCAGCGCTCGGGGCGGCCGAGCCGCTCCCAGAGTCGCTCGACCATCTCGTCGTCGAAGCCGGCATCGATGCCATCGGCCTTGTCGTGTGACTCGGCACCGTCATAGCCCATGACGTCAGTCAGCAGGCGCTCGACCATGCGGTGGCGACGCACGATGCGCATCGCCGCGATGCGACCCTTCTCGGTGAGGATCGCTTCCTTCTTCTCGCCGCGTACGACCATGCCCTCGGCCTCGAGGCGCTTGAGCATCTCGCCGGCGCTCGCCCGCGACACGTTGAGCTGGTCGGCGATGCGGGCAGCTGCGGTCGGCTGGGGACCACGGCGCGATGGCACGTATTCCCCCACCGGATAGGCCAGCAGCCAGATCGTCATGAGGTACTCGTCGGCGGTATGCGAATGGGATGCGCTCACCCGTTCATCGTCCCATATCGGCGGGCGGAGGGCCGCAGGTCGGCCCCGAGTGCCCGAATCAGGTGGGCTGGCGCACCAGCGAGTACGTCCCATGGAATGCGGCACCGAACAGGGCCAAGGCCGCAACCCCGGTCGCAGCGTGGCCCAGTGACTGGAGGCGTGTCGGCTCCAGCTTTGGAGCCGTGACGATCCCGGCGACGCCGACTCCGATCACCCCGACACCGAGCGCGACGTTCTTCTCCCGGCCGGCCAGCTGGCCATTGGCGGCATTGTTGTCTCCCGCTGCCCAGAGACCGCCAGCGATTGCTCCACCGCCGGTGGCAATTGCGAGGCCAGCGCCAATTGTCCCTGCAAGGTTCATGGTGTGTTCCCGATCGTCCGCGTCCCACCTGTGTATCGTTGAACACGCGTCCGATTGTTGCGGCATGGACGCCGCCGCGCCGCCCTGATAATCTGCCCCGAGTGCGGTGCTTCGGTGCTGCACGACGCCATTCCCTCGTAGCTCAATGGTAGAGCATTCGACTGTTAATCGAAGGGTTGCTGGTTCGAGTCCAGCCGAGGGAGCTCTGACGAACGGCCCCTGCATCGCGGGGGCCGTCGTGTCTTCCGGCCATGGCCCACCCCGCCGTCCCGCGTTGGCCGGACCCGGACGGATCCCGTCCCGGGGTGATACGCCCACGTGCGCTGCGCGACAGGATCCGCGAACGTTCTCGAATCGAAGGATCTTCGCATGACCTCCGTCATCACGCCGCCAACGACCATGGCCACCGACACCTGATCGTCAAGCTCGCCGCGAAGCCCCCCTTCCGCAACGGGGAGCTGCAGCTGCCGCGCGGCGCCGAGCGCAAGACCGCCATCTGGGACGGACTCGTCCAGACCGCCGCGACCAGCCAGGTCCCGCTCATCGCGCTCGCGGAGGAGCTCAAGGCCGCCGGCGAGATCCTGGGCTACGAGACGCTCGTCAGCCCGAACGCGATCATCATCGATCCGAGCAACACCGCAGGTGGCGCGAAGGCGCTGGCTCGATTCAGCGCCGCTGCCGGCGTTCGGGCGATCTATGACCAGAAGGGTGACGTGAAGTTCGGCGGAGCTGGCCTCGCCGATGCACACGACGGTGCCCACGAGCTCGGCCGTGCACCGCACACCGGCCTCGACGTCCACACACGCGACGAGCCCGTCGCCAACCTCAGCGGCGAGCCCCTGCCATGGGGCCTGGCGATGGTGGGCGCGCCGGAGGCGAACGCCGTCGGCGCCGATGGCACGGGCCTCGTCTACGGCTCGATCGACACCGGCGCCGACTTCACGCACGAGGCGATCGCCGCCAGGTACCGCGGCCTGCAGGCCGATGGATCCGTCAGCCACGAGCGCAGCTGGTTCGACTTCGGCCCGACCCGTTCCGCGACCCCGAAGGACCCCGACGCGCACGGCACGCACACCATCGGCACCGTGCTCGGCAGCACGCCCGAGCTGCAGATCGGCGTCGCGCCGAAGGCGAGCTGGATCAGCGTCGCGGGTCTCAAGGGTGGGCTCGACGTGCGCCTCAAGGCGCTCCAGTTCATGCAGGCGCCGACCAACCTCGACGGCACCTCGCCCGACCCTGCGGCGGCACCCGACGTCGTCGGCATGAGCTGGTGGACCGGTCCCGGCTCCTCCGACGCCTTCCGCGAATCGCTCGACAACCTCACCAACGCCGGCATCGAGACCGTCAAGAGCGCCGGAAACAAGGGCGACGGACCGGAGACGATCTCGGCACCCGGTCAGTTCCCGATCGTGAACGCCATCGCTGCCGTCGACTCGAACGCGGACATCGCGAAGTTCTCGTCACGCGGCCCGTCGCCGCTGCCGCATACCGGCAAGTCCCCCGAGTGGAAGCCCGATTTCGCCGCCCCCGGCGTCGACGTCCTCTCATCCGTCCCCGGCAACAAGTACGCGAAGTACAGCGGCACCTCGATGGCGCAGCCGCACTTCTCCGGCGTCGTGCTCGCGCTCCTGACCAAGTACCCGAAGCTCACCCACGCACAGCTCAACCAGGTCCTCGCGGCATCGTCGCGTGACGTCGGTGCGAAGGGGCGCGACCTCGAGTTCGGCCACGGCATCGTCAACATCCCGGCGGCGCTCGCGGTCGCCGCGGCGAAATTCCCGGACGCCGCGGCCTGAGCCAACCTCCGTCGGCATGCTTGAACCCGGAGGCATCCTCCGGTAGATAAGGAGAAGATGCGTCACCTGATCTCCCGAATCTCGTTCACGACCCGACTCGTGCTCGCCGCGGTCGCTGTGACGATCACGATGGTCGCGATCGACTACGTGACGCTGCTGGACCTGCCGGAACGCGTCGCGGCAGATTCCGTCGAGGTCGCACTGCGCGAGAACATCACCTCCTTCAACACGGCGCTCCGGGAGGAGAAGGCCGAGCTGGGCGAGCAGACCGATGAGCTGCTCAACCACGATGCGGTGATCGAGGCGATCCGCAACAACGACCCCGACGGCATCGAGGCAGCGCTCATCGCGCGCGGCACCATCGACGTGAAGGCGGCGATCCTTCCTCCCGGTGAGTTCGATGGATCCAGCCTCGCGGTCGTCTTCAGCCAGCGCACGCTCGCGTTCCGTGGCATCGGGTCCCGCACGGTGGTGTTCTACCGAGGGCTCAACGCCAAGGTGCTGGACACCGCCGCGGCCGATGCCGGCGGCAACGTGTCCTTCGCCGTCGAGCGCGACGGGGTCTACATCGCGCGCAGCGGTGCCTTCCCGCGCGACATCGAGTCCCGTGACATCAATCCCCAGGGGGATGGGACCGCCGGCAACCTCGAGCCGATCACGGTCGACGGCGAGCACCTGCACATCTACTCGCGGGAGCTCGCGCAGACCGACAACTACGACCTGCACGCCCTCTCGACCCAGGCGCTGGAGGACGAGGCGCTGTCCGTCACCCGGGGTGACGTGCGCATCGCCATTGCCGGCATGACCCTGGCGACGCTTGCCGGCACGCTCCTCATCGCCATCTTCACGAGCCGCTCGGTGCGTCGCTTCGCCGGCCGCGTCCGCGAGCTGGCCGACGGTGACTACGGCCGCACGCTGCCGGTGCACGGCAGGGATGGATTCGCCGACCTGGCCGACAGCGTCAACCGCCTCTCGAGCGAGCTCGATGAGCGCCTCTCCCAGCTGGAGGAGGCGGCCGGTGCATTCCGTCGCACGCTGGAGACCCTCGAGGAGGGCATCTGCACGTGGTCGGAAGCTGGCACGATCACCTACTGGAACCGCGGCGCCGAGCAGCTGACCGGCATCGCGCGCGAGCGCCTCGATCCGTCTGACCCGCTCATCGCCTTCCTCGACGCCGAGCGCGCGCCCGGCACGCGTCGCGTCACGCTCCCGGTGCGACGCTCCGGCGCCGGCCTGGTCGTCGACCTCGTCGTCACCGTCATGCCAGGTGGCGGCGTGCTCCAGACCTTCCGTGACACGACGATGGCCGACGTCCTCCAGCAGACGCAGCGCAACTTCATGGCGACTGCCGCGCACGAGCTGCGGACGCCGATCACCACGATCCTTGGTTTCGCCGACACGCTGACGAACCCCGACATGGACCTGACACCCGCCCAGCGCGAGGAGTTCCTCGGCATCATCCGTGAGCAGTCCCATCAGCTCCAGGAGATCTCCGACGCCTTCTTCACCAGCCACCAGCTCGCCAACGAGCGGGTCGAGGTGTCGCTCGCGAAGGTGACCCTCGAACATGTCGCGCGCTCCTCGGTGGAACGCGCCACCGAGGCGCTGCCGGACTATGCCGACCAGCTCGGTGACATCCAGTTCGACGTCCCGCCGAACCTGCACGTGCTGGCTGACCGACGCGCGCTGATGGGAGTCATCTCGGTGCTCGTCGAGAACGCTGCGAAGTATGGCCGCAAGCCGATCACGATCAGCGCCGAGCGTCACGGCGGCACCATCGCGCTCCACGTGCGTGACGAGGGTCCGGGCATCGATCCGTACCACCAGGAGCGCGTCTTCGATCCCTTCTACCGCATCGACGTCGACATGCGATCGGGCATCGGCGGTGCCGGTCTGGGCCTCTTCACGGCACGCAAGCTGATCGAGGCGATGCACGGCGTGATCCGCATCCGCTCCGCGCCGGGCATGGGCGCCACCTTCATCGTGGAGCTGCCTGCTACCCAGGACAGTGACCTGCCGGGCGACAGCGAGCGCGCCCTCCGACTCGTCATCTGAGTTCCCCCGGGCAAGGAATCCCCGTCGCAAGGTGTCGACCGGATGGGGGATGGGGTAGGGATGAAGCATGGAATGTTGGACGTGTTCCGAACCGGCCGCGGCAACGTGCCGGTTCTGCGGAAGAGCGACGTGCCGAACGCACGCGCAGGTGTTGCCGTACGTCCTGACGGCGTGGAGCGAGGGCGACACCAAGGTGCAGTCCCTGGTGGTGGAGGACGCGATCCACTGCGGCGGCTGCCGTCCCCATCCCGCACCGGTCCGCCTGGACCTCGTCCTGAAAGAACGGGAATGACGATCGATCCCGAACCCGACGCGGGTTCGGCGACGCGTGATGCTGGCCTCTGGGGCCGGCTCGACGAGCGGCTCGGCCTCGTGTCGATGCGTCCCTGCCTGGCCGATGACGTGCGCCTGCGCAACATCGGCGAGGACTGGGAGCTCGTGCAGATCTCGACGCGACGCGTCGTACCGCTCGATCCGCGGGACGTCCCGGTCGTGCGCCTGTTCGACGGGGACCACTCGATCGCCGAGATCATCGTGGCGGGCATCGGCTCCGGGCGCCTCGACGTCGAGCCGGTGCTACGCCTGGTCGATCGGCTGGTCCGCACCGAGATGCTCGCCCAGTATCCGCCTGACCTCTACCGCCAGGTGATCAACCACCTCGCACGGATCACCGCGCGTGACCGCGTGCGAAGTGGGGGAACCGCCCCCAGGGTCGCGCTGCCAACGCAGGCCGCACAGGTCACTCCCGCGGGTGGCTCAGCAACCCAGGCACTGCTCGACGCCGCGCGCCTCGAGCACGAAGCCGCCGTGCCGGCGCTCTCGGATCGTGCGCGATTCCTGCGTGGCGTCGGCCTCCTCGCCGCGCTCGACATGCATGCGCTGGTCGAGCTGGCCGAGTCCGCGCGCGAGGAGACCTGGCCCGCCGCGAGTGACATCGTCGAGGAAGGTGCCGTCTCGGATCGCTTCTACATCGTGCGCACCGGCGACGTGAACGTCACGCGCCTCGAGGCTGACGGCTCGACGCCCCGCATCGCGCGCCTCGGACCGGGGGAGTGGTTCGGCGAGGCCGGACTGATCGCCGGTGCCCCGCGCAACGCCACCGTTCGAGCAGGGACGTCGCGCCCGGTCCAGCTGCTCGCCTTCGACGCTGCCACCTTCGAGCGACTGATCGAACCCCACGTCACCAGCGCCGACGGGCGCGAGCTCATCAGCCGCCGTCGTGCCCAGCTGGAGGCCGTGCCACTATTCCAGGCGCTCGCCTCGAGTGACCTGGATCGCCTCGCCCGCGTGCTGCGCGAGGCGCACGCGCCACAGGGCACGGTGCTGTTCCGCCAGGGCGAGTCGGCTGACAGCTTCTTCGTGATCGTCGAGGGGGCGGTCGGAGTCGTCAAGGATGGGCAGCCGATCGCCAAGCTCAACGCCGGCGAGTTCTTCGGTGAGACGGCGCTGCTCTTCACCGAGGAGCGCACCGCCACGATCGCCACGACCGAGGATTCCCGCTTCTGGGTGCTCGAGCGTGAGGCCTTCACGACGTTCGTGCGGGACGCGCTGCTGCACCGCCGCGACCTGATGCCGACCGTGCTGAACCGGATCGGCTCCAGCGAGCCGGTCTGACGCCGCCGAGGTATTGGCCACAACCTCTAGATCCCGCCGCTGCGCAGCTCCTGGTCCACGACCTGCCATGCGCGACTCCCGGTGCCGTAGTTGCGCGCTGCCGAGTCGCGGAGCGCACCTGCCACGGCGGTGAATGACATGTCGCCGAGCTGGCCACCGGTCATCGCGCCGTAGAAGACCTGCTCGACCACCTGCCAGCCAGCATCGCCGCCGAGTGACTGCTGCATGCGCGCCGCCGCGGTGCTGACGACGCCCGACGCCCAATGTTCCTCGGCCTGGCCGGTCGCCTGCGCGTTGCGCACCTCGTTGATGTGGGTCCACAGCCCGTGGACCGCCGTCGACTCGGCGGGGTTCGCGATGTTGCGCATCGCCTTGTAGTCGCTCGCCGGCCCGTAGACGCCCTCGCCGATGCGCCAGTCGCGCGTCGCAGCCGCGGCCATCACGTCGGCGATCGCCTCGTTCGTCGCGCCGGATTCATCTGCCTCGCCACCGAGCGCGCCGGTCTCCTTGCGGATCACGCCGTGGGTCAGCTCGTGGATCGTCAGGTCGTCCGCGTGGAGCATGCTCGCCTGCGAGACGGTGCCGTTCGCCATCGTGTAGCTCGTGCCGAGTCCGAAGCGGATCGCCTCGTACGTGCCGCCGTCCGCAGTCGGCGTCGCGTAGTACGCGCCGTTTCCGGCGAACTCCGGTGACCGATCGTTGATCACGACGTCCACCCCCGAGCCTGCGTCGTCGAGTCCGTTGCGACCGAAGGTGGACGCGTAGAAGTCGAGGCCCTTCTGGACGTTGGCGGCCGCGATGCCGGCATCCGAGGACCGATCGAGCGTGGAGCTCGTTCCCTGGAGCTGCGCGTAGCCGGCGGCATCAGCCCGGTCGGCGTCGTAGACGCGCGCCTCGGCGGTGGAGCGGGTCACGCCACCGCCCGTGCTTGCTGCGCCGCCACCGGTCGTGGCATGTGGTTGCGCGATGTACTGGTCCTCGACGGGCGAGGACATGAAATCGTCGGGGAGCGGCGCGCGCTCGGCGTACTCGTGCGGCGGGCGAACGGGTTCGGCAGCGGTACTCGCGCGTGCAAGCTTCGCGGCCTCGACCATGCGCTGGATCGCGGTACCGCTCGTTGGACTGGTCGGCAACCTGCGCGACCCGATGGCGTCGTTCAACAACGACATACGTGGCTTCCCCCTCCGGTGCAGCGGTGGCTCGGCGTGCTGCGCGTCCACCGTACGACGGGGGAATCGCGGCGACAATGGGGATCCGACCCCGGAAGAAGGTGGAGACCCCGGCGGCATCCATGCCGCGCAGGGTCTCGAATACCCGTGTGTGGTCCCGGCCGGGAGGGGGGTGGCCAGTTCCGTGGATCGGATGCGGAGGGGAGGGGGATGGGCATCCGGCCCGGCGGTGCTTGGGGGTATATGACTGTTGTACTGCACGATCTGCAAGTCCGTCAACAGGCAATTCGATCATTCGCAAAAACCCGGCGCGGTTCCCCGGCTCGTGGCTCACCACGCCGGCCTGATCATCCTCGCCTGCTATAGTCGCGAGCGGAGCGACGATCGATGCCGCACGGCATCACAACGGCGCTTCGGCAACCAGGACAGGACGTTCATGGGCCATGAGCCCATTTTTTTATGTCTACGCACTTCGACAGGGAACGTGAACTCCAGGCCCGCATCGCTGCGGAGCTGAGCGAAGCCCTGCCGGAAATCGAGGTCGTCGAGGTCGAGCTCGACGAGCCCCGCGAGACCGTGCGCATCTTCATCGACCGCGCCGAGGGCATCGGCTTCGAGCACTGCGAAGAGGTGAGCCACGCCATCCATGACCTGGTTCCCGAGCATGAGCTCGAGGTCTCGAGCCCGGGCATGGAGCGACCGCTCCGCTCGCCGGAGAGCTTCACCGCCGTCATCGGTGAGCAGGTGCGACTGCGACGCGCAGGCGCCCACAAGGCAGGACAGTTCCAGGTCGTCAGCGTCGACGACGCGGGAGTGACCGTTCGTCCGGATGGGGGCGAGGAGCTCCTCGTGCCGTTCGACAAGATCGTACGCTGCAGGCTCGTCGTCGGCGATTTCTTCGCCAAGTCGGGCAAGGCAGAGCGCAAAGCCAGGAAGAAGGGTCGGACATGAGCCGAGAGATCATTGAAGCGGTCGGCATGCTCGAGCGCGAGAAGGGCATTTCGGGCGAGGACCTGCTGACGGCGTTGGAAGATGCGCTGCTGGCGGCCTACCGGAAGACGCCGGATGCGGTTCCGTTCGCACGCGTCGAGATCGACCGCACCCGCGGCACCTTCCAGATCCACCAGTTCGTCGGCGACGAACTGCCCATGGATGCCATCATCCTCAAGGACGAGCCCGAGGCCACCGAAGCCCCGCCGGCCGCCGAGCCGACCGCCGAGGGCGAAGAGGACGACGACGAGATCGACTTCGACATCGACTGGTCGAAGGTGCCCGCCGCCGACATCGAGACGGTGCCGGTCAATCCGTCCGACAACTTTGGTCGCATCGCCGCGCAGACCGCGAAGCAGGTCATCCTGCAGCGCATCCGCGAGGCCGAGCGCGGCATCATGTACGACGAATACATCGGTCGCGTCGGCGAGCTGATCAACGGAACGGTGCAGTCGCAGGAGCGCGGCGTCACGGTCGTCGAACTGAGCCGCGGCGCTGAAGCGATCCTTCCCAACTCGGAGGGCATCCCCGGCGAGCGTCACGACCACGGCGCCCGCATCAAGGCGGTGTTGCTCGAAGTTCGCAGCGGCACCAAGGGTCCGCAGATCGTGCTGTCCCGCGGCAACGAGGACATGGTTCGTCGCCTGTTCGAGCTCGAGGTGCCTGAGGTGGGCGACAAGCTCGTCAACATCCGTGCAGTGGCCCGCGAGCCCGGGTACCGCACCAAGATCGCCGTCGAGAGCACGGTGCAGGGCGTCGACCCGGTTGGCGCCTGCGTCGGCCCGCGTGGTTCGCGCGTCCGCATGGTCGTCTCGGAGCTGCGTGGCGAGAAGATCGACATCATCCCGTGGAACGACGAGCCCGCGCGATTCATCGCGAAGGCACTCTCGCCTGCACGCGTGAAGGAAGTGCACGTCGACGACGAGAATCGCCAGGCCACGGTCATCGTGCCCGAGGACAACCTCGCGCTCGCGATCGGTCGCGAGGGCCAGAACGCACGCCTCGCAGCGAAGCTGACCGGCTGGCGCATCGACATCCGTGGCGCCGACGAGTACGCCGAGGCGCCCCACGATGACGGCGGCGAGCCCGGCACCGTCGCGGAAGGCAAGTGCCACGCCATCCTCAAGACCGGCAAGCCGTGCCCGAACATGGCCGTCGAGGGTGACCTGTACTGCTCCGTGCACGAGGGTTGGGTCCCGACCGAGGTCGAGGATGCACCCGAAGGTGACATGGGCGATACAGTTTCCGAGGATGCTTCCGACGACAGCGTCGAGTCCGACGCCGAGGTCGAGGCACAGGCAAGTGAGACGGCGCTCGTCGCCGCCGACGGTGACACCGAGGCGGATGACTGACGGTCATGTACCAGTTCGCACCTGTATCGGTTGTCGCCAGCGTGCGACGCGTGACGAGCTCGTCAGGTACGTCCTCATGGACGGACCCGACGGCGGTGCACGTGTGGAACGCGATGATGCTGGACGGCTTCCAGGTCGCGGGGCATGGGTGCACGATTCCGATGCCTGCAGGAACGAAGCGATACGACGGCGGGCGCTCCGGCGCGCGTTACGAAGCGAGCCCGGCGACGTCAGTGCATTCACGCCCTGACGACGAAGCGCCGGAAATGAAGACGGAGACGGGCATGTAACCAGCAGCCCGGAACACCCAGAGGATGAGCGTCGAATGAGCAAGAAGCGCGTATATGAGATCGCCCGCGATC
>JAOPYV010000018.1 GCA_025964435.1 Thermoleophilia bacterium | reverse complement strand
GCGATCACCTGGAACACCAACGTGTTGCCCACGTCGAGGAACGCCGTCTCGTAGGTCGAGCTCGTCGCGCCGGGGAGGTCGACGCAGTTCGCGCCGGATCCATCGCAGCGCTGCCACTGGTACAGGTAGGTCAGGGCCAGCGAACCCGTCCACTCGCCGTCGCTCCCGGACAGCGTACCCGGGAAGATCGCATCGCCGGTGATCACCGGGGGTGAGATGTTGGAGCAGAGGCAGGTGCCCGGACACGCCTCGCACCACACGGGCAGGGAGATCCCGTTCGACAGCTCGGACGACACGCCATCGGGCTCGATCAGGTTCGTCGCCCAGATGCGCAGCATGAGCCACGCAGGAACATCCTGGAAGTCTGCACTGGTCGTCGTGTAGGAGGAGTTGCCATCCGGTCCCGCATGGGAATCGCACTGGGACGGATCCGTCTCGGTTGCGCTGTAGCAGAGCATCCACTCGTACTCGTACGTGATCGTCTCGGTGCCCGTCCAGACAGGAGCGGTGACGATGTTGATCGTCGCATTCGCATCCTGCTCGATCACCAGCGGGTCCGACGTCGCGGGCGGCGTGGCGGCCACGACCACGGGCGTCGCTGGAGATTCGGCCATGTCCGTTCCCGCGACGTTGGTGTAGGTCACCTCGGCACGGAAGGTGCTCCCGGCATCCGTGGGGTGGACGAGGTGGTACGTCGTCTCCGTCTGCCCCGCGATCGGCGCGCATACCTCGCCGTACTGGTCACAGCGCTTCCACTGGTACGTCTTCGTCGCTTCGGTGCCCGTCCACGTGCCGTCGGCGACGTTGAGGTCCTGCGTGGTCTCGGGAATCGTGGACTGGCTGGAGACCGACGGGAGCGTGCCGCTGTTCACTGGGATGCGAGCGGGCGCCACCTCGCTGCTGATCGCGGAGGATGCCGTGTCGGTCCCGTACGTGTTCGAGCCGACGGCGCGGACCTGGACGGCGAACGTGACGTCGGCCGCGACGAGCGTGTACGACATGTCGTTCGCTCCGCTGATCGCGGCGCACGCTGAACCGTCGACGTTGCAGCGGTACCACGCGACAGCCACGTTCGGCACGGGCGTGCCGGCCCAGACGCCGCCGGTCGTCGAGATCGTGACGCCTTCCTCCAGCTGGCCGGTGATGGCTGGTGCCTCGGTATTGGCTGCCGGGACGGTCTCGATCACCACGTCGGTGGGGGCGCTCGTGGACGGCGCGGATCCCGCGCTGTTGGTACCGGTGTCAATGACGCGCAGCGTGGATCCGACATCCGCGGCATCGAGGGTCCAGGTCAGCCCGCTCGGATCCCCCACGTTCGTGACGTTGACGCAGCTCGTACCCACGCTGTCGCAGCGCTGCCACTGGTACGCGTGCGTGATCGGACCCGTGCCGGCGAACACGGCTGGGGTGAGCGTGAGCGTCGTGTGCTGCTCGGCGAGGCCGCCGATGACAACGGCCGTCGTCTCGCTCGGGGGAATGACGACATCGGCGATCACGGCGCTCGCGGCGCTGGTGGCGACCGCTGACGCGACGATCAGCGTGGAGTGTGCGGTGACCTGTGCCCGGATCGTCTTCGTGACGTCGGCGAGCACGAGCGTGTAGGACGATGCGGTGGCGCCGGCGATCGACACGCACGCGCCGCCGGCCGCGTTGCAGCGCTGCCACTGGTACGTGTGGGTGAAGGGTGCAGTTCCGGTGAACGTCCCGCTGGTCGTGGAGAGCACCTCGTTGCGCGCGCTCGTTCCGGTGACCGCTGGCAGCGGCGTGCTCGCGACGGGCGGCGCCGCGGCGACGAGCGTGGTCGCCGCCGAGGTTGCCGCGAGGCTAGGCCCTGCCGCGTTGGTGGCCGTCACGGCCACACGGATCGTGCTGGCTACGTCAGCGGCGGTCAGCAGGTACGTGGTCGCATTCGTCCCGACATCCACGCAGGCCGCGCCGCTGGAGTTGCAGCGGCGCCACTGGTACGCATGCGTGATCGTTGGTGTGCCGGTCCACGTTCCACTCGTCGCGGTCAGCGTGGCTCCGTCGACCTTCGTGCCGGTCACCGTCGGCAGGCTGCCGTTGGCTGGAACGACCGGTGCGACGGCGGACGTGACGGAGCTCGCCGCGAGCGGCGTCGAGCCGAAGGAGTTCGTCGCCTGCTCCTGGACGCGCAGGGTGTTGCCGACGTCCGCGGCCGTGGTGGCGTAGGTCGCGGCGGTCGCGCCGGCGATGTTCACGCAGCTGCTGCCGCTGGCATCGCAGCGTTGCCACTGCCGCGTGAAGCTGATCGGCAGCTGGCCGGTGTAGGTGCCGGCGTGCCAGGTCAGCGTCGCGCCGTCCTCGACGATGCCGGTGACCGTCGGCACCGTGACGAGCGCGGGCGCGGGGGACGCGCCGACCTGTCCGCTGGCCGCGGACGTCGCCGAGATGTCAGTCGCTGGATGTGCAGCGTTCGTCGCCGTCACGACGACGCGCAGCGTGCTCCCCACGTCGGCGCCGGTGACCGCATGCGTCGCGGATGTCGCCCCTGCGATGTTCGTGCAGCTTCCGCCGCCCGCATCGCAGCGCCGCCACTGGTGCGTGAACGCCATCGGTGTCAGTCCGCTCCACGTGCCGGTCGTGGCAGTCGCGGAGCCGGTGTCATACAGCGTGCCCGCGATAGAGGGGAGTGTGACGTTGGCAGGATCCGCCGTCGCGACGACTGCGGTGGCCGCGCTCGCCCGCGTCGCGCTGCCCCAGGCGTTCGTGCCCGTGATGGCATGGATGATCGTCGAGCCGACGTCAGCTCCTCCGAGGACGTAGGTTGAGGCGGTCGCTCCCGCGATGTCGGCGCAGCTCGCGCCCGCGCCGTCGCATCGTCGCCACTGTCCGGCAGTCGTGATGAAGCCGGGTCCAGCGAAGGTGCCTCCGCTCGTGGTGAGCGTGGCGCCGTCGATGACCTGACCCGAGATGATCGGGGCCGCGGTGCTCGTGGGTCCGGCGCCGGTCACGGTCAGCGTGACGCCGCTGGTCGAGATCGCCGAGGCGGTCAGGTGGGTGATCGTGACCCGTGCACGAAGCGTCGAATCGGCATCGGCCGCGACGGTCACGTAGGGCGTGCTCGTGGCGCCGGGGATGTCGGTGCAGCTGCTGGTACCGGGCGGTGTGCAACGTTGCCACTGGTGGCTGAAGGAGGTCGGCGCGAATGCGTTCCACGTCCCGTTGGTCACGGAGATCGAGTCGCCGATGCCTGGCGTTCCCGTTGCCGAGAGGGTCGGTGCGGTGACGTTGGTGGGTGCCGCGACGGCGACGGTGGCCGACATCGAGCTCGAGACAGTGGCGCTCGACGGTCCGGTGGTGCCGGTCACGTCGACACGGAGCCGACTCCCGACGTCGGCGGCGGTCGCGACGTAGGTCAGGGCGTCGGCGCCTGCGATCGACGTACACGTGGCCAGGCAGCGCGTCCATGCAACCCTGGTCGTGACGGGGAGCCCGAGCGCGGACCACTCGCCGAGCGTTGCCTGCAGCTGTGCGCCCTCCTTCGCCGTACCGAGGATGGCGGGCGCCTTGGTGTTGACGACCGACGCGTCGAAGGGCGTGACGCCGACCGCAGAGCGAGCGACGCCGCTGTTCGACACGCCGCGGAGCGTGCGCAGGCTCGTCAGGGCGGTGACCTCCACGCGAATCGCGAACCCGGAGTCGGCATTGGTCGGGACGTAGGAGGAACCCACTGCGCCGGGAATCGCCGTGCAGGCCGTCGACGAGCACCGCAGCCACTTGTACTGGTACGCGTAGGTGCGCCCTGCGGGGGCCCACGTACCGGTCGTGGCGGTCAGGGCCGAGCCGACGACGCCCGAGCCTGAGACCGTCGGCCAGGTGGTGGCGATCGGCGCCTTCGGGCGGACGCGGATCGACTGCTTCGAGCGGAGCTGGCGCGTACCGACCCCGGTCGCTGCGCGGACGGTACTTCCGACATCCGCCGTCGTCAGGACGTAGCCGGCACGCTTCGCGCCCTTGATGGCGCGGCACTTCGCACCGGTCGCCGTGCAACGCAGCCACGACAGCTTCGCGCCCTTGGGCGCCTTGACGGTCAGCGCCGACCCCTCAACCGCGGTGCCGCGCACCACGAGCTTCGGCGTGGCGCCGGAAGCCGGACTCGCCGCGAGCAGGGCGATGAGGACGAGCAGGATGGGAAGCAGAACGTGCGTGCCGAATCGCAGGCAGGCGTGAAGGGAGCGTGGGACATCCATGAGCATGGATTGTCGGCAGAGTTGACTTTCGCTTGAGGGCGAGTATCTATTCGCGCGTCGCGACCGCAGCCTCGATGAGCCGGCGAAGCACGTCATGGTCCACGTCGACGAGCCGCTTGATGTAGACGCAGCCCTTGCCTGCCCGGTAGGGGCCGAGCGCGGCGAAGTCGTCGGCGTGCGCGTGGGCATCCACGTTGAGGTAGAGCACGAGCGACGTGGCACGCGGTGCGAAGCTGATCAGCGCCGTGTCGCCCTCGTGGCCCGAGGCGTAGCGGTAGTGGTAGCTGCCGAAGCCGATGATCGAGCTGCCCCACATCCGTGGCGGCTCGCCCGTCACGTCGGACATCAACGTCACGAGCTCCCGCGCATCCGCCTGTCGCACCTCGTTCGCGACTGCGCTGAGGAAGGCCTCGACGTCGCCGTCGTGTTCGGTGGTCTTGGCGGTGTACGCCATCCCTAGGCCTTGATGAGCCGCTCGCCGGGCTCCGGGCTCGGCGTCACGCCAAAACCGAGGTCGTACAGGCGCTCGATCTCGCCGAGCTCATCGGCGTCCAGGTCCTCGACGGTCGGTGCCGCCGCGAACTCGCGCAGTTGCTCGATCGTGTTGATGTTCGGCTGCACGCACGCGGTCTGCGGGTCGGCGAGCAGCCACTTGATGGCCATCTGGCCCAGCGTGGCGCCATCGCGGTCCTCGACGAGCCACCGCAGCGCGTCGATCTTCTGCAGGCCGTCCTTGAGCCACGCCTCACGGCGGTGGGAGCGGTGGTCGGTCTCCTCGAAGCGCGTGTCGGGCGTGAACTGGTCCTCGAGCAGGCCGGAGGAGTGGGGCACGCGCACGAGCATCGCCACGTCGCGCTCGGCTGCCGCCTCGGTGAACGAGCGGCCCGGCTCCTGCTCGAGCATGTTGTAGATGTGGTGGAAGAAGTCGATGTCGCGCTCCGCCAACGCGAACAGGCCCTCGTCCTTCCAGCCGATCGCCGGCCCGATCGACGGCCCGATCGCCTTGACCATGCCCTGGCTGCGCAGGTCGTACAGCAGCTCCCAGAGCTTGTCGTTCTCCATCGCGTCCTGGCGCGGGTTGTGCAGCTGCCACAGGTCGATGGAATCGGTGTCGAGGTTGATCAGGCCCTGCTCGAGCGAGCGCTTCACGTTGTCGGCCGACCAGTCGTGCGGTCGCTCCGCCTGGCCGGAGCGGCCCGGTGCGCGCTCGGCGACGAGGTCGTAGCCGAAGGTGGTGGCGATCGTCACGTGCTCGCGCACGTCCTTGAGCGCGTCGCGCACGAGCGTCTCGCCGTAGCCGTCGGTGCCGTACGCGTTCGACGTGTTGAAGAAGGTGATGCCCAGGTCGTAGGCCTCACGAATGAGCTTCGCGGCCTCCTCGGGCGTGTAGTGGCCCCACCAGCCGGCGGCGATGGTCCACACCCCGAATCCGATCTCGCTGACGCTGACTCCGGTCTCTCGAATCGGTCGCTGGAACGTGGTCGTCATGGGGAGCTCCTCGTCGGATCTTGGACGCGCGTGCGCTCCGAGCATAATCGACCGTCGGTGCGTGCGTTTGCGGCCCGCGGGGTACGACCAACCCAACGCCCGGGCCACCACCGACGCATCCCTCGCGCCGGCACTGCTATCCTGAGCGATGAACGCCCCATGGACGAAGAACCGTCGAGTACACCTACACCCCTGACCATCCCGCCGCCCAACCATGGCCGGGAGCAGCGTCATGGGTGATTTCCTGAGCCCCGTGCCGCTCGTCGCGGCCAGTGACTTCAGCCCGACCTCGCTCATCGCGGTGGTGTGCCTGATCCTGCTCAACGGATTCTTCGTCGCCGCCGAGTTCGCGCTCGTCAGCGTCCGGCGCACCCGCATCCAGGAGCTCGTCGCCGATGGCTCGCGCCGAGCCGTGCTCGTCAAGCATGCGCTCGACGACATCAACCAGTTCGTCTCGACCGCCCAGGTCGGCATCACGATGTGCTCGCTCGGCATCGGCTTCCTCGGTGAGCCGGCCATCGCGGCCATGCTCGAGGAGCCGCTCAGCTCGCTCGGCATCGAGGGCGCCGGCCTGCACGCCGTCTCGCTGATCATCGCCTTCTCCGTGCTCACCTACTTCCACGTGGTGATCGGTGAGGTCGCGCCCAAGAACTTCGCGCTGCAGAAGGCGGAGGCGATCTCGCTCGCGGCGATGCCGCTGCTGACCGTGCTGCGCAAGGTATTCACGCCCGCGATCTGGCTGCTCAACGGCAGCGCCGACATCCTGTTCCGCCTGTTCAAGGTGGAGCCCGCGCCCGGCATGCACCTGATCCACAGCGAGGAGGAGCTCAAGATGCTCGTCTCGCAGTCATCGAAGGGTGGCGTGCTCGAGGACAGCGAGCAGGAGATGCTCTACAACGTCTTCGACTTCGCCGACACCGACGT
>JAOPYV010000001.1 GCA_025964435.1 Thermoleophilia bacterium | reverse complement strand
GGCGGTTTCAACCGGTGAGTGCAACGAGGACCTGGTTGAGCTTCTCGGATGGTGTCATCCAGTCGAGTGTCTGTCGAGGTCGTCCGTTGAGTGAGTCGGCGATGGCGTCGAGGTCTGATTTGGTGTGTTGGGACAGGTCGGTGCTCTTGGGCATGTACTGGCGCAGCAGGCCGTTGGTGTTCTCATTCGAGCCGCGTTGCCAGGGGCTGTGTGGGTCGCAGAAGTAGACGGGGATCTCGGTGTCGAGTGTGAATCGGGCGTGCTCGGTCATCTCCTTGCCTTGGTCCCACGTGATCGATCGGCGGAGCGATTGCGGCAGTGTCAGGATCATGTCCTGCATCGCTTCGCGGACCGCGACGGCGCCGTGGTCGACGGGTAGGTGCAGCAGCATCACGTACCGGGTGGAGCGCTCAACGAGCGTTCCAACGGCGCTTTTGTTGCCCTTGCCGAGGATGAGGTCGCCTTCCCAGTGGCCGGGCACGGCGCGGTCCTCGGCCTCGGCTGGGCGCTCGCTGATCATGACCATGTCCGCGATCCGCCCGCGGCGGTGTTCGCGGCCCTGCGGCACGCGCTTCGCGCGGCCGCTGCGCAGGCAGCGCGTCAGCTCGCGGCGCAGCTCGCCGCGCGCCTGGACGTACAAACTTTTGTAGATCGTCTCGTGTGACACCTGCATGGACTCATCATCGCCAAATTCCGCGCGAAGGCGGCGGGAGATCTGCTGCGGCGACCACCGCGCCTCAAGATCCACAGTCACCCGCTCGCGCAACGCGTCGTTTCCCGCGAGCTTCGTTGGCTTCGGCCGCCGCGCCGCATCCCGCGCCGCACGATGCGCGGTCATCGGCCGATACCCATCACGCCCACCGTGCTTGCCAATCTCACGCGACACCGTCGACTTGGACCGCCCTATCAACCGCCCAATCTCCGCACACGACCGCTTCAGCTCGAGCCCGACCTGGATCTCGATCCGTTCCTCCAACGACAACCGCGACTCCGACGGCTGCCACATCTCCGGACGCACCACCCCACCCAGAGGCGCCAGCATCCCCGCGACACCGCCTTTCGACAACCCGACCAACTCCGCTATCTCACGCGGATTCAGTCCCTTCGCCGCCAACCGCAGAATTCGCCGACGAGTTTCCTCCGGCACCGCTCTCCACCCTCGCCCACGACCCTGAGTCATGCCAACCACCTCCTGAACTGCTTGTCGAAACAAGCTCAATCAGGCACTGCGTTGCAGTGATCAGTTGAAGCCGCCGTGCATATTGGGTCTTCAGGTTCCACACGTCTGCAGGATCGCGTGTCAGCTTCTGCCGAAGGACACTGCACACGGCGGCTGCCGCCGCCGATCACTCGATTGCGCCCTCCGATCACTCGATCACGCGGCGGTTCACCTGATCGCGCCGCGGACTACCTGAAGCGCCGCGGATCACTCGATCGTGCGGGCGCCCATGCGCTCGCCGTTCTTGCGCATCTCACGGCTGACGCGTGCAACGGCGTGCAGCGCGCCGACGGATTCCCCGCCGCGGATCGCCTTCTCGGCCAACGCGCGGCCGATGCCGCGTCGTCGTGCCTCGGCGGCCGTGGTCACGGCGTGGATCCCGGCGAGCTCGCCCTCGGCGTACACGAATGAGGTGCCGACGCGCACGCCGTCGAGCAATCCGATGAACGCCTGCGCCGGAGCGTTCGGCCCGAAGCCGGCAGCCTGCACGGCGGTCGTCAGGAGCGGCGCCAGGCCATCCTCGAGCGGCAGCTGATCCGCCACGAGCTGCGACCACGCGACGAGGTCGTCGTCGTTGCGCACGCGCAGCACCCGGACGCCGCTGCCGGAATCGTCGCGGAGGCGGTCCATGTCGAGCAGGAGGTCGTGCGCCTCGTCGGGTCGTGCCTCCAGGTGCAGCGCGTCACGAAGCGCGGGAAGCTGCGCCGCAGCCTCGGCGTCGTCAACTACCGAATCGAGGTACGCCGCGAATGCGACCGCGTGGTCTTCGAAAGAGGTCATAGCCGGAGCATGACAGACGAGCGCGTCACGCCATCTGGCAGGATGCAGCCATGCCCTACCTGGCCGTCATAGCTGCACTGATCGTCCTGGTCGTCCTGCACGAGCTCGGACACTTCCTCGCGGCGCGCGCCGTGGGCGTCCGCGCGACCAAGTTCTACGTCTTCTTCCCACCCGCGATCTTCAAGAAGTCGATCAAGGGCGTGGAGTACGGCATCGGGTCGATCCCGGCCGGTGGATTCGTGAAGCTGCCCGGCATGTTCGAGCCCGTGCCGCGGGAGTCCGCCGAACGCGTCCGTTGGGCGATGGAGGGGATCGACCTCGCCGATCCGAAGGACGCGCTCGAGCTCGACGCCGCGCTGCGCCGCATCGATGGCGCCGCTGGAGCCGACCAGCTCACCGCGCCGCTGCGTGAGGTCGATGACGTGCTGGCTCGCCAGCCCGAATCCGCCAGGATCACCACCGCGCGAAGCCGAGTCACGGGGCTGCTCGACGACTGCCACCCGCAGGCCTACTGGCGCGCGGACCTCTGGCGTCGCATGGTCGTCATCTTCGCCGGCCCGTTCGTCAACCTCGTCGTTGCGTTCATCGCACTGGCCATCTTCTACTGGGCGCTCGTGCCGGTCTACGAGATCTCCGGACCCCTGCGTGTCGGCGAGGTCACCAAGCAGAGTCCTGCCGAGGAGGCGGGCATCACCGCGAAGTCGGAGATCACCGGCTGGAACGGTCCGGTCGAAGGTCTCACGACCGGCGAGCTGAACGATCGTGTCGACGATGGTCGTGGCAAGTCCACCGACGTGGCATGGGTCGACGCCAACGGCGCGACGCATACCGAGACGCTCGTGCCGCGCTCCCTCGACGACGAGGGTCCGCCGCTGATCGGCGTCGCCTTCGCCGGTGCGGATCAGGAACGGGTCGGCTCCGAGGACCACACGCTCGGCTTCGGCGCGCGCACCGCGCTCGAGGACATGCGCGCCATCAGCTGGGGCAACCTGACCGGCCTCTCCAAGCTCTTCTTCGAGTCAGAGGCACGCGAGGAGGTCGGCAGCGTCGTCGGCATCGTGCATGTCGCCGACGTCGTGGAGGAGAACGATCGCCTGCTCTGGTACGCCGGCGTCATCAGCCTCGTGCTTGCCGTGATGAACCTGCTGCCGCTGCTGCCGCTCGACGGCGGTCATCTCCTGTTCGGCTGCTTCGAGGCGATCCGCAGGCGTCCCGTGCCGCGTGCCGTCTTCGAGCGCTACTCGATGGTCGGCATCGGTCTCGTGCTCGTGCTGTTCATGATCGGCCTCACGAACGACATCGGGCGCATCCGCGGATGAGCATCCATCCGATCATGTCCACGGTCGGGTATGAGGGGCGCGCCCAGCACGACGTGCTGCGCCTGCTCGTCGATGACGAGGTCTCGCGCCTCGTCGACGTGCGCATCCGCGCCCAGAGCCGCAAGCCCGGCTTCTCCAAGACCTCGCTCGCCGCCGGCCTCGCCGAGGTCGGCATCGAGTACGAGCACCTGCGCGACCTCGGCACGCCGCTCGACATCCGCGCCCGCTTCCGTGCCAAGGAGACCGAGGAGGCCCGCGAGGAGTACCGCGCCTATCTCCGCGGCGACCTCGCGGCCCGGCTCGCGCTCGAGACGCTGGCCCAGCGCGTCGCGCAGGAGCACGTCGCGATCCTCTGCTTCGAGCACGACCATCGCGTCTGCCATCGTGCAGTGATCGCGGAGGAGCTCGCGGCGTCCCACGGGGTCGTCGCGCGGCACCTGGGAGCACCCCAGGTCACGTAGGCGATCAGCCGCGCGTCAGTTGATCGTGCAGGGCTTGAGCCCGGTGCGCGTCACGTTCTTGCTGAAGCTGCAGCGGTAGACGTCGCCCTTGCCGAGCACCTGGAGCTCGTAGCCGTTGCGGGCAGCGGTCGGGACATAGTTCAGTCGACCGTCGCGACCTGCCGATCCGACGCCGACGACCTGCTGCTGGACCGCTTCGGGAACGGAGCGGAGGTACTCGCCGTTGCCGCGTGCCAGCGCCGACACCGGGCCAACCGTGCCGGTGGGCCAGTCGACGGAGCCGATGGCGCGCGGGTAGCGGCCGCGGGCGTCCTTGGAGAACTGCTCGATCGCATCGACGTACGAGGTGGCCGCACCGAGCACACGCGTCGTGCTGCCGGCATCCTTCGACCCCCGCAGGGTCCCGAGCGACACGGCCATGAGGATGGCGAGGATGACGATCACGACGAGGATCTCGACGAGCGAGAACGCGTCTTCCTGTGATCGGCGGGGGTCCATGGGGATCTCGTCGGCCGTCGTGCAACACACCTTGAGTTTGCAACCGTCGGATCGTTCGCGCTTCTCACGACTCAAGGCCAACGCGTACGAAGCCGCTAGGGATCATGCATGGAACCGTCCGCACACCGCCCACGGGTGTCGTCTGAGCGAGCCTTCACCATCATCGAGGTGCTGGTGGCCATGGTGTTGCTCGGAGTCGTGCTGGCGTTCGTGGGTCGTCCGATGCTCGATGGCATCAGCGGCGCCAACAAGGCGACGGCGACGGCGACGGCCACGCGCTTGGTCGACGACGCGACGGACCGCTTCCGCACGGACACCATGGCGGCGCTCACGCCCGACCGAGGCCAGACCCACATCCGCGACGCCTCGAAGCTGGCGCGTGCACTCACCGATCCGGCGTTCGTCGCCCGCAGCGATGACCCGATGACGCCCCGCGTCCTGCAGCCCGCCGACGTCTACGAGGCATCCCAGACACGGCTCACGTTCCGCGCCGACCTCGTGGCCGACGACATCCCCGGCGGATCGGGCACCGAGTGCGTGACGTGGGATTCGAGCGGCGCCCCCGCCGGGCGATTCCGCTTGACCCGCGTCGTCCGTGCAGGCACCGCCTGCTCGTCCGGAGCAGTGCTCGAATCCGAGGTGCTCATCAACGACGTGCAGCGGGTCCCCGGGGTCACCTACGATCGCCTGTTCAGCTACGGCGTGCTCGGTGCGGCTCCCGGATGCCGTGTGTCGATCGCACCAGCGGCGACGGGGATCCAGATGAATCGGGTCGTGTCGATCGGCATGAGCCTCTCGGCGCTCGTCGTGCGGGGCACCGCCGTCTCCGAGGCGAGCACGCGCGACTTCATCTCGATCCGCTCGCGTGACAACTCCAGCTATCGACGGGCCCTCGGATGCTGAGCTTCCGTCGCCATCGCAGCAGCGAGGACGGGGTCGCACTGGTGGCCGCCATCGTGCTGCTCATCGTCGCCGGCCTGATCGTTGCGGGCGTCATGATGGTGACGATGTCGAGCCGTGATCGCGGACGCGACTCGACTGACACGAGCATCGGCGCAGGCGCCGCGGAGGACGGCCTCCGCGCCTACCTGGCTGCGCTCAATGCGGACTCCGTCGGTGAGCACACCGGCTACGACTTCACGCTCAGCGCACTGACGGAGACGGTTCGCGAGTCCGATCCGTCAGCCGGTTGGTGTGCATCGCCCGCGACCGCCCTCTGTCTCGTCAGGAACCGCGACACCGCGTTCGCGAACGTCGATACGCGCCTGGTCAAGGCCGTCGACCAGGTCACCGTGCGTCGTCGCGTCGCGAATGGTGCGTACCGCTTCTGGCAGGTGCTGGCCGTTTCTGCTCCACGCTACGGGGCCATGGATGGTGCGGCGTTCGCCTCGCCGGGTGGAGCGGTCGTCGTCTATGTGCGCGGCTGGCAAGGTCCCGCCGATCGCACCGTCGCGAACGACGTGAAGCCGGTCGTGCTGCGCGCAGTGGTCCGTCCCAGCAGCTTCTCCGACTACCAGATCCTGACCGACGGCAAGATCCAGATGGGCACCACGACGAACATCTCGGGGCGCATCCACACGAACGGGCTCGACCAATCGTTCATGGACCAGTTTGCCGCCTTGCCCAACGCCATCACGCTGCCGGGGACGGCGGTCTGCACCAGCAGCGCCCGTATCTCGACGGCCGCCGGGTCGATCGGCACGGCCGGCGGCAGCTGCGCCGATCCTTCGAAGCAGTTCGCCGGGACGGGGGAGAGCTACAGCCTCCTTCGCACCGTGTCGACTGCCGCCCTGGTGCGCAGTCGCTGCGGCCAGGCACAGCCCGTCGTCGTCGTCTGCCGGAACTCGCCGCCTGCGTTCCGCGGGCCCTACATCGTGACGCTGCGCCCCAACGGGATGATCGACATCGCCGGGTATCCGAGCGTCGATGCGCGCAACCAGCGGCTCGCCTTCCCGACGAGCGCCGGCTCCTTCGGTGCTGCGCTCATGTTCGACCGTTCCGTCGAGGTGCGTGGGCGCCTCGGCTCGGGCGCACGGGCCTCGATCTTCGCGATGAGCAACACGTCGACGATCCAGAGCGAGGTGCCGAGCATCCGGCTGGTCGATCCGTCCGGGATCGGAAGCGATGGCACGACCACGAGCTCGGTCGGGTTCGTGGCGTCAGGTGACGTCATCGCCGACGAGACGCGCGCCTGTCCGCTCAACGTGCGCGCCGCGCTCGTCGCCCAGGGCGGCATGTTGTCGATGACTCCGGCGCTGCGCGGTATCGGTATCGCACAGCCGGGAGCGTGTGGCAGCGATGCGGTGGTCACCGGATCCATCACGGGCCACTTCCCGCCGTACATGACCGTCGGTGGAGTCTCCGGCTACACGGCTGGTCGGCGCTACGACTATGACCAGAACCTGTACCACAACCCGCCACCGTACTTCCCGACCGCCACGAGCTGGCAGCTCCTCACCTCGACGACTGCCGACGCGAACTGCTTCACCGGAGGCGTGGCGGCCCCTCGGCTCGTAGACAGTCTCGCCTGCCGGTAGTACGGCCATGTTCCTGTTCGAGTTCAAGGCGGGACATCGCAGCGCCGATGGTACACATGTCCTGTCCCACAGCGAAGGTGTGTCCGTGCCCGCGACACTCATCGATGTCGGCCATCCTCGCGCTCGTGGGGAGCGCGCCTTCACCATCGTGGAGGTCCTCGTTGCGGCCCTGCTGCTGACCGTGGTCATCTCGGGACTCGCGCTGGCGGTCTCCAGCGGCATGCGCGCCCAGTCCGCCGCGAACTCCTCGAAGTCGCTCTACGCAGTTGCCCAGCGCTCCTTCGACCACCTTCGCGGCGACCGTGACTGGATGCAGTCCTGCACCACGGTGGGCCGTGGCTGCAACATCAGCTCGTTCGTCCCGGTCGAGCTGCTCGAGGACCGTGCGGCGGGGGAGACCTGCGTTCCGGGCCAGCCATATCGACACGAGCTTCGCGTGGCGACCGCCACGCCGGTCGATTCACCGATCGACAAGGTCGGGGCCGCTGACACCGACCAGCGCATCCCCGACTACTACACGGTGCACCTCGAGGTGGTCGTCGCCGCCTGCGCCCGCGCGCGGCTCGGCGGTCCTGATCCTGCAATCTTCGAGAGCGCCGTCGATCGTGCCGGCAAGGTGCCGGAAGGCTCGCTCATCGTCGAGGTCTGCCGCGCCGTCAACCAGGTCGACGACCGCAGCTCGCTCGCAGGCTGCACGGCGAGCGGGACCAACTCCGTCGACCTCCTGCCGTGCCCGCCGGCCTCGAGCCTCTGGCACGGGTCGCCCGCCGCTCGATGTGGCGCCGCCCACGGCATGACGACCGGGCGCCCCGTCACGGGCGACTTCTCACCCGCGTCGCTCGTCACCCGCGGCTCCGCCACCTTCCGGGTCGTCAACGCATCCGGAGCGGTCGTCGCGACGGATCGCGACGCCCTCGCCGGCTCCGAGCCGGGCCTGTACCGCTTCGGCAAGATGCCTGCGGGCGTGTACTTCCTGCAGTCCGTCACGCCGACGGGCGCCACCTCCGGCATGGCGTTGTGGGATTCGAAGATGATCCCGGCGCGCGATCGGCTCGGCAACCGCCTCGGCATGATCGTCCAGCCCGACGTGCAGAGCCGGGCGCTCCTGACCTTCCGGCCCCGCGACGCGGGCGCGCTCAACTTCTCCTTCTCGCGCACGATCACGCGTCACAACGTGACGAAGGTTGTGACCGGGGAACAGCCCGTTGCCCTGAAGCTGCCGACTGACAGCTGGGAAGGGGACCGGACCGCGCTCGAGGCGCTCTGGAACAACTCGGCAGAGGACTATCGAGAGACGATCCGTGCCTGCGAGCAGCCTGGCTACTCGTGCCCGGTCAATGACATGATCTGGAAGAAGGTGGGAAACAACTGCTACCAGGTCGGCCACGCCCTCGTCATGATCCAGCCGGACGGAACCACGATCGACAACCGGCACCAGCTCGTGACTGCGTGCACCTGGTACGACTTCTACGTCGACCTGACGTACTACGCGACCGCACCGATGGCCGGCGAGATCCGGCAGGGCGCTGCGATGCCGGCTGCCTACGCGACGATGGCCATGCCCACGTTCCGCCACCTGGTCGATCCCAGCATGCTCCCGGCCGCTGGCCCGTGCGTGCCGCGTGCCACTGCGGCCTTCGGCGGCAAGGTCCCGGTCGTGGTGGGCGGCTGTGTCGCGGGTCGGGACGCCGGCAACAACGTCCTTCGGCTCGCCAACCTCACGGCCGGCCTGAACGCCGGCATCGGCACCGACTCGCCGCCGGCGACGACGGGTTGGGGAACCAGCTTCCTCGACGACGGTGGCGGTTCGTGGTCGACCGACCGCAATGAGAGCGTCCGCCCCATCCCGGCAGGCCTCAAGGCAGGCATCTGGGTGCGCCCTGACGGCACGGTCGTCGACGCTGCGGGCACGTCGTATCGCCCCGGCACCACGATTCCCGTGGTCGGGCGGGGCGAGTGCTACTGGTACTTCAATGGCGGGGGCGAGCGGCTCGGGAGCTGCAACCGGTGCACGCCCTTCATCGCGCCGCTCGGTGGAACCTATGGCGGCTGCTACGTCCTCACGCACGTCAAGTCACGCCGGCACGTGTTCTGCACGGCAGAGGGTGGCCGGGCTACTGCCGAGATGGCGGCATGCACCCATGACGAGATCGACGACGTCGATGTCATGAAGGTCTGCAGTGGCGTGCCCTCCAGGGGTTCGATCGCCATGGTCGCACCGAACTGCAGGACGGCCCCGGCGCCGGCGATCGGCGGCGGCGGACCCACCGCTGGTGGCAACAGCATCAGGCAGGCGTTCGTCGAGACCGGGTACGGTCCCGTGGGTCTCCAGTCGGTCGGGATCGGCCCCTCCTGACCAATGCACCGGCCGTGAGGCGCAGGTCCGGTAGACTTCCCACATGGCAAGTAAGCGCAGCGTTCAAGTCGGCCGGGTCACCGTTGGTGGCGGTGCGCCCGTGGCAGTCCAGTCGATGACCACCACGCAGACGAACGACCCCAAGGCGACGCTCGCCCAGATCCAGGAGCTGTTCGAGGCGGGCTGCGAGATCGTCCGCGTCGCGGTCCCCGGGCTGCCCGACGCCGACGCACTGCCCGAGATCGTCAAGTTCTCGCCGCTGCCGGTCGTCGCCGACATCCACTTCAACGCCTCGCTCGCGCTCAGGGCGATCGAGGCGAACGTCGCCTGCGTGCGCATCAACCCCGGCAACATCGGGGGCGACGACAAGGTGATCCAGGTCGTCGAGGCCGCCAAGGCGAAGAACATCCCGATCCGCATCGGCATGAACATGGGCTCGCTGCCGCAGCACCTGCGCTCGATGGCCGTGCCGTCGCCCGCCGAGGCGCTCGTCGAGGGCGCGCTCGAGGAAGTGCGACTGCTCGAGCGCATGGGGTACCAGAACTACAAGATCTCGGTGAAGGCCTCCGACCCCGTCGTGATGGTCAACGCCTACCGCCAGCTGAGCGAGAAGGTCGACTGCCCGCTCCATCTGGGCGTCACCGAGGCGGGCACGCCCTTCGCCGGCACGATCAAGAGCTCCGTCGGCCTCGGCGCACTCCTGCTCGACGGCATCGGTGACACGATCCGCGTCTCGCTCTCCGCACCGCCGGTGGAGGAGGTCAAGGTCGCCTGGGAAGTGCTCAAGGCGACCGGCCTGCGCAAGAAGGGCTTCAACATGATCGCCTGCCCGTCGTGCGGGCGCGCCGACGTGGAGATCGTCGACCTCGCGGGCCAGGTCGAGGACCGCCTGCGCAACGACTACGGCGACGAGATCATGGAGATCGCCGTCATGGGCTGCGCCGTGAACGGGCCGGGCGAAGCGGGCAACGCCGACTTCGGCATCGCCGGCGGCCGCCACGTCGGGTTCCTCTACGCGCACGGCGCCGTGCTGCGCAAGGTGCCACAGGCCGAGCTGGTCGACGAGCTCTTCAAGGAGATCGACGCATGGATCGCGGCCGGCAAGCCCGATCACCGCACCAAGGAAGCCTTCGGCAAGCACGAGGGCACCGAGCTCGACCAGGGCGACGGCCCGCGGGTCACGCTGATCGGAGCCCCGGAATGACCCGCAACCACCTGGCATGGGCCGCGCTCGGCGCGATGGCGGCGATCGGCATGTGGACCGCGTACTCCATCCCCGGTGCGCTCGCGATGTTCGCGGCGATCGGCCTCGCCTTCATCATGTGGAACAAGCTCGGCCCACGTGGCTCCTGGATGGCGCTCGTCGTGCTCGGCCTCGGCATGGGCGGCGTGCTCGGCTGGCAGGCAGCGGAGGGCTCGCGCTGCCCCGGCCCCGACGAGAAGAT
>JAOPYV010000049.1 GCA_025964435.1 Thermoleophilia bacterium | reverse complement strand
CTCGAGGAGGAGTACACGGTCTCGATCGGCATCGGCGAGGACGGCACCGTCCAGATCTACGGCGTCAACAAGCAGTCGGCGATCGACGCGGCCCAGGCCATCGAGAGCATGACCAAGGAGATCGAGGTCGGCGAGGAGTTCGAGGGCACGGTCGTCAAGCTGGCCGAGTTCGGCGCATTCGTCGAGCTCAAGCGCGGCACCGACGGCCTGCTCCACGTGAGCCGCATGGGCCCCGATCGCGTCGAGAACGTGTCTGACGTGGTCAACGTCGGCGACGTCGTCGGCGTGAAGGTGGTCGAGGTGGACAGCGTCCGCGGTCGAATCGCACTCGCACTGATCAAGGACCCGAAGGGCAATGCGGTCGAGCAGCGACCCGAGCGCCCGAAGGGCGAAGGCGGCAGCGATCGCGGCCCGCGCAGCGGTGGCGGCGATCGTCCCCGCAGTGGCGGCGGTGACCGTGGCGGTCGTGGCGGCAGCGGCGGCAGCGGTGGCGGTCAGCGCTCCGGTGGCGGCGGCGGTCGTGGCGGCTCCGGTGGCGGACAGCGCTCCGGTGGCAGTGGCGGCGGACAGCGCTCCGGCGGCCAGGGTGGAGGCCAGCGCTCCGGCGGCGGCCAGCGCTCCGGTGGCGGACGCGAAGGCAGCGGTCCTGACGCCATCGACGGCAGCGAGCGCCCCTCGGGCGATCGTCCGGCACGCGTGCGCAAGGACAACGGCAGCGGCAACGCCAACGCCGAGCCCCGCGCACCCAAGCCCGCGCAGCAGCAGGAGAGCAAGCCGGCTCCCGCAGCTGAGGGTGAGGGCAGTGGCCGACGCTTCCGCTTCCGCCTTCGCGGCGGCGACGACAGCTAAGCGCTGATCGAAGCTGAGATGACTGACGCTCCCGGGGACGTGCATCGGATCACCACGCTGGCAGATGGCCTGCGTGTGGTGACCGAGCACGTCCCCGGTGTGCGTTCAGTGGCGGTCGGCGCCTGGATCGGCACCGGCTCGCGCCATGAGAATGACCAGTCGCGCGGCTACGCCCACTTCCTCGAGCACCTGCTGTTCAAGGGCAACGACCGGATCGACGCGGAGGAGATCTCCCGCTACTTCGACCGGATCGGCACGGACGTCAATGCCGCGACGACCCGCGAGTACACCGTCGTGCACGCCCGCGTGCTCGACCGCCACATCGGCGACGCGCTCAACGTGCTGGGCGAGATGGTGTTCGCGCCCCGCATGGCGCAGGACGACGTCGACGCCGAGCGTGAGGTGATCCTCGAAGAGATCGCCATGTACGAGGATTCGCCTAGCGACGTCGTGCACGAGCTCGCCGACCTGCTCGTCTTCCCGGGCCACGCGCTCGGCCTGCCGATCGTCGGCACGACCGAATCGATCACCGCAGCTCGACCCGGCGACGTGATCCGCTTCCATGCGCACCACTATCGCGGCGACAACATCGTCGTCAGCGCAGCCGGCGCGCTCGACCACGACGAGTTCGTCCAGCTCGTGCAGGAGCAGTTCGTCGCGCGCCGCGCGGGCGCAGTTGCCGTTCCCAGCTCCGGCATCGATCCCACGGCGCACATCGTGCCGCCGACGATCCATGTCCCACACACCGAGCTGCGCCGCAAGGACACCGAGCAGGTGCACCTGGTGCTCGCCGGTCGCGGCATCCAGCGCAACGACGAGCGACGCCACGCGGCGGCGCTGCTGGACACGATCTTCGGCAACGCGCCGAGCTCGCGACTCTTCCTCGAGGTCCGCGAGCGCCGCGGCCTCGCCTACTCCGTCTACTCCTTCCTCTCCAACCACGCCGAGGCAGGCCAGGCCGGGCTCTACGTCGGCGTGCGCCCTGACCGCGTCGCCGAGGTGCTCGAGGTCGTGCGCGCCGAGCTCGACCGCATCACGCAGGAGCCGCCGACCGCGGAGGAGGTGGAGCTCGCGAAGGGCCACCTCGAGGGTCGCATGCTGCTGTCGCTCGAATCGACGACCGTGCGCGGCAACCGCCTGGGCGCATCGCTCATCAACGAGATGCCGATCGAGCCGCTCGAGCGCACCGTCGAGCGGATCCACGCAGTGACGCGCGACGACCTGCACGCACTTGCGCAGGAGCTGTTCCACCCGTCCAAGCTCTCGCTGGCCGCCGTGGCCGAGGACATCGACGATGTCCGTGCCGCAGCCGACGGCGTGGGCCTCCTGTCGATCGAGCGCGCGGGAGCTGGCGCATGACTGACACCGTGACTCTCATCCTCGTCGGCGCGACCGGTCGCACCGGCAACGCCGTGGCGCACGCGCTCGCCAGCCGCAGCGACGTCGAGCTCGACTCGGTCGTCGCGCCCTCGGTCGCGACGACGCCGACGCGACCTCTCCCGGCGGGCATCCGTGCGTTCGCATCGCTTGCCGAAGCGCTCGTCACGGCACCGAGCGACGCCGTCGTCGTTGACCTCACCCACGCGGACGCCGCACGCGTGAACGCCGTGACGACCTTGGAATCGGGGCGCCACCTCGTGCTCGGCACGACCGGCATCGCCGACGCCGACCTCGAGGAGCTGGGTGCCCGATTCGCAGCAGCCGACCTCGCCCTGTTCCAGGTGCCGAACTTCTCGCTCGGAGCGGTGCTGGCGATCCGCCTCGCGACCCAGGTCGCCGCGTACTTCCCGGACGTGGAGATCATCGAGACCCACCACGACGGCAAGCGCGACGCGCCGAGCGGCACCGCCGTGCATTCAGCCCGCGCCATCGCCGCAGCTCGACGGGCGGCAGGTCTCACGCCCGGCCCCGCGGGGGATATCGCAACCGGCGAGGAAGCCGCAGCAGGAATGTTGCGCTCACGCGGCGAATCCATCGATGGCGTGCCGGTGCACGCGTTGCGACTGCCCGGCGCGACGGCACACGAGGAGATCGTGTTCGGTGCCCCCGGGGAGTTGCTGACCATCCGGCACGACGCGATCGACCGCACCTGCTATGCCGCAGGTGTGGTGCTCGCGGCGCGCCGCGCACATGAATTCACTGGATTGACCACAGGACTGGAGACGCTGCTATGAGCGAGACGCGGCAGCCATCGGCATGGAGCCACCTCATCGGCGAATGGGCAGCGCGCGAGGCGCAGCTGCGCCCGCACCTTCCGGTGCTCGCTGATTCGGTGCGAGTACGGGACGCAGTGGAGGTCGGTGACCACGCCTACGTGCTGCTCAGCTTCGACGTCGACAGCCCTTGGCCCTCGGAGGAGGACGTCAGCGGTGCGAACACCGCCGTGATCCAGGCCGAGCGCGTGCGCCAGCCCTGGCACGAGCGTGACTCGACCCGTGCTGCCACGACGTGGCGCACGACCGACGGCCAGCTGACGGTGCACGAGCACATGCTCGGCACGTCACGTGTCTTCTCCGGCGAGGTGCCGGACGCCGACGGAGCGATCCAGGTCCACCTCGAAGGTGGCAACGCCCTGTCGGCGACGGTCGTCGACGGCTGGTTCCTCGCCGTCGGCTCATCGAGTGACCGCATCCACGCGCTGGAGCCGGCATCCGGAACCAAGCTGGAGCTGGAGCGCGTCGACGTCGGCAACCTGCTGTCCGAGCCCTCGTTCGCACGCAGCGCCGGTGATGCGATGTACTTCTCGCCGCTCGACCTGCGCTCGGTCGTGCCGCTCGTGCGCTGGACCCGCACGGAGGAGATCGTCGTCGTCGCCACCTGCATCGAGCAGTACGACGAAGGCGGCATGCTGCGCCTGCGCATCGACGGCACGCGTGCCGATGACGACACCTTCGTGTCCTGGCCGCGCATCACGCTGTTCGCCGATGGTAAGGAGATCAGCTCCGCAGTGTGCGGCGAGTACTCGCTCGCTGACACGATCAGCCTCGACCTCGGCTTCCGCCCCTGGCTGCCGCAGGGCACCAAGACGCTCGGCGTCCGTGTCGAAGGCGTTCGTGGAGCGCGGGGCGAGGTCGCACCGATCGAGCTCGACGTGCAGCTTCCAGACGCCTGACGAGGTCTGCCCCTTGCCAGATCCGTCCGTCCGTCGCACTGTAGGTGGTGGAGCACGGGACGGCTCCTGA
>JAOPYV010000195.1 GCA_025964435.1 Thermoleophilia bacterium | reverse complement strand
GCGCAGCGAGTTGCCGGGCGGTCCGGACGCGATCCAGAACGGGTTCGGGCTGTGGATGCCGGCCGTGTCAGTTGCGAGATCTGCCATGTCAGTTCCTTCCGAGGAAGCGATCGATCGCGATCGCGGCATCGCGGCCCTGGGCCACCGCGTCGACGACGCTCAGCTCCTTGCCGGTGAGCACGGCGTCGCCGCCGACGTAGACGCGCGCATCGCTCGTCGCGAAGCGATCGGTGACGACAGGGCGACCATCGCGCTCCATGATGAGTCCGAAGCCCTCGAAGAGCGACGGCTCGCGACGCTGGCCGGTGGCCAGGAGCACGTGGTCGGCCGGGATCGTGAAGAGCTCCTCCGTCACGATCGGCATGCGCCGCCCGTCGAGGCCGGGCTCACCCAGCGCGACGACCGCGCACTCGAGGCCGAGCACGGCGCCTTCGGCGTCGGTCAGCACGCGCACCGGCTGGATGTTCCAGCGGAAGCGTACGCCATCCTTGAGGCAGTGCTCGTACTCGTTCGGGTAGCCCGTCATCTCCGTCTGCGTACGACGGTAGACGCACGTGACGGTGTCGGCGCCCAGACGCGCTGCGATCGTCGCCGCGTCCATCGCGGTGTTGCCCGCGCCGACGATGACGACGTTGCGGCCGACCGGGACGTTGGCGGGCTGCATCACGCGGATTCGCTCGATGAACTCGAGCGCGTCCTCGACACCTGAGGCGTCAGCGCCCGCGAGGTCGATCTCCCAGACGCGGCGGCCGGCGCCGGTCGACAGGAAGACGGCATCGAACTGCTCGAGCAGCTCGGCCTGGCTGACATGCACGCCGACCTCGACACCCGTGCGCGTCGTGACACCGAGCCCACGGATCTGCTCGGCCTCCCAGAGCGCGACTTCCGTCGGCTCGCGCAGCGGGATGATGCCGTACGTGGCGAGGCCCCCGAGGTTCGGCTGGCGGTCGAAGATCGTGACGTCGTGGCCGGCTCGACGCAGGCCCGCTGCGGCGGCAAGCCCCGCGGGACCACCGCCGACGACTGCGACGGAGCGGCCCGTCGGCGTGCCCGGCACGTAGCCGGCGACATCGATGCCGAGCCCCTCCTCCATGAGCAGGTCGGTCGCGAAGCGCTGCAGTCGACCGATCAGGATCGGCCCCTCGCCGGGCGTCAGGACGCACGCTTCCTCACACAGCTCCTCGGTGGCGCACACGCGCGCACACGACGCACCGAGAACGTTCTGCTGGAGGATCCGCTGGGCAGCACCGAGCCGATCGTCCGTCGCGATGAGCTTGATGAACCCCGGAATGTCGATGCTCGTCGGACACGCCTTCATGCAGGGTGCGTCGTAGCAGTAGAGACAGTCGGACGCCTCGGCGAACGCCTCGTTGCGCGACAGCCGTGGCAGGCGCTCGGAGAGGTCGGCCTCGACCTCCGCCGACGGGCGCAGGCCCGTGTGCAGCGGGGTCATGCCGTCACCGCTGCGACGCCGTGGCGCGCGGCCTGGACCTCGCGGAGGGCCGACAGCAGCAGCTCGAGCCCTTCGGTCGACTCCTCGGCGGTGAGCGTCATCGGGGGCGCCATGCGCAGGACGTTGCCGTTGAGCCCGCCCTTGCCGACGAGCAGGCCGCGCGACTTCGTCGCCTCCATGACGGCGCCGGCAGCCGCGGCGTCGGGTCGGTCGGTGCCCGGCTCGACGAGCTCGAGCGCGAACATCAGTCCCTTGCCACGCAGCTCGGCGACCATCGGCAGGTCACCGGCATCCATCGCGGCACGCAGTCCGCCGGCGATCGTCGCGCCCTGGACCTTGGCGTTGGCCTGCAGGTCGTGCTCACGCATGTAGCGCAGGTTCGCGAGCGAGCCGGCCATCGAGAGCGGGTTGCCGCCGAAGGTCGAGATCGAGCCCGCGTTCACGGACTCCATCAGGTCGCCGCGCGCGACGATGCCGCCCACCGCGAGGCCGTTGCCGAGCCCCTTCGCGAAGGTCAGCACGTCCGGCGTCATGTCGTGTGCCTGGTAGCCCCAGAAGTGCTCGCCGGTGCGTCCCCAACCGGTCTGGACCTCGTCGGAGATGGCGAGGATGCCGTGCTCGTCGAGGACCTCCTTGAAGGCGCCGAACAGGCCATCGGGTGGCGTGGCGAAGCCACCGACTCCCTGGATCGGCTCGAAGATCATGCAGGCGACGTCACCCGAGGCGCTCGTCTGCAGCACGCTGCGCAGGTCGGCCACGCAGTGCTCGATGTAGTCGGCCGGCGCGGCGTCACGCCACGGGCTGCGGTACTGGTAGCCGCCATGCACCCAGTTGACGGTGATCGGCGACAGCTGCGAGGCGCGCCAGCTCGAGTTGCCGGTCAGCGCGACGGCGGCGAAGGAGCGACCGTGGTAGCTGTTGCGCAGCGCCAGCACCTGGTTGGAGCGACGCGCATTCGTCGCCAGCAGCAGGGCGGTCTCGTTCGCCTCGGTGCCGCTCGACGTGAAGAAGACCTTGGCGTCCGGGATGCCGCTCAGCTCGGCGATCTCCTCCGCCAGCTCGACCTGCTGCTCGATCAGGTAGAGCGTCGAGGAGTGCAGCATGCGCTCGGCCTGGGCCTGCACGGCCTGCACGACCTCGGGCAGGCCATAGGCCGTGCTGGTGGTGAGGATGCCGCCGAACCAGTCGAGGTAGCGGTTGCCATCGCCGTCCCAGACGTGACGGCCCTCGCCCTTGGCGAGCTGCATCGGCTCGTCGTAGTACAGCGCCATCCAGCTCGGCAGCACCTTGCGGTGTCGCTCCAGCAGAGACCGATCGTCAGCCATGGAATTCCCCTTCTCGAACGTCCCACGCGCGCCCCCGAATATCGCGCACGATCAGGTCATCCTAGACACATCTCGAAGTAAGGCTCCCCTGACACAGTTCGAAAAACTGCCGAATTCGTCGCGACCGCCCGGACAGTGCGATTGGCACGACTTCAGCCGGTGGTAGTGTCGCGGCGTCCAGCGCCGTGGAGGGGAACCATGAGGACCGTCATTTCGGGTGGCACCATCGTCACCGCAGCCGACACCTACCGTGCCGACGTGCTCATCGACGGCGAGCGCATCGCCGCGATCGGCACCGACCTCGCGCGCGACGGGGACCGCATCGTCGACGCCACGGGCAAGCTCGTCATGCCGGGCGGGATCGACGTGCACACGCACCTCGACATGCCGTTCGGCGGAACGACCTCGTGTGACGACTTCACCACCGGTCACCTGGCCGCGCTGCACGGCGGCACGACGATGCACATCGACTTCGCGCAGCAGCCGAAGGGCGGCTCGCTCCGGGACGGGCTCGAGACCTGGAACGAGAAGGCGAACGGCCGGGCGGTGATGGACTACGGCTTCCACATGATCATCACCGATGCTCGCCCCGAGGTGATCGAGGAGCTCGACTGGCTCGTCGAGCAGGGCGTGCCGAGCTTCAAGCTCTTCCTCGCCTACCCGGGCGTGTTCATGGTGGATGACGACACGCTCTTCGCCGTGATGGAGCGGGCAGCCGGCAACGGCGGTCTCGTGATGATGCACTGCGAGAACGGGCAGGTCATCGACACGCTCGTCCAGCGCGCGATCAGCGAGGGCAACACCTCCCCCGGCTGGCACTACCGCACGCGCCCGTCCACGCTCGAGGGCGAGAGCACGGAGCGCGCCATCGCGCTTGCGAAGGTGGCGGGGTCGCCGCTGTACATCGTGCACGTGACGTGCAGCGAGGCGGTTGAGGCGATTGCCCGCGCACGCGAGGATGGCCAGCGCGTCTGGGGGGAGAGCTGCATCCAATACTTCCACCTCACCCAGGACGACCTCGATCGCCCCGGCTTCGAGGGCGCCAAGTTCGTCTGCTCCCCGCCGCTCCGGACCGAGGCCGACCAGGCACGGCTGTGGGAGGCGATCCGCCGCGACGAGCTGGAGGTCATCTCCACCGACCACTGCCCGTTCCGCTTCGAGGACCAGAAGACGCTGGGCGCCGACGACTTCCGCGCCATCCCCAACGGCATGCCGGTGATCGAGGAACGCATGAGCCTCCTCTCCACCGACGTCCACGACGGGCACCTGTCGTGGAACCGGCTCGTCGAAGTCGCGTCGACCAACCCGGCCAAGCTCTTCGGCTGCTACCCGCAGAAGGGCGCCATCGCCCCGGGCTCCGACGCCGACATTGTCGTCTGGGACGCCGACGTCGAGTACACGTGGACGGCCGATCGGATCCACTCCGCCGTCGACTACACGAACTTCGAGGGCACGACCGTGCGCGGCGCGGCGACGCACGTGTTCAGCCGCGGTGAGCTGCTGATCGAGCACGGCGAGGCGACCGACGCCGCCACACCGGGACGCGGCAAGTTCGTCCATCGACGCACCTTCGAACACGGCCGGCCCGGCGAGTACCTCGGGCCGAAGACCACCACACTCCAGGAGATCCACGCATGACGATCGTCAAGGCAGCACTCATCCAGGCCCACGCGAACATGGGCAAGCAGGAAGCGATCGACAAGCACGTCGGCATGATCCGCGACGCCGCGAGCCAGGGCGCGCAGGTCGTGTGCCTCCAGGAGATCTTCTACGGTCCCTACTTCTGTGCCGACGAGGGCAACACGGAGTGGTTCCGCACGGCCGAGAATGCCGAGAACGGCCCGACCGTGCAGCTCATGATGGAGCTCGCCAAGGAGCTGTCACTCGTCCTCGTCGTGCCGATCTACGAAGAGGCGATGCAGGGCGTGTACTACAACACGACCGTCGTGATCGACGCCGACGGAACGCACCTCGGCAAGTACCGCAAGGCGCACATCCCGCAGGTCGCGCCGATCTTCTGGGAGAAGTACTTCTTCAAGCCGGGAAACGTCGGCTACCCGGTGTTCGACACCGCGGTCGGCAAGGTCGGCGTCGTCATCTGCTACGACCGCCACTTCCCCGAGATCTGGCGCGAGCTCGGGCTGCAGGGCGCGCAGATCGTGTTCAACCCGTCGGCGACCGTCGAGAGCCTGTCGCGCTACCTGTGGGAGCTCGAGCAGACCGCGAGCGCCGCGGCCAATGGCTACTGGGTCGGTGCGATCAACCGCGTCGGCGTCGAGAGCCCGATCAGCGAGCACAAGTTCTACGGCTCGAGCTACTTCGCCAACCCGAAGGGCCAGATCGTCGCGCAGGCCAATGACACCGACGATGCGATCGTCGTGACTGACATCGACCTCGACGAGATCCAGCGCACGCGTGACACGTGGCAGTTCTTCCGCGACCGGCGCCCCGAGACCTACGCGGCGACCGTCAACCCCGCCCTGCCGTAGGGCGCGCATCCAGGTTCGAACGTACGACGAGGGGCGCGTCCAGCTGGACGCGCCCCTCAGTCGTTCTGGTCGCTGCTTCGTGCCTGTCAGCGTCGACTAGGCAAGCGTGCCGAACAGCTGGTCGGAACCACGCACGACGTCGGCGAGGCCGGCCGGGAGCTGGGCTTCCGTGCCGCGCCACAGGATCGTGCGCTCACCCGACTGCGCTGCGAAGACGAACTCGTCCGACTTGAGCGTTCGCAGGAAGGCGAGCGCCTCATCCGGCGTGGTGAGGGTCGAATCATCGACGTTCGACTGCAGGGCGTCGATCGCGCCGGCATTCGTCTTGAGCAGCTCCATGTAGCTGGCGAGCGCGGGGCTCGGCGGCGACATCTCGGTCGTCAGCTCGAGGCGGGCCTTGGCACCGAAGGGCATCATCGCGTCGAGGCTTCCCTGCGCGCTGATGGCGGCACCGAGTGCTGCACCCGGCATGAGGCTGTCGGCGGTCAGTGCGCCCGAGACCTTGATCTCGTCACCGGCCTCGCCACCGATGAAGCGGAGCACGCCCGCGCCACTGATACCGGCAGGGATGGCACCGTTGATGGCACCGAAGGAGCCGGCCTGGGCAATGACCTTGAGCGGGTTGGCGGAAATCTGCATTGGATCCTCCATGATCGTGAATGGAATCGTGCCGGGCAGAATCCGTTCCGCCCGTCGTTCGAGGATCGTACCCTGCGCCTTCCCGCCCGTGCGGCACACCTCCTGCTTCAGTCATCCAGGAGGAAGACCGCCTCGACGCTGACCGTCGCCGTCGCCTCGCCGGGATTGCGGCTGACTGCGGTCGTGTACGACTTCAGTGCGACGCCACCAGCGGTGCCGGACGTGTCGTACATCTCGCGCTCGTAGCTCGGGTTCGCGTCCTCGGGGCGCTGGACGTTGACGCCGCCCTCGCTGATCGTGCGCACGCCGACGACCTTGGTGCCGGCACGGCGCGCCGCATCGTCGGCCTTGCTGCGGGCTACCTGCATCGCCTGGTCGAGCGCGCCCTCCTCCAGCTTGGCCGGGTCGTAGTCGTAGGCCGGGCCCTGGATCCCCTGGATGCCGCGCGGGTACTTGGCGATGCCGGTCAGCACCTCGTCGACGAGCTCGAGGTCGTCGACCGTGGCGACGACCGTGAGGTTGGTACACCAGCGCTTCGCCGACTGCTGCGAGGTCGAGACGTTGCCGCGGGAGATGTCACCCTTGGGGATGCCCAGCTCACGCCAGGTGCGGGTCATGCCGGCGAGCCGGCCGTTCGCCTGCTGCAGCGCGCTGCCCGGACCCTCCCCGCACCCGAGCAGCTGGATCGACGTCGTCGCGCTCGTCGGTGGCACCTCGACGGTGCCCGACGCCGTGGTGCTGAAGGTCGGCGCGCCGTCATCGGGTGACGCTCCGCCGAACTGCCCGTCACTGGCCATGACGGCGACGACGATGATGCAGGTCGCGATCAGCAGCAGCGAGCCGCCAGCCGCGAGCACACCACCTGCGCGCATGAGTGCCACTGCTCGATCGATCCGTCCAACCTGCATCGTTCCTGCTCCTCGTTCGGGTTCGGCAGGTAGGACGCGGGTGTGGCGGGATTGGTTCCCGGCGGGTGTGGCTCAGCTCAGTTCCCCGCAGGTGTGGCGGGTGAGTCACGCATGCGTAGAGTGACCCGCCACACCTCGGGCACGATAAGGGAGGTGCACTCGTGAATCGCGTGTGACGAATTCGTCTCGGAGTCGTTGCGCTGCGCGAGGAAGTCGTGAGATCCATTGCGAGATCGTCGATGCATGCCCCACAGAATCGACGCACTCGCAGCTTCTCAACACGGTGCCGTACACACGCGGCAACTCCTCCAGCACGGTTGGACCCATGGGCAGATTCACCGGGCGCAGACCAGCGGATATTTGCATCGTGTGCACCCCTGTGTCTGGGCAGTCGGTCACCCGGGATTGTCGGGACGAGGTCGATGGATGGCCGCACTCCTCGCTGGAGGAACGGACTCGATGTTGACCGCATGGTCGAGCTTCCGTGCATTCGACGCTCACCCCAACCCGCGACAACGCGATCGCATCGTGCACCTGCACGTCGCACGACGACACGATCCCCTCGCCGGCGTGCGGCTGTGTCGCTCGCGCGTGCCGCTCGATCCACGTGATGTCCGTCGACACGATGGGTTCCGTGTCATGGGGCTCGAGCGCTCGCTCGTCGTCGTGGCGCCGATGACCTCCGCGAACTATCTCAATCGGATCCTGTACGAGATCGAGCACTGGCACGAGCTCGACACTGAGTATCTCCAATGGCTGGCGGAGCGCTTTCGATGTGCGCGAGGCCATCGGAACATCGTGTCGAACTCGAGTCGTCAGGCCGTGGTGAGACAGGTACCGACAGCTCGCTCGAGGCCCTCACGCTCAAGATCATTCGCATGGCGCGATTCCCGGAACCACTCGTGAACTTCCGGATCGATATCAACGGTCAACTCCGACGCGTCGACCTCTACTGGCCCGAGTACGATCTCGTGGTGGAGGTCAACGGCTGGGGACATCGCAGGGCCCGGGCGCGGGCGATGGACGCACAGCTCCGACGGGACCTCACGGCGAGAGGCATCCGCGTGCTGACGGTCACCGAGGACCAGGTCCGGAATGACCCGACATCGGTCGTCACGCTCTTGGAACCCATGTTCGCTGGACTGCTCCTTGGACGCACCGAGTCAGAGGTGTGGCGGCTGAGTCGTCCCATGCGCGAGTGACCCGCCACACCTCGGCCACAGCCTGCGAGGTGTGGCGGCTGAGTCGACGTATACGTGAGTGAGCCGCCACACCTCGGAGGGAAAGGGGTCGAGGTCGGGCGGCGACAGGCGACGGGCGGCGGGGTGCGGGATTGGTTCCTGGCGGGTGTGGCTCAGTCCTCGCGGACGGCGCGGCGGGCGGCGGCGAGCGCCTCCTGCAGGTCTTCCGGGAGTGGCGATGCCACCTCGACCGGCTCCCCCGTGCGGGGGTGCGGGAAGGTCAGCTTCGCGGCGTGCAGGAACTGGCGCTCGAGCCCGAACTGCGGGCAGCTGCCGTAGACGGAGTCGGCCACGACGTCATGGCCGATCGATTCCATGTGTACGCGGATCTGGTGGGTGCGGCCGGTCTCGAGCTTGAGGCGCAGCAGCGTCGTGGTCGGCAGCACTTCCTGGACGACGAAGTGGGTGATCGCGTCCTGCGGAAAGTCGGTCTCGATCGAGCGGCGCGAGGAGTCGCGCACGTCGCGGCCGATCGCGGCTTCGATGCGTCCGGCGCGGCTCGGCACGTGCCCGTTGACGAGCGCCAGGTACTCGCGCTTGGCGGTGCGCTGGCGCAGCGCCAGCTGCAGCTCGCGCTGCGCGAGGTGGTTCTTGGCGAGCATCATCGCGCCCGACGTGTCCTTGTCGAGGCGATGCACGACGCCCGGGCGGAAGTGCACCTCGTCGTCGTTCTCGGCGAGCTGGACCCCGCCGCCGGCGAGCAGCTCGACCAGCGTCAGCGCGCGATGGCCGGGCGCCGGATGGACGACGAGGCCCGCGGGCTTGTCGACCACGAGCACGTCGTCGTCCTCGTACAGGACATCGACCGGCGCCGTGCCCTCGTAGGTGCGTGGTGCGGGCTCGGCAAGCTCCGCGTCCGGCACCTCGACGATGTCGCCGGTCCGGACCCGATGGCTCTTGATGGCGGGCTTTCCGCCGACGAGCACGAGCGATGCCTCGAGCAGCTTCTCAGCGCGCGCACGGGATCCGATCCGCTCGATGCTCGAGAGGAACTTGTCGATGCGCTGTCCCGCAAAGTCTTCGCTGACGTCAATCTTCAACTGGTGGTTCCTCGGCTGCTGCGGTCTCGCGTGACTCGCGTCGCATCACCAGCAATTGGGACACGATGACGAGCGCGACACCGACCACGATACCGATATCTGCGACGTTGAAGGTCGGCCAACGCGGCAGGTGCAGGAAATCGACGACGTATCCGTGCTGGATCCGGTCGACGAGATTGCCCAGCGCGCCGCCCGTGATGCACGCACCGCCGAGGATCGAGAACCAGTCATCGGGCTCGACACGGAGCATGAAGAAGAACAGCAACGCACCGACGAGCAGGCTGCCGAAGACGACCAGGAAGCCCGCGTCGCTGAAGAGACCGAACGCGATGCCGGGGTTGTGCACGCGCCGCAGCTCGAACACATCGCCGACGACCTGGATGCGTTCACCCAGGTACATCCGCTCCTCGACCAGCAGCTTCGTCACCCGATCGACGACGAAGACGATGACCGCCAGGATGACGAAGGTGAGTCGTGCTGCCACGCCGGTTCGGACCGTCAGGCCGTGGCGTGTTCGATGGTGGTGCGAGCCCAGGGGCAGGCCTCGAGGCGCTCGAACGGGATCTCGTCGCCCGAGGTCTCACACGTGCCATACGTGCCGGCCTTGATGCGCTCGAAGGCCGCGTCGATCTCCTCGACGAGGTGCTCCTCGTGCTCCTCGAGCCCGAGGTCGCGCTCACGCAGGAAGGTGACCGTGCCCTGGTCGCCGATGTGCGTCTCGAGGCCATTCTCGCCCGTGTCGCCGAAGTCACCGAACTCGTCGCGGAGCCCCTCGATGTTCGAGAGGATGCGCACGCGCTCGCTGCGCAGCTGCTTGGTGAGGGCTTCGGTCTGGTCGGACGTGAGGGGCATCGGTCGATCCTTTGGATTCGGGTGGCTCTGGTGAACCTTCCCGGCTGGCGCGTGATTCACTCGGGCGAAGGTGCCGAAATCCGCTTCGCTCAGGAATCGTCGCCGTCGGAGACCGTGACACGCTCGCCGCGACTGATGCGCTCGGACGGGTCGAAGGTCGGCGGCGCATCGAAGAATGCATCGGCCGTCTCGCTCGTCGCGATGTGGCGCAGGCGAGCGGGTCGTGCATCCGGTGCGAGGTCCTCGACCGGCAGGTCGACCGCGATCGCCGCGGAGCTGGCGTCGAGCGACACGCGCTCTGCCTGCTCGGTGCGGGACGGGGCTGCGGGCTCGGCCGGCAGGACCGGCTTCGATGCCAGCGGCGGCTCGGACGCCAAGACGGCTTCCCCCACCAGCGCTGCGCGCTCGGACATGTCGGACATGCTCGCGATGCTCGTGTTGCGCACGGCGGCTGACTCCGGCTGTGCCTGCATGACGGAGTTGAGCTTCGCGGTGCCGTCCTGCACGAGGTGCTGGGTGTCGTCCAGGTGGCTGCTGATGGCTCCCGCGAGTGCGCGCAGGCGCTGGCGCGCTTCCTGCTCGGCGCTGCTCAGGTCGCGCAGCACCATCTCGAGGCGCTGCTTGTCCTCATGGGCGACGTGCACGATGTCGCGGGCCTTCTGGCCGGCCTCACGCATGATCAGGTCGCTCTCGCGGCGTGCCTGCTCGTGGGCACGCTC